>CAMWTO010000205.1 GCA_947177205.1 uncultured Ruminococcus sp. | reverse complement strand
GGAAAGACGGTACAGGCATGGTGTTCCTAAAATGATGTGAATATAAAAACCTTCTATTACCGGCTGAGAAAAGTTTGCGAAGCAATGCTTGAATCAAGTGAAAGGCATGATATAGTTCTGGTGAAACCAGCGGTGCCTGATTTTGAAAAAGCACCAGCTGATGTAATAAGAATCACAGGAAATGGAATAACAATTGAACTGCCTGAAACAGTATCACCTGAAACACTGTCGGTGATTCTTCGAGGAATGAGCCAATGCTGAAAGAACTGAAAGCAGCATCAGTGTACATCGTCTGTGGATACACGGATATGAGACGGTCTATCGACGGACTTGCAGCGATAGTTCAGCAGAATTTCGGACTTGAACCATGCTCGAGAAGTGTGTTTTTGTTTTGCGGAAGAAAGCGTGACCGACTGAAAGCATTACTGTGGGAAGGAGACGGATTTCTGCTGATGTACAAGCGTCTGGACAATGGAGCGTTTCAATGGTTGCGCAATGAATCAGAAGCAAAACAGCTGACATCGGAGCAATATACATGGCTGATGCAGGGGCTGTCGATAGAGCAGCCAAAGGCAATAAAACGTACTGAGAAACATCGTGATATTATCTGAAAACAGGAGATTTTCCACTCCTGTTTTTTATTTGAAATTTCACTGAAATACTGGACTTTTCTTTGATTTTGTGGTATAATTTAAATATCAGAAATGAACAGAAAGAGGTGTCTGTAATGAGCATAAATGAAATAAAAAATTTTGATGAAGCAATCGCTTTGATACAGTCACTTCAGAATGAAAATGCACGGCTGAAAAATAAAGTTGAGCAGCAGGATGTACGTATTTCCAATCTCACAGAAATGCTGATAAAAAGTCAGAAAAAGATGTTCGGCAAGTCCAGTGAGCAGACAAAATACATCGACGGTTCAGAGCAGCTGTCACTGTTTAATGAAGCTGAAAAAGAGTACGTAGCCGCAGCTCCTGAACCTACACAGGAAACTCTTGTCGCAGTGCACACCCGAAAGAAAAAGCGCACCAAAGCAGAGATTACTGCAAATGTGAAGCATATCAGGCAGGTCTGTGAAATGGAGAACCCTGTCTGTGAAGAGTGCGGAGAAGAGTTAACCTGCATCGGTGAGGAATTTGTCCGCAGTGAGATGAATATCATTCCTGCACAGATGTATGTCATTGACATCTACTGTAAGGTATACAAATGTACGCATTGTACAGACGATGAGCTGACAAAGATATTTAAAGCACCTGTCCCTGCTTCTATCATGAAGAAGAGCATGGCAACTGCTGGAACTGTCGCATATATTATGCAGCAGAAATATCAGCTTGGGATACCGCTGTACCGTCAGGAACAGTATCTGAAAGCTGAGGGTGTTGAAATCGGCAGAAACACTCTTGCTAACTGGATAATCCGCAGTTCACGGTGGTTTGGACCGCTGTGGAACAGAATAAAGGAACTTCTTTTGCAGGAGAAGGTAATCCATGCAGATGAGACTATGCTGAGAGTTCTGAAACGTGACGGAAAGCAGGTGGACGCACAGTCTATTCTGCAGCGGCAGGGATTCTGAAAGAAAAATGTCGCTGTACTACTACCATGCCACACGGTCGAGCAAGGTGGTTGAGAAAATACTTGGCGGCTATTCAGGATACCTGCAGACCGACGGATACTCCGCCTATAATGCCGCAGAAAAGACGGTACGGGTCGGCTGCTGGGCTCATGCAAGGCGGAAGTTCACAGAATGTCTGCCCAAAGGCGTGAATAATAAAAATTCAAAAGCAGCTCAGGCACTCGAACTAATCGGCAGAATTTTTGCCGCAGACGAGGGCTTTAAAAATGTACCTGAAAATGACCAAACTGAAAACCGTTCTGAAATACTCAGACCTTTGCTTGATGAATACTGGAAATTCCTTGGTACAATACAGGCGGCAAACGGTTCAAATCTGGATAAGGCTGTGAATTATTCCCTTAATCACAAAAAGCATCTGAATAATGTGCTGCTTGATAACTGCATTGAGCTGACCAACAATCGTGCTGAACGGGCAATAAAACCTTTTGTCATCGGACGTAAAAACTGGCTGTTCTCAGACACCGATAAGGGTGCTGACGCGAGTGCAAAATGCTACAGTATCATAGAATCCGCCAAGCTCAACAACCTCAATGTTTTCGGATATCTGACATATCTGCTGATTGAGCTTTCGAAGCTTGGCTATGAACCGGATTCAGATCAGCTGGATAACCTTATGCCCTGGTCTGAATCTCTCCCTGACTACTGTAAATAAATTCAATCATATCTTATCAGAAAAGCCACAGTCCAATCTAAACTGTGGCTTTTCTAATCTGTCTATGGAGTTTCTTGGACCTTTTTAGACTGCTCGCTATATTATTGAGCGGATACCTATATACTACTTTTTGGAATAATCTTATTATGGCAGGATAATATGCCTTGATTATTGTGCAGAGCGTGACGGTAGTATCAGTAAAAACGTAACCGCCAAAAAACATCCCACCCATAAAAAAAGCAAATTCCCGAGCCGCAGC
>CAMWTO010000204.1 GCA_947177205.1 uncultured Ruminococcus sp. | reverse complement strand
AATTATAACAGATATTATAAAATTTACAGAATCGCAATCCGGGTTATTTCAAATTTAAAATTTTTAAAACTATGAGGAGGACAATGCCATGAAAATGCAAAAATTCGCCGGTTTTCTTTCTGCCATTATGATGATGAGCAGCTCCGTCCCTGCAGTTGTTGCGGCCGCAGATGACGACAAGACCATTCTGCATAATGCGGATTTTGAAAACGGTACGGATGGTTGGGACAGCTTTGGCGGTACATCCATCCGGACAACAAATGATGAACATCACGCCGGAAACTACTGTTTGTATGTTTCAGATCGCCGTGAAAACTGGCAGGGCGTTTCTTTCTCGGACGAAACGATCCTGACAGCCGGAAAAACTTATCAGTTCAGCGCTTGGGTGCAGTCGGCGGAATCTGACCAGATTCAGATGCAGATCAGTTATGTTGACAGCGATGGCACACAACAGCGTCAGGAGATTGGCGGAACGGATTCTATAAAGGGAGAATGGTCCGAAATTCAAGCGGAATTTGAAATCCCGGCGGATGCCACAAACATTCTGATTCACTTCCAGACGGCGGAGGGAACGAATGATTTCATGCTGGATGATATTTCGATTTCCGGAGAATCTAACACACAGGAATCATTTTTAAATTAAAAAATAATTTTAAAACTTAAAAATCAGAAACCTGATCCGGGCAACATCACAATCCGGGTCAGATTTTTTTAATTAAAAAATTATTTAAAAATATGCAGGATGAATTTCACGATATAAGCAAAGATAACCAGAGATGCTGTCACGTGCAGAATCCGGGGCATGATTTCTTCGTCAATTTTTTCGAGAATTTTTGTGGCTTTTTCAATATGGCTGATCGTTTTTTCAAGGGAATATTTCATAACAGTAAATTCTCGCTTTCTGTTTTTTAATTAATTAAATTATTGCAATTCCGCAATATAGGGCAAATTCCGGTACTTCTCTCCGTAGTCCATTCCATAACCCACGACAAATACATCCGGAATCTGAAATAATGCCAGATCTGGCTTGCAATTGACAATTCTGCGTGATGGTTTGTCCAGGAGCGTAATCATATGAAGGGACAGGGGATTCCGGGAGTTGAGAATTTTCAGGATCTCCGCAAGCGTCCGTCCTGTGTCAATGATATCCTCGATCAGGACAACATGATAATCCGAAATATCCTGTTGTAGATCCATTGTAATTTCGACATGTCCGGAAGAACAGGTCTTGTCAAAATAACTCTGTGCCGTCATAAAGCCGATTTCACAGGGGACATGGACTTTCCGGGCAACATCTGCCAGAAAGATAAATCCGCCCTTTAAGATACTAACAAGCAGAATTGGCTTGCCGTCATAGAGCTGATTGATGAAGTTTCCGGCTTCGGAGATTTTGTTCTGGATTTCCTTTTCAGAGATTAAAATTTTCCGGATATTCTTATTCTGATGATTCTGATTCATTATCGTTCTCCTGTTCTCTTAGAAGATTGGCATAGGCTTCCCGGATTGCGCCGGCAAGTCCCGGTTTTCTCATCCTGTCTGCACATTCTGCAAAAGAATGATAGCTGTTAAACGGGATTTCCTCTTCTTTCAGCATTTCCAGAATCAGCGGATGGATTTTCGTCCAAACGGATTCTCTGCAGGCGGAATCCTGTAACATGAGTTCTGCGCCAAGGATGCTGTATGATCCGAAATCCTCCCGGAAATTGTCTGCATGTTCCAGAAAGATAGTCAGTGCCTGTGCAGTATCCTGTTTCTGAATCAGCAATTCAATGTATTCCTCCACGGAACGGCAGAAAGCAAACGAATGTCTGTCGATATCCGGCGCATTCTGCATTGCCTCGTAGATCTTTGTCACAGCAAGTTCACGGTCGCAGTCCCTGTGCGTATCGTATTTTGCGAAAAGTCTTAATTCCTGCAACTGTTCCAACGTCAGCTCTTGTTTTTTAAATACATCCACGAAACGGCAGGCATATTCCGGGAGATGCATATCGCCTGCCATCTGTACATAATCCGTCAAATCCAGATCTGCAAGCGATTCATAGCGATAAATCGCTGGGTCGTAACCGCAGAAGCAATCATAATTGGCATCTTTTGCCCTTTGAAACAGCGCAGAATCAAGCGGCTCATATTCCCGGAGCATAACAGACAATAATTCCAGATTTACGCCGATTCCCTGAAAATCGTCATTTTCTCTGGAGATGACTTCTTCCTGGAACAGCTCCCGGATGATTGTTTCTTTTTCAGGTATTTCTTGCTCTGCATAGAATAACGCATAGCATAGTCTTGTGCGATTTGTGTAATTTTTATCATCTTTGCCATATTCTTCAGAAAATTCTTCCTGATAGCAATAATTTTCTTTTCTGCCTTGCAGATAGTTTTCAAGATCTGACTGGAGCAACTGCATCATTTCTCTTGCGATTGCAGAATATTCCATAATTATCACCCTATTATATTATAACAAAATCTGTTTTATAAGTCAACTGTTTTTTCTGAAAAATCATTCTGCACGGCACTTGACTTTTGCTTTAAAATATGCTAAAATAAAATGTAATTG
>CAMWTO010000203.1 GCA_947177205.1 uncultured Ruminococcus sp. | reverse complement strand
ATTGTACTTCTGCTGATTTTCTGCCGGCTCTGTTTCTGGCTGTTTGGTTTCTTCTGTCATTAAAATTTACCTCCATTTCTTGATTTTGGGTATAAAAATAGCACTGTCATTTCTGGCAATGCTTTTTTTATTCAAATCTTCTAATTTGATTCTGATACAGGTGCTTTCGGACCAAATCCAATGGTTTCCTGAATTAACTTACCATCAGCAGTAAATTCGTGAATATGAATCCAATAAGCATCTTCTGGTTTACAGGCTTTATGATTTTCATCATAATTAAAAAAAACAGCATATGCTCCACCTGCAGGAGTTTTAAAATCCATTCGCACAGGTTCAAATAAATTATTTTCATGATCATCTTTTTGACTTGCCATTACTATCACTCCTATAATTTTCCAATTATTTTTTTTAGTAAACTATATCTGTTAGGAAAATTTAAACTAAAAAGTATTGGATTTTTCACATATTCCTTTACACTTTCTGCAAAATCTTCGTAAATAGAATTTCTACCATACACAGTAGGACTTTGAAAACCAGAAATTATTTTATCCTTTTCTATCGCTGAAATCCATTCCGATGTTTCAGAGAATTTTTTTCCCCTAGGCAATAAATTTGCATCAATAGTATGCCCTATTTCATGACAATATGTTTCAATTACTCTTTCAAGAATATGTGGAGATTGACGTTTCCAGAATACGATTCTATCATTTCCACTGCAAGCATATGATGCATTAAAATTAAGATATCTTTTCCGCCAAATTGCATCGATTGGATTCTCATAATCGACAAATTCTATTACTCTAGGTGCTTTCTCTCTAAGAGCCTTTGGAACTGATTGCCATGCAGATATTGCAATTTCAGGTGTCATAGTCTGATTGTTGGAATCAAGATCTTTTGGGAAAATAAATGACATATCATCTTCTATATGAAAAATGATGGCATCACGTTTGAATTTAGATCTTCCACGTCCGTCTGGAAATTTATGAGTTCTTTCTGATATAGTAACTAAGATTTCTTTTCCATTGACTATCAGCTTTCTATCTTTTATTATACCATTTTTATTAGATTTGTCAATGCTTTCTGAGCCTTTTTTATCAGAATTGTTTAAAAATTTTTGGAATATTTCCTGAATGTTTAATGGTGTAAAAGTTAAGTCTTTCTGTGATTTTTTATCCGCCCACACAGCTTTCTGTGCCTGACTGCGACTGAATCCCTCAACCTGCGTCCGGAATGTATCGTTACGCCGTCCGGTCTGCTTGCAGAACTCCTGCAACGCTTTCCGGGCTTTTTTGAGTTTCACAGCATTTTGCGTGTAATCTGCCTGCAACTCGGCTCTTGTCAGATCATCCGGAGCGTTCTCCAAAGCCGTCTGGGACGCAATAACCTGACGCTTTAAGACTCTTACTTTGCGTTCTGCGGCTCTCTGCATTTGCGAGATTTCATATTCTGTATAGAATTTGCCGTTGTATTCGATATTCTTTGCATCCAGTGCTTTGAGCTGTTCCGGCGTGTAATTCGGCGTTGACAAGCCCACATAGTAAGGATGCCAGTTGTGCCGGCAATTCCAACCCTTGAATCCCGCACCCGTGCCGTAGCCGATCTGATCCAGGGAGAACACACGCAAGCCGTCAATGATCTTGCCGACGTTCTTGCCGTCCAGAGAAACAAGTTGCCCCTGCCATGCGGCATGATCCGGTCTTGCTCCAGAATGTGCTGTCAGCTCCATGAATTTGCAGTCCGAATCTTTGGCATGTTGGAGTGCGACGCTTGCGGAAGTCTGTCCGACACCCGTCAGAACCGCACGACGCACAGCAACATCCATCCGTTCACGATGTCCGGACGGGTACTGCACCATTGCCCCAGTGTCGCCAAAACTTTTCACAGCCTGCCGGATTGCCTGCTGATAGCTGAACGCTCCGGAACTGACCTGCATGTATGCCCGGTCACAAGCGGAAATAAATGCCGTCTGTGCGAGATTTGCGGTTGTATTGACCAGATTTTTCATCGTGCCGAGTGTTTTCTTATAGCCGGCTTCCAGAATCTGCAACAAAGAAGCATCCTGCCGGATGTCCACCGGAAGAATGCCGTTTTGCTTATGAATCTGGTTGTCAATGGAGAGCGTCTGCACACCTGCGTCCTCAAACAATGCTTTGACGTGCTGCTTTGTAGCGTCCGTCCGCTGTGCGATCAGCTCCAGGACGTCTTGATAGACAATCCCTGCGGCTTGCAGGATCTCGGCTTCATACTTTGTAGATTCCGACACTTTGCCCATTTTCAGCATACGCTTAGTCATGGATGCAATCATATCATCCTCAAGTTGCTGATACAACGCCAGGATCTGACTGACATCCGGTTCATAATCACGCATTAAACATCACCATCAAACAGACCGCCGTCATTGGACTGCTCCGGCAGATAGGATATTGCTTCTTCCTCGGAACATCCAAAATACCAGGCAATCATTTTTTCAGGTTTCAGATTTCCGGAAGTCACCAGCTGTAATCTGCGCTGAAATTCCTTGTCTGTATCTTCTAAAACACTGTCGCCCCATGTACAGGTGA
>CAMWTO010000202.1 GCA_947177205.1 uncultured Ruminococcus sp. | reverse complement strand
CTGATTCTGAAATTGTTCCATGCTGTTGCGTAGTTCCTGAGCATATGCATTTCCACCCTCTGAGGATTTCGTCAGCCACAGGACAGTAGATTCTCTGTCCGGTTCAGTTTCATCGGTTCCGAACAGATACAGCTTTCCGAGCAGAAATGATGCCCATGCATTCTGCTCTGCTGACTTTTTCAGAAGTTCCATTGCTTTCACTGGATTTCTGTATGCTGTATCTTTCAGCAGAAATTTCGCAAGCAGATAAGCAGAAGATAAATCATTGCTTTCGACACATTCGGAAAGTATTCTGATTCCACTTTCAGTGTCTTTCAGAATATTTTCACCGGACAGAAGTTCTCTGCCGAGTAGTCTTTTCGCATACAGATTTCCGGCTTGTTCTGACAGAGTGAGATATTCCAACGCTTTCTCCGGATTTTTTTCTGTGCCTATCCCATAACAGAACATCTTTCCAATCTGATATTGCAGACCTGCTCTGATTTTCTTTGCTTTCGGTTCCAGAATTATCATTTCATTCAGTACCTTTGCATAGCATTGATATGATTTTTCCGCATCTGCTTCTCCAAGAAAATCACTGTCATAGATTTTTCCTAAGTCAAGCAGAGCAAGGATATTTCCGTCCTTCGCTTCGTTGATGAGCAGTCCAAGACATTTCTCTTTTTCCTGCTCTGCCAGATTTGATTTGTTCAATAGTCCATAAGCCTTTCTGTAATCTTCCGACCAATCCAACTGATAATAAATATCTTCTGTGAGATCTTTTTCAATCTCAAGATTGTCCGGCTGTCCGAGCATGATGAGGCTGTCCATTTTTGATAATCATGTTTCTGACAGAATGAAATGCCTTGTTTTCAGTAAGTGATCGCAGTTCCGGTTTTTGTATCGTATAAGACTTATATTTCAATTTTTCAAGCTGACACCATTTTTCATAGAGCAGATTAATTTTATCATCCTTTGCAAGTTCAGCAAAAATTTCGTTGACTGTCTGCTTGACTTCTTTTGGAAGATAACCATATACTTTTTTTCCTTTTGTTTTTCTCAGCTGTATATAGAGTTTTTTGACTAACTGTTCCAGTTTCGGATGATGAACTTTACTATCCTGAATCTGTTTCAGAATTTCATTGAATTCTTCTTCTGATAATTTTTTCAAATCATCACGGCTGACAGTCTGTTCCTGATAGATACTCTGCAATTTATCCTGAAAAATATCATTTGTAAGCATGGAACGCATTTTTTCAATGCCTTTTTTCGTGAGATAGCCCTGTTTCGGGTCTGTCGAATATACGAGCAGATGAATGTGAGGATGATGGGTCGTGTTATGAAATGCCGCATACCATTTCAGATTACACAGCGGAATCTTATGAGCAGTTGCTATTTCCGTGATATGCCGCTTGACGAGTTCACGCCAGCTGTCAGAATTATCATAGCCAAGTCGGACTGCATCACTTCTCCGCAGCGAAATCACATGCGACCAAACATTTCCCTTGATGTATCTGCTTTACATTGATGATTCGCAATTTCATTTGCTGCCTGATTCAGAATAATGGGCTTGTCATTATCATTAAACAATCCATGTGCGCCACGCTTTTCAGCACCCGGACGCATTGCCATATAACCAACAAAATTTTTCTTGTTTCCAATGATGTCAACATTCTGTTCCACGATTGTGGAAATTAGTTCACTTGCATTTCCAACTGTAGGGTAAGCAGTATAATCAGCATATTCAAGATAATTTTTTGATTCAGGAAAATCCGTCAGCAATTCTTTGATTAGATTCTTCTGCTTTGCTGTAGCAGGAGCATTAACATCATGAAAAGAATTCTGATAACGGATTTCGACTGTTTCACGGGTAGCGATATATTTTGTATAGTTTCTCCGCCTGGAAGTATTTTGGGCTGTACCACTTTTCAGATAGCGACTCGTCAGAATTAATCTACCATTCATAAAATTTTACTGTCCATGCTGATAGCGGACAGTTTTTTCAAAGTTAATCACGCCGTTGATGTGACGGACTTCATCTGTACACATAGAACGTAATTTGAAAAGCGTCTGCTCATCAATTTGATTCATTGCTGCAAGCATATGCGTGACTGCACCAAGTTCTACAGCGATTTTGAACATGGCACGGCATAGTTTCTGTTCGCTCCCCTTGATGATACCTTCCGTCAGTGCAGCAATTTGCGGAGCGACAAACTCTGTAGTCATATTTTCCTGATTCATGAGATAGCCACAATAAAATTTTACTGCTTTCTCGATAAATTCCGAACGTGATTTGCAGTTATCCTTTGCATAGAGTGTGTCTATCATAGACAATGTTTCCGGAAATAGCTTCAAGCCGAATCTCGACTTCTTTTTCTCACTTGCAACCTGTGAAAAGTCCGAATTTGCTTGATTACAGTTCTTTTTTTCTGTACGATCCGACTGCATTCTATCAAACCTCCTAATCATGCGACTTGCCTCTTTTTCTTTCGAATGTCTGTATTTCGGCGGGCTTTGCCCGACGATGTGAATGTTTGGTCGCTTCAAGCGACCAAACTTTAACCTGCAATTTTTATTTTTCCTCTGCCCATCCTGAATCAGGCAGATATGTGCCGTCCTGAAACTTGCTCACAAACGGCTCACAGCCTGCCTGATTTTTTTCAGGGTATCGTTTTACGATTTATGTCCTGAAAATCGCACACAGGGGCAACGTGGGCTGAACTGGGG
>CAMWTO010000201.1 GCA_947177205.1 uncultured Ruminococcus sp. | reverse complement strand
TCATAAAATTAACTCAAAATTAACAGATTGGTTAAAAAATGTTTTTTTTGTTGATTGCCAGTCGGATCTATGCTATAATAAAAAAAATAATTTTTGATAAATCATAAATTTCAGGCAAGGTGAAGAATTTGATAGAAAATTTAGAAAATGCAGAACGCACGGAAAAACATGTCCGTTTTGAAAATCCTTCCAGTATGCAGGCGGTATTCGGTAATTATGATGAAAATTTAACGCTGCTCCAAAGAGAGTATCATGTCATGCTGACGGGTCGGGGCGGTGAGATTGTCGTTTCCGGAAGTCCGGAACAGACGGAGTCCGCTGTGCAGGCGCTCCAAATGCTCGGTTCGCTTGCCGACAAGGGGCAGCAAATTTCAGAACAGACGGTGCGTTATGTCATGTCAATGATCTCAGACGGCGAGGCGGAAGCGCTCCAGTCCATCAGCACAGACGGCATCTGTATGACCGTCAGCGGCAAAGTCATCCGTCCGAAAACAGTCGGACAGAAGAAATATGTCGATGCCATCAAGAAAAATACGATCGTTCTGGGCATTGGTCCTGCCGGAACGGGAAAAACGTATCTTGCCGTTGCGCTTGCCGTCCGGGCATTCAAGGCACACCAGGTGCAAAAAATCATCCTGACACGTCCTGCGGTGGAGGCAGGCGAAAAACTGGGCTTCCTCCCCGGTGATCTGCAAGACAAGGTCTATCCGTATTTAAGACCTTTGTATGATGCACTGTTTGACATGTTCGGTGCGGAATCCTTTGCGAAATATATGGAAAAAAATATCATAGAAGTTGCTCCCCTCGCCTACATGCGTGGACGGACGCTTGATGATGCCTTTGTGATTCTGGATGAGGCACAGAACACAACTTCAGAACAGATTAAAATGTTCCTGACACGCCTGGGCAACAACAGCAAAATGGTCATCACGGGGGACATTACACAGATTGATCTGCCGGAAAAAAGAAAATCCGGCTTGATCGAAGCCATGAAAGTTCTCCAGAAAATTGATGATATTGCCATCCAGAAATTCACAGAGAAGGACGTTGTCCGCCACAGACTCGTGCAGGATATTATCAAGGCATACGAAAATTATTATCATAACAAGGATCGCAAATAATTTTAATAATTTTAAATAATTTTAAATTCATTCTCTATATTATTATTTATTAAAATTTCTATTTTTTATTTCAGAAAGGAAGTTCCATTATGGCACAGCAAACAGGTAAACTCAAAGTATGTATTAAAAATGATCAGACAAATGTAAAGATTCCGTCCGGCATCCGGCTTTTAATCCGGCGCTGTTGTCACGCTGTCCTGATTTCCGAGGGATTCACGCAGAATGCGGAAGTCAGTGTTTCTTTTGTGTCCAATCAGGAAATCAAAAAACTTAATAAATCCTACCGGCAGAAAGACAGCGTGACAGATGTGCTGTCATTTCCGCTGACAAGCGAGGACGGCAGAATGGAACTCAACACGGAAACAGGGGCTGTCCTGCTTGGTGATATTGTGATTTCCATTGAAACAGCCGTCAAGCAGGCAAATATCTATGGACACTCCCTGAGCCGTGAAATCGGCTTTTTAACTGTTCATTCCATGCTGCACCTGCTGGGCTACGATCACGAAACAAGTCCACTGGATGAGAGAATCATGCGTGAGAAAGAAGAATCGGTTCTTGACAAGCTCGGCATCTCCAGGGAACTGACCTACACATCTTCGACAGAAAATTAAAGAATATATTAATAATTAAAATATAAAATAATATGAAATCCCAGAAAGGAATTCTGATTATGGCAGAACAAAAATCTATCTTTTTGACATTATCAGGACGCACAAACGCCGGAAAGTCCACCCTTCTCAATGCCCTGATCGGTGAGAAAATCGCATCCGTCAGCAGTAAGCCGCAGACGACAAGAACCCGGATCACAGGCATTCTCACACAGGATCAAATCCAGTATGTGTTTATTGATACACCCGGTCTGCACAAGCCCAAGAACAAACTCAGTGGTCACATGCTAAAGACAGCAGAAGATTCCACATCCGAGGCAGATGCTGTTTTGTATGTCATTGACTGTACAAAACAGCTCCATGAACAGGATGAGACAATGCTCCGGAATCTGGCACAGAAAAAAATTGCCTGTGTGATTCTCCTGAATAAAATTGATCTGATGCAGGACAAATCCCGGATGATGCCGTTCATGCTGAAACTGGAAAACCAGTATCATCCATATGCAATTATCCCCGTAAGTGCATCGCAGAAAGACGGATTAAATCAGATTCTGCAAGTTGCCGGAGAACTTGCACAACCATCCGTGCATTTTTTCCCGGATGATAAATTCACCGACCAGCCGGAACGAGTGCTTGCCGCCGAGATGATCCGGGAAAAATTACTGCGATTGCTCAATGAAGAAGTTCCCCACGGAATTGCCGTAACAATTGAAAAAATGCAGGAACGGCAGGACAAGGATCTGTTAGACATCTCTGCCGTAATCTACTGTGAACGGGATTCTCATAAGGGAATTGTGATTGGGAAGAACGGTGCAATGCTGAAAAAAATCGCAAGTTCCGCAAGGCATGATCTGGAAAATTTCTTTGAAATTCAAGTCAATCTGCAATGTTTTGTGAAAGTCAAACAGGACTGGCGCAACAAAGAAACATTAATCCGGAGCTTCGGCTTATCTGAATAAATGATAATTAAGGATTTCCAGAAATATTTTCTCCTGGAATGCAGATAATAATTTAAATTTATATTTTTATGACAGGAGAAATTTAATTATGCTCAGAATCACACAGCAGCTCTGG
>CAMWTO010000200.1 GCA_947177205.1 uncultured Ruminococcus sp. | reverse complement strand
GAATGATCTGAAATCCGAAATAACAAACGCTCCAGGTGAATTTTTCGTCCCAGAAACTAATTTTTACAGCAACACTTGACAGACAGACAATCCCGCACAAAATCAGCAAAAATAACAAAAAATATAATATAATTTTTAATAGTATTTGCAGAACAATCATGCTGTCACATCCTGTTCCGGCTTTTCTGAAATTTCTCCCGTGAATTCTCCATCCTGGACGGGAACTTCCAATGCTGGCAGATCTTCCAGGGAATGAAGTCCGAACGACCGCAGAAATACATCCGTCGTCCGGTAAGCAACCGGACGCCCCGGCACATCAATCCGACCAGCTTCTTCCAATAAGCCCTTATCGTGGAGCGAATTCACAATGGATGAACTGTCAATCCCACGGACACGTGCCACAAAATTTTTGCTGACTGGCTGATTATATGCAATAATTGTCAGGACTTCCATTGCCGCACTGGATAATGGCTGCATTCGCTTTGTTTCCAGTGCCGTCCGGATGATTGCCGCAAATTCCGGCTTTGTCCCGATCTGGACGGAATTTCCAAGATGCAGAATCTGCAAGGCGCTGTTCGTCTCTGCATAGCGATCTTGCAAAAGTTCCGTGATAAAAACTGCATCTCTTTCCAGAATCCCCAACGTCCTGGCAATTCTGGAAATTTCCACAGGTTCTCCGGCGGAGAATAAAATCGCCTCTGTCATGGCGGCAAGCCGTTCCTGTTCTGTCATGACACATCACCTGCTTTCCTGGATTTCTGATATTTTTCACATAATCTCAGAACGGTATTATCTTCACTGAGGATTGTCCTGCCGAATCTTGTCAGCTCCAGAACGGCAAGGAAAACTGCAACTCTGATGGAATGATCTGTGATATTTTCATAGAGTGAATTCACTTGAACGCTTCTGCCGCCGTAAAGCTGTCTTAATACATAAATAATTCGGGAACTCACAGACACTGTTTTTTTCTGCCGGACAGTATCTGTAATTTTTTCTGCAAGTTTCTCTGTCTTTTTCTCCGTGAGAACTTTCTGATAGACATCTGTTCTGCGGATCTGGGCATAGCATGCCGCAAGCTGCTGCGGAGAATGCTGCAAATCATAATTCTGTCGGATTTTCGGGAGCTTCACAGGCTTTCTGACGAAAATATCATCCGTGAAACGTTTCTGCAATTGCAAAGCCGCTGCCTGTGCAATGGCATACTCCATTAAAGTCCCCTGGAGCTCCTGTTTCGCCTTTTCTGCTTCTTCCTGTTTCGGGAGCAGTGAAATTGTCTTGATATAGATTAATCTTGCCGCCATTTCCAGAAATTCCCCGGCTAATTCCAGATTCTGTTCCCTCGCCTGGTCAATATAAGATAAGTATTGCTCCAAAAGTGCAGAAATTTCAATATCATGGATATTCAGTTTATGTTTTGTAATCAGATGCAGTAACAAATCCAAAGGACCTTCAAAGACTTCTAACTTGAACTTCAATTCTGTCATAACAACTCAGAAAATTTCCGGAATCCAGCTTGTTAGTGAGACCAAGCCTTGAAATATCAGACCACTCAGAAAATCAAGGGGCATACTTAAAATTCCGGTTATCATCAGGAGCATGACAATGCCGTAAAAAAATCTCTCATTCTTGATAAACCAGAATGCGGCTTTGGTCGGCAGAAGATATGTCACCAGCCGTGAACCATCCAGAGGCGGCACAGGGAGCATATTGAATACACACAGATCAATATTAATCATAATAAAATAAAACAGGATAAAATAATATATAGTATCATACATCAAAGATCCTAAAATCCGGTAAGCAATCATTCCGATCAATGCAGCAACCAGGTTAGAGATCGGACCTACAATTGCTGTAAGCATCATGTCTTTCCGAGGATTTTTAAAATTCCTGGCATTGACAGGAACAGGTTTTGCCCAGCCGAATCCGCAGGACAATAACAGCAGTGCGCCGTACGGGTCAATATGCGCAAACGGCGACAGCGTCATTCTTCCCTTCTGCTTTGCTGTATCATCTCCTAATTTATGAGCAGACCAGGCATGGGCGCACTCGTGGAGCGGATTAATTAACAAAATAATCGTCAGCCGTACAAAATATTCCAGTATTTTTTCTGTACTCAGATTCAAATTCCGGAGCTCCTTTCTGAAAAAATAATCACGAATCTATTATACTACAAAACCGGAAACTTTGCAAGCCTATTTTCAAGAAATTCTCAGAAAATTTCTCAAAAAAATAATTTAAAAAAATTTTTTGAAAAAATTTCAAAAAACACTTGCTTTTTTTCAGGAACTATGTTATAATAGATTACATCAGTGCGGAAAATGCGAAAAATATAATTTTAAATAGTATTTAAATCTGTTTTTTGCTGACTTCCTCACATGGTTTCTATGTCTATGATTGCTTCATAAAGGAGGTGTGCAAAATGGCAAAATGTGCAGTTTGCGGAAAGGGTGTTACATTCGGTAACAAGGTTTCTCATTCACACAGAGCATCCAACAGAACCTGGAAACCCAATGTACAGCGTGTCAAGGCGGTTGTCAAGGGTTCTCCCTGTCATATCTATGTATGCTCCAGATGCCTGCGTTCCGGTAAGGTGGAACGTGCATAAGAGCAACCGCAGTGAAAAAATGAAAAACAATCAGGGGCAGGCGCAGACTGCTCCTGATGTTTCGGATTTTATGATTTTGGAAATTTATTTTTTCCAGAATCTTACCGCCTTTGGCGGTTATTTTTTTGCCCTGAAATAAAATCTCACAAAAATATCATAAATATTATAAAATTCCTGTTGACTTTTTAAAATATTTGTGCTATAATAACT
>CAMWTO010000199.1 GCA_947177205.1 uncultured Ruminococcus sp. | reverse complement strand
CAATGCAATATATTATCATGATTTTTATCATCACGGGACTGGCAGTTGTGGATTATCTGACCGGGATCATCAAGGCATACTGCAAGAATGCGATCAGCAGCCGCAACATGCGGATCGGTGGATTGCACAAATTATCTGAAATCCTGATTATAACAGCGTCCTGTGGTCTGGATCTAGGGATCAACGTGCTGGGCAATTATTATGACGTTACGGAATTTTCCACGATCACAGGAGCAGTCACAGCGTTCTGTGTCTTTGCCTATATCGTCATTATGGAAATGATCAGCATTTTTGAGAACTACGCTGAAATCAATCCAGAGGCACAGTGGGCGGCTAAGATTATCAAAAGATTAAAAAATAATAGTAAGGAGAATGATAAAAATGACTAATGCAGAAAAAATTTGGTGCAAACTGATCTCTGCCGGCATGACAATTGCTGGCGTTGCTGGACTGATGGGAAACCTTGAAGCGGAATCCGCCTTGAATCCGCAAAATTTGCAAAATACCTATGAGAAATCTTTAGGCTACACAGATGAAAGTTATACAAAAGCCGTCGATAACGGCACATATGCTAATTTCGTGAAAGATTGTGCAGGCTATGGCTTGGCACAGTGGACATACGGAGCAAGAAAGCAAGCCTTGTTTGCCTATGCCAAATCTTGTGGCAAATCTATCGGAGATATGGACATGCAGCTTGACTTTTTACTGAAGGAGCTGTCCGAAAGCTATCCTGCTGTGCTAAAAACTCTGAAAACAACTGATAGCGTAGCAATTGCCTCTAATTGTGTGATGTGTCAATACGAACGTCCTGCGGACACTTCTGCAACTGCCAGATCAAAGCGTACGGCATTGGGACTGAAATATTACAACATGTTCGCAGACAGAACCGCACCAGACAGAAGTATTGCTGAGATTGCCCAGGAAGTACTTGCCGGACTGTGGGGGGATGGTTCTGATCGAAAAGAAAAGCTGAACTGCGCCGGGTATGATTACAATGCTATCCAGGCAGAAGTCAACAAAATTCTGAATCAGGAATCCTGCACGGCAACAGAACAGGGAAAATATTTCTCTATTAGCATTGATGGCAAGACATATTCTGGAATATTGGAGGAACAACGATGATAAAACTAATGCAGGGCGATTGTTTAGAACAAATGAAAGAAATTCCGGATCATAGCATTGACATGCTACTCACCGATCCCCCCTATTCTTCCGGCGGATTATTTTCAGGGCAAAGAAAAGCAAGTACCAGTACAAAATATTGTGATGATAAATATTCCGGATCGGCGGCTTGTCCTGATTTTACAGGTGATAATCGGGATCAGCTAAGTTTCCTGTACTGGGAAGCGCTCTGGATTTCCAAAGTGATGGAGAAACTAAAAAATGGTGCAATTGCATGTATTTTTACTGACTGGAGACAGATTTCGGCAACAATTAACGCATTACAATGCGGTGGATTGATTTTTCGGGGCATTGTCGTCTGGGACAAAGGTAACAGCAGGAATATTCCCTATCGGTTTCGCAATGACTGTGAATATATTGTCTGGGGAACAAAAGGCAGCCGATCCATAAAAGTACAAGATGAACTTCATATTTATCCCGGATGTTACCATATCAAAGGCATGAGCACGAGGAAGAAACACCACCAGACAGAAAAGCCGACCGAACTTCTGGAAAAGCTGATCCAGATTTCCCCAGAAAACGGGACTGTATTGGATTGCTTTATGGGTTCGGGGTCTACAGGTGTTGCTTGTCTGAACACAAACCGGAATTTTATCGGAATAGAACTCGGCAAAAATTATTTTGAAATTGCAAAACAACGCATCCACGAAGCAGAACAAGAAAAAATCCATGTATAAAATTGGATGAAAAAAATAAAAAGTAGCTTATCATGTCGAAAGGAAGATTAAAATAGAAGTAATAAAACATACAAAAAATCTCGGAATACTAGTTATTAAACCTGTTGAAAAGAAACTTGCAAAAGAAATGATAATAAAACATCATTACTCACACAAATGGAATGAAAATTTTGGAATTATAAATTTCGGAATTTTCAATGAAAATTCTGAAAAATGTCTTGGTGTGGCAGTTTTCGGTAGAATGAAAAATCCCCATTCATTTAATTTAATCTCAGATGATCTGAAAAATATGAGCGAAATTATGGAACTGAATCGGCTATGGGTTGATGACTGTCTGGGACACAATACAGAAAGTTTGTTTCTTGGAGCTTGCTTCAAGATTCTGCGTTCAGACTATCCAGAAATCAAAGCCATCCAAAGTTTTGCAGACGGTCGTCTAGGCTGTGGGACAATTTATAAGGCAACAAATTTTAAATATTTTGGTGTCAGCAAAACATTATTTTACGAAAATATTGTAACAGGTGAAGTCACACACAACACAGTAATGACAAATACCGGAGGTAGCGGCATTATACGGATGAATCGCCAATGGTGCGAGGGAATTTTAAAACCATTCGAAGTAAACACATATCGCTATATTTACCCACTCCAAAAAATCAGTTTTAAACTGAAAGAAAAGCCATATCCTGAATACAGCAAGGGGAAAGAATATCTGGCAGATTACAAACATAATGTCCGGTGCGTCTATCGTGCGTTGTGCCTTGCCTATGTATTAGGACGTTCTGATGATTTCGAAGTGCTGAAACACTGGATTCTGAATCATCAAACGCAGGAAGAAATTCAAAGCTACATGAATCTGGCATTGCAAAACAAATTTATTCTACAACGTGCTGAAAGAAATCATTCTCAAAAGATTTTTTTAAAAATTTTAAAAAAATTTTCAAAAAGTTTTCATTTCCATATAATGCCAAATTAAAAAATAAGAAATCCGGCAGAAGCGATTAATCTTCTGCCAGATTTTTCCACTTATT
>CAMWTO010000198.1 GCA_947177205.1 uncultured Ruminococcus sp. | reverse complement strand
ACTATTAAAAAAGAAACGGCTTTCCGCCGTTTCTCTCTTAGATCAATACTGGCTGTAACTGCTTCCCCTGCAAAGCACTCCGGATTGTGTCCGTCGTTCTGGAAAAATCTGCTACTAATGATGATGGTTTCTTTTCAGGATCATCCTGCCGGATCGGTACGAAATAATAATACTTTGTATGGAATAATAATCCCAGATGTTTCATGCTCCCGGCAAGGGAATCATTCGACGCAATCGCTAACACCACTGGTTTCTGTCCCCGTAAATGGGATTTGACTGCCATCGTTGCCGGACTGTCCGTAATGCTTAATGCCAGTTTTGCCGCTGTATTCGATGTACAAGGCTCAACAAGCATGACATCTGTCATATTCTTCGGACCAATCGGCTCAGCGTCTTCAATTGTCCGGATAATTTTTCGATTTGCAATGTTTTCCAGTCTCTCACACTGTTCTGCGGCTGTCCCGAATCTTGTAGAAATCTCCGACGCATTCCAGGACATGACCGGAATCAATTCCGCTCCGCAAGAAACTAAATATTCCGCCTGAGCGAACGCCTGTGCAAATGTACAAAACGATCCCGTCATGACAAAACCAATCCGGACGCCCTCTAAATCTTCTGAATTATGATAGATTTTCATACATCCAGAATCCCCCTTTCATCCAGGATGTGCAGAATTGTTTTGGCAATAATTCTCCCGGCTGTGACCGGTGCAGTCTTTCCCGGCAGAGACAATGCCCAGACAACACGCTTTCCGAGCGTCTGCGCCGCATCCCAGTCAACGCCGCCCGGTTTGGACGCCAGATCCAGAATTAATGCGTCCTGCCGGATCTGTTCCAGAATGGATTCCGTCAGAACCAAAGCCGGGACAGTGTTGCAGATCACGTCCGCATCTTTCACAGCATGTTCCAATTCTGAAAATGCAATGCTCCGGCATCCCAACATTTCAGCTTCTGCCCGTTTGACAACATTCCGGGCGGCAACGGTGACTTCTGCGCCCATGGCATGGAGCGTTGCCGCTAAACGACTGCCGATTTTGCCAAATCCTAAAATCAGGATCTGACTGCCGCAGATGGTGCACGGCATTTCTTCCATCATAATCTGAATAGCGCCCTCTGCGGTCGGGACGGCATTCCGGGTGCTGAATTCTTCTCTTACGAGGTAATCAATAGTTTCAAAACCGGACTGTTCAAAAATTTCCTGCGACTTGCCGAATTTTCCACCTAATACAAGTGCGCCCGGTTTGAGTGTTGTAAGCAGATGACTGATCGAAATATTTCTCTGACTGAACGGCGCATTGACAAGAATCCCATCATCTGAAACAGGCATCGGCAGGACAAGCACATCACACAACGGGATTTTATCGGCAACGGATTCCACAAGCTGTACCTGATCCGAGACAACTGACTGAAATCCGACAGCATAGGTTTCTAAATGATCCGCCAAAGATGCTGCTGTATAGCCATAACGCAGATCACCTCCGGCAACGAGAATTTTTTTGTGATTTTTCTGACGCATGTATCTCTCTCCTTTTTGAGCTTTCTGCTCTTGTTACAGGATATGCAGAATGCTGTGAACTGGTGCTATTGAAAATGATATAAAATTTTTAAAATATGTTCCGTCCAGTCCGGGTCATGTTCTTTGATCAGATACACCCGGAAACCATAGATTATGCCGTTCTCCAGGACAGATTTATCATCATCAACATGCAGGGCAATTCTGTAATGCGCAGGATATTTGGACGGCATAGGCTCTGCTTTCTGTGCCTGGACATCCCTGGCATGTCTTGCGCCATTGATGATCCCATCAAGATGGATTCCGTAGCATAAAAATAAATTTTTAATATAGTTTTCTGACCGGAATGACGTTGTATAAATCCAGATTTCCACCTGATTCTGTTTCAGATATTGCATGAGTTTTATTGTCCCTTTCCGGAGTCTGTCCCGGAACAACAGATTCAGTGGGAATTTTAATTCTGGTTCGGCATCTGTTTTTTCCGGATTGACAAACAACGTGTCATCCAGATCAAACGAAATACGCAAAGCATCATCTTCTTTCTATATTTTTTATATTATGATAACAAAACAGGACGGATTGTGCAACCGTCCTGAAAATTTTCATGTATCAGTTATTCCATGCTTTTTTGATTATGTTTCCTGTGGATCAGGCATGTTCTGTACTGCACTGACAATTAAATTGACAGCATTTTCAACGCCAAGCCGTGCCGTATTCAGACATACCGTGTAATTTCCTTTGTCATGCCAGTTGCCCCCGGTATTGATATTATAGAATTTTTCCCGGCGGCTGTCCACTTTCGGCAGAAGTGTCCCGATTTCCTTTGCCGGCACATGATATGTATCCTGCGCATACTGCAACCGGAACGCCTTGGGCGCATAAGCAAATACGCCGAATTTGTTCGGATTATCCCGGAGAATCCAGTTGGCACACCGTCCTACAATCACACAGCTCCCCTGCTGTGCCAGTTCCTTGATAATCTGCGTTTCCGTGATATAGATCTTGTCCGAAACGGGCAGATTATCTTCCATGGTTCTTGCCGGGTTGGAATTCAGCAACAGCGTGTAGAGAAAACTTTTCGGAGAAGATTCTTCTGCGCCCTCCAGTTTCGTCACCGGAACGCCGAGCCGTTCGGATGCCATTTCGAGAATCTCATGATTATAAAACGGGATTCCCAATTTTTCCGCAACCAGCTTGCCAATCACACTGCCGCCGCTTCCGTACTCTCTTTCTATCGTGATAATTGGATTTTTCATGATCTATAACAGCTCCTTTTTGATGAATTTAATTTAAATTTATAAAATTTATTTTTTCAATTTTTAGAAATCACAAACATCCACAGCATAGCTTATTATAGCATAAAATTCACAGAAAAGCACTAGATTTTTGGAAAAAAAACAGCTTTTTGAAAAATTCTGCATTTTGTATAAATTCCTATGCTTATTTTTATGC
>CAMWTO010000197.1 GCA_947177205.1 uncultured Ruminococcus sp. | reverse complement strand
AAATCATCAATGAAAGTAGCGGTGTGGACTTCACAGTCCTATCCAGTAGTGGCGAGGTGGATACGCCTGTCAGAATAAGGGGCGCCTAATTTTTTAGGTGGAAACTGAAATACCAATCTTCTGACGAAGCCCCCACCTCTTTAGGTGGGGGAGAGTTCACAAATTTGTATAAATACAGATTTTTCCGGTATACTAATTTCTGAACAGTGAAATTCAGAAAGGCGTGGAAACTATGCAGAGTTATCATTCAGGAGAATATCATCCACCGGAGGAATTTCCCGGGATCGGAACAAATCCGAATCCGGATCAGGATCCGGCGGAGGAGCATTCTGGAACAGAACAACAACTTGATGAATCAGAATTAATTCAGGACAATGGAAGCATTCGTCCCCAGAATGCAAAGCATTTAATTCATTGTCTGACGGTGATCGGGCAAGTTGAGGGGCATTATGAATTATCATCCCAGAACAAGACAACGAAGTATGAACACATCATTCCGGCGCTTGTGGCAATTGAGCAGGATCGGAGCATTGAGGGTCTGTTGATTCTGCTGAATACCGTTGGCGGCGATGTGGAAGCCGGTCTTGCGATTGCGGAGCTGATTGCCGGAATGCAGACACCAACAGTATCGCTTGTGGTCGGCGGCGGTCATTCTATCGGTGTGCCGCTTTCCGTAAGTGCTATGAAATCCTATATCGTTCCGTCGGCGTCGATGACGATTCACCCTGTCCGGATGAACGGCATGATGCTCGGCGTTCCGCAGAGTTTTTCGTATATCTCGAAAATTCAGGACAGAATCATTAGTTTTGTGACCCGCAACAGCAAGATTTCTGAACAGCAGTTCCGTTCCCTGATGACGAACACGAAAGAACTCGCTACGGACGTGGGGACGGTCATTTCCGGGGAACAGGCAGTCCAGATGGGATTGATTGACCGGATGGGCAGTCTGAGCGATGCCATTTCAGAATTATATGAACTGATTGAAACGACTCCGGCAAGGTATCCGGATTAGTTTCAGGCACATTTTTTGTGCCTACATAGAGAGAAATAATTAAAAAATAATAAGGAGACTACATAATTTATGACGATTTTAGATGCAATTCTACAGGGAATCATCCAAGGACTGACGGAGTTCCTCCCGGTTTCCAGTTCCGGACATTTAATGCTTTATGCGCATATCTCAGGCAATGCCGAAGATAGTAATAACTTTCTGTTTTCAGCATTTCTGCATTTGGGGACACTTCTGGCAACATGCCTTGCATTCCGGGATACGGTCACAGCACTGGCCAAAGAGGGAGGAAGTATGATCTCGGATCTGTTTAAGGGTCAGTTAATCAAGAAAGGTTTGGGCTCTCCGGAACGGAGAATGCTCTATATGCTGATTATTTCTCTTGCGGTGCTTGTGCCGTTCTATTTTGTCCGGGATTTTATCGAGGGCGTCGCAGAAAAATATATTATTGCCCTGGGTTGTTTCTTTCTGTACACAAGTGTGATTCTATTCCTGTCCGACCGTTGCAAACATGGCAAGAAAAATGCCGGGAATCTCACTTGGAAAGAAGCGCTTACAATCGGCATTTTCCAGGCAATTGCCTTGTTTCCTGGCATATCTCGGAGCGGTTCGACAATTTGCGGTGCATTATTTGTCGGGACAGATCGTGACACGGCTGTGAAATATTCGTTCATGCTGGGAATTCCGACGATTCTGGCAGGCTGTCTGGTAGAAATCAAAGATGCTGCGGATGCCGGAGCGCTCCCCGTGAACGAAATCCCGATGTATCTGGTTGGCTTTGTCGTTGCCGCTGTTGTCGGAATCGGTGCAATCAAGCTCGTAGATCTGCTTGTCAAAAACAACAAATTCAAATATTTTGCAGTTTACACATTCCTGCTTGGTCTGACAGTTGCAGGCTACGGCATTTACGAAGTGATCCGGTAATATACAGAAATCTGGAATATTCTGAAATTTTCATGTTTCGTTCCCCGCCTGAATCAGGTGGGGAATATTAGATTAAAAAATTATTTTAAAAATTAAGAAAGAAAGGGAGAATTGTGGCAGAGAACAAAAACGGGAAAACTAATAAAAATTCAGAAAAAAAACCGGAGAAAAAACAGGAAAAGAAACCGGATAAGAATGCAGATCAGAAAAAAACAGCAAAATCCGGGAAAAAACCGGCGAAGAAAACGGAAGAAAAACAGGAAAAACCGAAAAAGCCGGAAATTTCCATGCCTTCTGTGCCTGAGCCCGAACCTGATCCGGAAGAATCTCAAGAAGAACCTGAAAAAAAAGGCATTACGGCGCAGGCGCTGTCCGTCTGTCTGTTCGCCCTTGGCGTGCTCACAATATTATTAATTTTTGTCCAGGGGAACGCTCTGTGGAAAGCACTGCACGAGATGCTCAAAGGCTTTTTTGGAATTCCCGTGATTGCCATCCCGGCGGCTTTGTTTTTTTCGGCGTATCAGGTTGAAAAACAGGAAGAAATAGACAAATTAGCAAAAGAAGTCCGGTGGTTTGCCGTCTGCATGATGTTCACAAGCTGTTTTATTGAAATTATGTTTGACGGCGGAAAAATGCTGCATTACAATTTCGGACAGTGTCTGAAATTATTCTATCAGGACGGCATTGCCTGGCACGGCGGCGGAATGCTGAGTGCACCGGCGTTCCTGATTGTCCGGATTTTTGACGTGACAGGTTCTAAGATCATGATCTGTCTGCTGTTATTTGTCAGCATTATGTTATTGACAAAGCGAAGTCTAACGGATTTGTTTGATCTGGTCGGCAAACCGTTCCGGGATTTTGTGAATATCGTCCAGGAAGACCGGGAAGAAGGCAGAATCCTGAAAAATTACGAAAATCAGCAGATCGAACAGGAACGTCTTGACGAGCAGGAAGCGCTTGCGATTGCCGCAGAGGGTGCAGCCAGGATACGGTCCATGCAGGATGAATTTCTCACGATTGACATTCCTATGA
>CAMWTO010000196.1 GCA_947177205.1 uncultured Ruminococcus sp. | reverse complement strand
CTTTTAGTATTATTAAATTATTATTATAAATTTATTATAAATTATGAGTAATTTTTAATTAATCCAGCTCTGTAAAATCTATTCTGTGCTTTTCTCGTCTTCGATAGGCTTTCGGATCTTTTTCAATCCGGGTTGCAGGTCTGAGATCTCCCCACCCGGAACGTTTTTTCTGATCCAATTCTCGACGGACTTTCTTGCTTAATTTCCCGTAAGGAATAAATTTTTCTGTATTCTGCATAATAATCAGCTCCAGTTTTGCTTCGCATAATTAAAATAATTATGCGAATTATAATTTTAAATATTCTCCATCCTGGGAAATTGTCACTGCCGGAAAAATCTTTGTCAAAATTTCCTGATACTGTTCCGGATGTTTCTCTGCCGGACTGTAATGCGTCAGCCAAAGCCTTTGTGCATTTGCTTTCCGGGCTAATTCGCAGGCATCCTGCATCAGCATGTGTCCTTTCTGATTCATACTGGATTTTTTGGAAGGATCGCCATACATACCCTCACAGATCAGCAAATCAGAATTTTTTGCAAAATCAACAATATCCGGAATCGGAAGCGTGTCGGTCGTGTAAGTGATCTTAACTGCTTTCCGGAGCGCTCCTGTCACCTGTTCCGGATGAATTTCCCTGCTATCCGGAAGCACAATCACATTTCCGGCGTGAAGCTGTTTCCAGTACTGCACAGGGATTTCTAATTTTTTTGCGGTTTCCGGAAGAAATTCCGGTTTTTTCCGGAATGTCAGGGAATAGCCCATACATGGAACTTTGTGCTGTAACGGCATCACGACAATTTCCATCATAGGATCTATTTTTTCAGCCGTCCAGGAGCAGGGATATTCCGGCATTCCGATCAGATTCACCCGGAACGGCAGACAGCCGCAGACGGATAATAAACTCCGGATCACGGAGTCCCATTTTTCGGGATAATAAATATCCAGATCGTCTGTCCGGGAACAGTTCCCCAGAGATAACAGCAAACCGGGCAATCCCGTAACGTGATCCGCATGTCCGTGCGTAATCAGGATTGTCTCAATCTTACTTAATTTTTTTTCATGTTTCGCAAAAGCGACCTGTGTCCCCTCTCCGCAGTCAATCAAGACGGCTTTGCCATTATGTTCCACAAACAGACTTGTCAGGAAACGTTCTTTGAGAGGAAGCATCCCCCCTGTGCCTAACAAACAGATTTCAGGCATGAACAATCATCTTCTTTCTGAAAAATTTTTTAAAATAAATTTAGGATATTTTTAAAGTATTATTTTTTCTTCATCCAGGGTGCATCTTCTGAACCGGCTTTAAAATTATAGATTGGCTTGATAATTTCCAGAATCTCTGCCGTTGGCGCAAGATTGTCTATAATTTCCTGCATGGGCTTGTATGCCATCGGGCATTCATCCAGTGTATCCATGCCCACGGATGTGGTGAAAATCCCCTGCATCTGCTTTCGGTACTCTGCAATGGCGCACTGGGATTTTGCCTGACTCCGGGACATTAAGCGTCCTGCGCCGTGCGGTGCGGAATAATTCCAATCCGGGTTGCCCTTGCCCTTACAAAGCAGACTGCCGTCACGCATATTCATGGGAATCAACAGAATTTCTCCGGATTGTGCTGAAACAGCGCCTTTTCTCAGAATCATGCGATTCAGATCAATATAATTATGCGTTGTCGTGAACTGATCTTTCACATGCCAGTGCATTCCCTTTATAATAACATCCGTCATTGCCTGACGGTTCAGGACTGCAAATTCCTGAATGATCTTCATGTCATGCAGATACTGTTCAAATAATTCTCCTTCACAATAAGCAAAGTGTTTCGGGACATTTGTACGCTTGACGGATCTTAATTTCTTGACAGTCGATTCAATTTCCTTGCGCCTGTCCTGTTCCTTGAGCATTTTAATTGTCTGCTGGATGGTGTTATCATCTGAACCGTTGAGCTTTTTATAAGCTAATTCCTGATAATACCTTGCGACTTCCACGCCAAGATGCCTTGACCCGGAATGAATCACCAGATAAATCCTCCCGGAATTGTCTTTATCTACTTCAATGAAATGATTGCCGCCGCCAAGTGAACCAATACTATGCAAAGCAAGCTGTGCATGAATGTGCTTATAACAATACAATTCTGTCAGATCAATCTGCTCCGCATATTTATGAGGTTTTTTCCGGGATGCAAATCCGGATGGAATTTCTGCACGGATCAATTTATCCAGTTTCTGCGGTTCAATGAATTTTTCTTTGAGAATCGTCGTTTCCATGCCGCAGCCGATGTCCACTCCGACGAGATTCGGAACGACTTTATCTGTGATAGTCATTGTTGTCCCAATGGTACAGCCTGCCCCGGCGTGAACATCCGGCATAATTCGGATTTGAGAATCTTTCGCCATTGGCTGATTACATAATTCAATAATCTGGGCAACCGATGTTTCATCGGCATAATCTGTAAAAATTTTTGCGCCTGCGCAAGCGCCTTGCAATTCAAACATATATCAAAATCCTTTCTAAATTAAAATAAAAAAGCAAAAAAATAACCGGACAGCCGAAAATTTCAGCTATCCGGAGCAAATTGACTCTGATTCACAGGACATGTGGTATATTTTTTATAATATATAACTATATATTATAAATTCTCGCATGCATATATGTGCAGGTGCACGGCTTGCCCTGAATCCTAGCTGATGTAACACAAGAATAATTCTGTTTTATCACTGAATTTTTAAGATTAAATATATTCAATAACATGCCGTTCACCGCCTTTCTGAAATATTATGCTGCTTATTATAGCATAAAATTCCGGATTTGTCAATAGTTTTTTTAAAATTTTTTCAGATTTATTTCTGATCTTATTTTTTTTGCTCCACTTCCTGCATTTCCAGTAAATGTAGAATCAGAATCGTAAGATTTTCGGAAACCGGACGACCTCCGCTGTGTTCCATGGCTTCCAGCATCCTGAAAATTGCATCTGACAGTTCTGACAGAATCACATTATCGGAACCACGCATTTCAACTTTTACTTCTTGGGGACACACTTGCAGTCTGATCATAGTGAGAAACTCCTT
>CAMWTO010000195.1 GCA_947177205.1 uncultured Ruminococcus sp. | reverse complement strand
CAGGGGGACATTTCGGCGGGGGCGGGGGCGGTGTGTACACCGGTGCATAGCGATCTCCGTAGAATGCGCCCGGTTGATTATATTGATAATACGGCGGCGGATAATTTCCGGGATGGCTTCCTGGATAATTTCCTGAATAATTTCCAGGATAGTTTCCCGGATGATTTCCGGGATAGTTTCCTGGATAATTGCCGGGATAGTTTCCAGGATAGTTTCCTGGATAATTTCCAGGATAGTTCCCTGGATAATTTCCAGGATAGTTCCCTGGATGATTTCCAGGATAGTTCCCTGAATAATTGCCGGGATAATTCTGCAAATTCCGGTTCTGGAAATTCTGAGGATTCTGAGAATTTTGAGAATTTATAGAATTCATTGAATGCAAAGATTTCGGGGATGCCTCCGGCGGATTCTCTGAAAAATCAGAAAGATTTTCCGACAATCCGGACGAGTTTTCTTTTTCCGGATTCTTTTTTTCCAGGTCATTTGTTTCTGGGTCGTTTGTCAAAACGCATTCTCCTTTCCGGGTGGTTTTTCCGGATCGTTTTCCGGATGTTTTTCTGATTCATGCCATTGTTCCGGATTTTCTTTCCCGGATCATCGCAGCAGCAGCCAGAGAAAGCGCAGTATTTCCGTGTACTGTCATCAGATTCAATTCAAAGTCTGACAATTTTTTGAAACGTTTGATCCAGTACTGGATATTTTCTTCGGAAGTGTCCGTAGATCTTGTATTTCTGACTTTGTTCGTGTGATCCTGTTTTTTCAATTCATTCATGAAAAAATCTCCTTTCGTATTTGAAAAAATTCTTTGCTCATAATTTTAATTTTATAAAATTCAGGAAACATCCCCCACAGGGAGCTGTAATTCAAAGACTGTGTATTCGCCTTTGATACTCCGGACAACAATGTGCCCCTGGTGCAGATGCACAATTTTCCGGGAGATAGACAGCCCCAGTCCGAGTCCGGTCTTGTCTTTGCTTCGGGATGCGTCCGTCTTGTAAAATCTGTCAAAGACTTTCGGAAGTTCGTCGTCTGCCAGACCTTCACCGGTATTCTTGATGGAAATATGCGCTGTTTTTTCTTCAATTGTAAGTGAAAACGTGATGACACCGTTTTCATTGACGAATTTAACGGCGTTTTCAATCAGATTATATAATACCTGAAATAATAAATCTTCATCGGCTTTTATTAACAGGGACGTGTCTTCCAGTCCCTCGACTTCTACATGTTTGTCACTGATGCGTTTCTCAAACATCAGGACAGTTTTAATAACTAACTTGGACACATCCACTGTGTTTAAATGGATCTGCATTGCGCCGGTCTCGAATTTTGTCAGGTTCAGCATGGAATTGACAAGCGTTTTTAGTCTGTGAATTTCGTCAGAAATAATCCGGAGATATTTCTTCTGTTGGGATTCCGGGATCGTCCCGTCAAGGATGCCGTCGGCAAAGCCTCCGATGGTTGTCATGGGCGTCCGGAGTTCATGAGAAACATTCGCAATGAAACTCCGCCGTGTGTTCTCGTTCTGTTCAATAAATTCCGCCATGCGGTTCATAGTGCAGGCAAGCGAATATAAATTAGCATGTTCGGGGAGTTTCACACGGGCGGAAAATTCTCCCCCGGCGTATTTTTCTGTAACAGCGGCAATTTCGTTGAGCTGACTGTCGAGCTGTTTCGTTCCAAGCCGGAATAATAATAAAAACACAATCAGAGAAATCAACAGGCACAGCGCCAGACTGCTGACAAGCATTGTGCTGTATTCCTGCACCATGCCGGCATCACTGACGGATGCAAGATAATACTGGTGGACGTTTTTCTCATTGTCTTCCAGATAAAATCTTAATGCACAACAGAACTGTGCAGATTCTGCATCTGAAGTATAATAGCCGATCTGGATGAAATCATCCGTCCGCAGATAAGACCGGATCGCAGGCGTTAAAATATTTTCCCGGTTGCTGTCGCCGGAATAGAGGACGTCGCCGTCCTCGTCGCAAAGCCACATCCGGTACTGATATTCCAGTTCCGATGTACGGATCAGGCGCACGACGTCAAGACCGACAATGTCCTCCGGCTCGTGATAAATTTCAGAAATATTCGCAATCACAGCGTCACAGTTCTGCCAGATTGTCCGGCTGATGGTATCCCGGTAATTGCTGACGGCGCTGCATATCATAATCACACCTGTCAGGAGAATTCCCGTGAACATGAGAACACCGGACAGACGCAGATAGCTCTGTGAGACAGAACTTCTTGCAGTTTTCTTCTGTCTTTGAAATAAGTTCAAGTTTAATTTTTTCATAATTTATAATTAATTAACAGGATTCTTCATCTGCTTCAAATTTGTAGCCGACACCCCAGACAGTTTTCAGAGACCAGTGGGGAGAAACATCCGCAAGTTTCTCACGCAGACGCTTGATATGCACGTCAATCGTGCGGGAATCGCCGTAATACTCGAATCCCCAGACTTCATCCAGAAGCTGATCCCTGGTGTAGACATGATTGGGATTTGATGCTAGATAAAATAATAATTCCAGTTCTTTCGGCGGTGTTTCCAGGACTTTGTCATTCACACGCAATTCATAGCGTGTCATGTTCACGATCAGATTATCATAGCGGACTTCTTTGGTTTCCGGTTCTGCACTGCCACTGCCCACACGTCTTGCAATTGCCTTGATCCGGGCAATCACTTCCTTTGCATCAAACGGCTTTGCAATATAATCATCCGCACCGAGCTCCAGTCCGAGAACCTTGTCAAACGTTTCGTTTTTTGCAGAAATCATGATAATCGGCACGTTGGAATCTTTCCGGATTTCCCGGCAAACCTGACGTCCGTCCATCGAGGGGAGCATAATATCGAGCAGGACAATATCCGGATTCAGCGCCCGGAACTTATTGACAGCCTCTTTGCCATCGTTGGAAATAATCACGCTGTAACCCTCTTTTTCAAGATACATACGAAGAAGATCGCAGATATTCTGGTCGTCATCGACAACTAATACTTTTTCTAAAGCCATAATGAAAAACTCCTTTCAGGGTTAAAAAAATAAAAATAAATTTTTAAAAATTTTTTAAAAAATTTATTTTCTGACTAATTTTATTATACATGA
>CAMWTO010000194.1 GCA_947177205.1 uncultured Ruminococcus sp. | reverse complement strand
GCACTAGTATCAGCAACAGTATTATTATAACATATTTTAAAATATTTGTCAAGTGTTTTTCTGAAATTTTTTTGAAAATTCTCTTGCATATTCTTTCAGAGTGTGTTATACTGTTAATATGCCATTTAAAAATTTAAAAACTTAAATTTGAAAAAGATAAAGCCGCACCAGAAAGGAATGTGATCCCATGAAAGATGGATTTGTAAAAATTGCCTGCGCATCCCCGGATCTGAAACCGGCGGACTGCGAATATAACGCCCGGAATATCCTGGACTGCATCCGGCAGGCAGAACAGAAACATGCGAAAATTCTCTGTTTCCCGGAATTATCCCTGACCGGCTACACCTGCGGGGATTTGTTCCTGCAAGAAACACTGTTGGAATCTTCGGAATATTATCTTGCAGAACTTGCACGGCAGTCAGAAAATTTAGATATTCTCTGCATCATCGGCTTGCCGGTTAGATTCCGGACAAAATTATATAATTGCGCCGCTGTGATCTATCACGGCGAAATCCTGGGAATCGTTCCCAAGACACACATTCCCAATTACGGTGAATTCTATGAAGCACGACATTTTACACCCGGAAAAAATCTGCTTACATATCATATGATCTGCGGACAATCCGTTCCGTTCGGTACAAAACAACTGTTCCAGTGCCAGGACATACCGGAATTATGTTTTGGCATTGAGATTTGCGAGGATTTATGGACAGGAGAAACGCCATCGATGAAACTGGTGCAGAACGGCGCAAATTTAATATGCAATCTGTCCGCAAGCGATGAAATCATCGGAAAAGCGGACTACCGCCGGACAATCATCAAGGCAAAATCCGGCAGTCTGGTGTGCGCCTATGTTTATGTAGATGCAGGAATTGGTGAATCCACACAGGATATGGTTTTCGCCGGGCATAATATCATTGCTGAAAATGGCTCTATTCTGAAAGAATCCGGATTATTTCAGCAGGAAATGATTTTTGCAGATCTGGATCTGAAAAAAATAGTTTCTGAAAAATGCCGGATGAATACTTGCCAGAGTGAAAATTCTGATTTCCGGATCTGTTATTTTTCTATGCCAATGGAAGAAACATCACTGGAACGCTGTATTCCACAACATCCGTTTGTACCGGATGACCGGAACATCCTAGACAATCGCTGTGAAGAAATCCTGCTTATGCAATCCGTAGGACTGCGCACCAGATTGCAGCATATTTCCTGTAAAAACGCTGTTCTGGGATTATCCGGCGGACTAGATTCCACGCTTGCATTGATCGTGACCGTTCATGCATTTGATCAATTAGGAATCCCACACGATGGCATCACAGCTGTGACAATGCCCTGCTTTGGAACGACAGACAGAACTTATTTCAATGCTTGCCGTCTTGCAGAAGCTTACGGTGTGACACTCCGGGAAATCCCGATTCAGGACAGTGTCAGACAGCATTTCAAGGACATTCAGCATGAAGAATCCAATCACAATGTTGTTTACGAAAACGGACAGGCACGGGAGCGCACACAAATCCTGATGGATATTGCAAATCAGACCGGCGGCATCGTCATCGGCACGGGAGATCTCTCAGAACTGGCACTCGGCTGGGCAACTTACAACGGCGACCACATGAGCATGTATGCAGTCAATGCGTCGATTCCAAAAACGCTTGTCCGGTATCTGACGGCTTATGAAGCCGCTCATACAGACGGAATTCTCCGGGAAATTTTACTGGATATTCTGGATACGCCGGTCAGTCCGGAACTTCTGCCGCCAGATCCGGACGGACAGATTGCACAGAAAACGGAAGACCTGGTAGGACCTTATGAACTGCATGATTTTTATTTATATTATATGCTGCGTTTCGGTTTCAGACCTGGTAAGATTTACCGCATGGCATGCACTGCGTTCCGGGATCTGTACTCTGAACAGGAAATTCTCAGATGGCTCAAAGTGTTCTACAGACGATTCTTCACACAGCAATTCAAGCGTTCCTGCCTGCCGGATGGTCCTAAAGTCGGGAGCGTGACGCTCTCACCAAGAGGGGATTTCCGGATGCCGAGTGATGCAAGCGTGAATCTCTGGCTGAAAGAACTGGAAAATCCGGAGAAAATTTTAGAAAAATAAATTCAGAAAATATGAGAAAATATCAGAGAATAAGAGAGGAGATGTCGCTTTGGGCGATAAGAAAAACAAGAAAAAAAATTATTACCTCGTTGACTACGAAAATGTTCACAAATCCGGTCTGAATGGCATTGAAGAACTGCGCCGGACGGATACTGTCATTATTTTTTACAGTGAAAATGCAGACTCTCTTTCTTTTGAACTGCATCATTATCTGGCGCAGTCAAAAGCCATTGTCAAATATATCAAAGTAGACACGGAGGGCAAAAATGCACTGGATTTTCAGTTATCCTCCTACATAGGCTATCTGATCGGACGCAACGAACACTGCAAATGTTACATTGTCAGCAATGACAAGGGCTATCATAACGTCCGGGATTTCTGGAAAAAACGAGATGCAAAAATACGTATGGTTTCCTGCATCCGGAGTCAGACCGGCAGCGCCGGCGTGAAAAAATCCAATATTCTGGAAGCGCTTCAGGAGATTTCTCTTAATGAAGAAGAAAAAAACCTGATTGCAGAAATCGTAAAACAGCAGATGAAAACCGGCGCACCGCAGTTATCCCGGCTGAAAACCAATATCAACAACGAATTGATTCATCATTTCGGCACTGAAAAAACAAAAACAATTTATGCGGCGATCAAACCGTTGATTAAATAATCCGGGAACTTATCATGCGGTATTTTATTATTAATCTGGAACAGGAATGGCAGATCGCAGAACCGGAAGTGATTCCGAATCCGGGCAGAACTCAGCTCCAGTCATACCGACAGCGCCGGAAACGCAGAAATCGGGAATGTGAATGGATTCTGAATTCTCTGAAACTGGAAGAATCCGTGAGGGAACAGGCGGCATTCTGGATCAAACGTTCCCGATGCATCTGCGATCCCGGCAAACGAAAATACAAGACACACAACAGATTGCAGAGAATTTTCAAAAATCCCCGGCAGCTTGCAGAAGTTTATGACGCTGTCCGGGACTTGCTGGAAAGCGAGATTTAAATTAAATTTAATTTAAAATATAAAAAAATAATTTTATTCAGGAGGTTTTTAATCATGAGTGAACTGACTTACAAAGAAAGTTTT
>CAMWTO010000193.1 GCA_947177205.1 uncultured Ruminococcus sp. | reverse complement strand
CAGCAGTAAAAGATCCAAAGAATTTTAAATTTTTTAAAAATTCAGAGTTCCCGGCGGTGTGTTTCTCATGCAGAGAAATCTCCGCCGGGGATTTTTTTAATTATTTTTAATTATCTCGATTATCGCTTGACAAAATATTCTTCATACCACACAAGGAATGTGTAAATTGTCCAGATTTTACGCCAATTATCAGAATTTCCCTGGATATACTCCTCAAAAATTTTGCCGATCTCATCCAGATCAAAAAATTCCGCCGCCATATCACTCCGGAATTTTTTACGGACATCCTGATTATAGCGTTCATCCGCAAGCCAGATCCGAATCGGTACAATAAAGCCCAGTTTCTTCCGGAATGCAATTTCTTCCGGAAGCACTTTTGCAGCCGCCGTCCGGAATGCGACTTTGTTCTGTTCTTCATTGACTTTGTATGCAGACGGCATCCGGGATGCAATGTCGAAAATTCTCCGGTCTGTCAGCGGCATCCGGATTTCCAGACCTGCCGCTGTGCTCATCTTGTCAACATTCAGATAAATATCACCCTCTAACCAGATCTGAATGTCAATATCCGACATTTTAGTCAGGGGATCCAGATTTTCAATCTCGTCATAAATCGGCTTGACCAGAGCAATCGGCAGAACTTCCGGATTATAGAATTTTAAAATTCTCTGTTTTTCATCCTCTTTCATGATATTTGTATTGCCGACATAGAAATTTTTTAAATTATCCCCATAACGCTCTGCATTCCGGTACATATTATAACCGCCGAAGAATTCATCCGCACCCTCGCCGGAATAGCACAATTTTGTATGCTTTGCGGTTTCCCGGCAGGCAATTGCAAAGACAATCGCCGAAGCATCGCCAAGCGGCTGTTCCATATGATACATGACATAAGGGACAATTTCAAAATACTGTTCCGGCTCGATTCTGCAAACGGCATGTTCAACATTTAATAATTCCGCCGTTTTTGCAGCAATTCGAGACTCATCAAAACGCTCTTCTTCATAACCACAGGAATCGGCTCTTTTGGCATCTGACATTGCAAGTACATAAGAAGAATCCACACCACCGGACAGGAACGATTCTGCCGTTTCGTCATCCGTCTTGACTTCTTCAAACATCTTCTGGACGGTCTGATGAATCTCGTCAGCAAATTCTTCCAGGGATTTTTCCGATTCCGGATGAAATTCCGGTGTCCAGTATCTTGTAATTTTCAATTCTCCATTCCGGAACGTCAGATAATGACCCGGCATGAGTTTCTTCACGCCTTGGAAGAATGTATCTTCTCCGGCAACATAAGTCAGACTCATGTAGATCTGAAGCATGTCTTTGTTCAGTTCTTTCACAAAACCAGGCTTGTCGAGAATATCCCGGATGTAAGTGCCGTACAGAAGTCTGTGATCCTGTGTCAGATAATAATAAAACGGCTTTGTGCCGAAATGATCCCGCACACAGAACAGCTCCTGTTTCTGTTCATCCCAGACAGCAAGTGCAAACATGCCATACAGATGCGCCGCCATGTCCGTCCCCCACTGTGCATAAGCTTTCAGCAGGAGCGTTTCTTCCCGTTCTTTCCTGGACATGCTGGTGCAATCAAGCTCCAGTTCCCGGCTGAGTGCTTCCCAGTTCCGGATATGTCCTCTGTAAGTCATAATTTTCAATCCATTCATGTTATTCATTTCTTTCATAAAAAATAACACCTCCGTGACTATTATAGCATATTCCGGAACAGATTGCAATATGTTCTAAAATAATTACTGAAATATTCTCAGGATATTCCGAATTTTTCAGATTTTTTGCTTGCAATTCCAGAAAAATTATGCTATAATAACTATAATTTATTTTAAATTGGAGTTGATCCCTATGCAGATCCAGAGCCATGAAAATCCGGATTTCCTGAATGATTATATCACGCATATTTCTGTTGTCAAGGGACTTGCCGACAGCACTGTCATGGGATATTATCAGGACATCCGGCAATTTTTAAGATATTATCGGCTTGAAACAACCGGTGTCCAGAATATCCAGATCAACATGTTATCTGATATGGATATCCAGGATATGACAATTGATGAAGTCCGGGAGATCACGCTCCGGCATATCTATCAGTATTACAGTTTTATAGCATCCGTCGGCGACAACAAAGCCAGAATCCGATGCCGGAAAGGGTCATCTTTGAGAAGTTTTTTCAAATATCTGACTGTCCAGGCAAAATTGCTCGATCACAACCCGGCAGAAAATCTGGAACTTTCCAGATCCCGGAATTCCTTGCCGAAATATCTTAATTTCAATGAAAGCATGGATTTGCTCGAAACAAAGTCTCATTCAGAAGATACTGCATCCGTCCGGGATTACTGTATTCTCACACTGTTTCTGAATTGTGGTCTGCGTCTGGGAGAACTTGTTGCATTGAATCTGTCATCTTTGGACATGCAGGAAGAAACCATGAGAATTCTCGGCAAAGGCAGCAAAGAACGGATTGTATATCTGAATTCTGCCTGCATGACGGCTTTGCGGGATTATCTTGCACTAAGAATAGAAATCCAGACGACAGAAACGGCGTTGTTCCTGAGCAATCAGAAAAAACGGATCAGCCGCCGAAGAGTACAGCAGATTGTCGAAAATTCACTCCGGGATGCGGGGCTTGCCGGTCGGGGATTGTCTACGCATAAATTACGGCACACCTGTGCAACACTTCTGTATCAGCAGGGAAATGTGGATCTTCTGACGCTCAAAGCGATTCTGGGACATGAAAGCATTGCGACGACGCAAATTTACACGCATCTGGCGGACACTGCGGAACGGAAGGCAATGCGCTGTTCACCGTTGGCAGATGCCAGACGACATGAAAAAGATTAACAATCATTTTTAAAATTATTCTTCCACTTGAATCATCACATCCCGGTGCGGTACGGGTGTAGAAAACACAATCTGCGTTGATGTGTTTCCGAAATGCTGGAGCTGTCCGATAAACTGATCCAATTCCTGGGTACTGGGAAATGCGACTTTAATCAGCATGGAATAATTCCCGGTCACGCAGTTGCATTCCAATACATTCGGACATTCCGCAATGAACGGATAGAATTCCGGTTTCTGCCTTGCAGACAGCTCCAGACTGATGAATGCTGTGATATGATACCCTAATTTCTGCTGATCGATTTCCGCATGATAGCCCTGAATTAATTTCTGAGATTCCAGTTTTTCAATTCTTGCAGAAACTGCCGGCGCAGAAAGGAATACCTGTGCGGCAATGGCTTTCAGAGGCATTCTGGCATTCTGCTGTAAAATGGCAAGTAATTTCTGGTCAATCTGATCCATAAAATCCTCCTGTAATATTCTCCTAAAAATAAAAAACAAAAAAGCGCACTTCCCCCTTAGGAAATACGCCTCTTTGCGTTTCTTGTTTTTTGATATTTTTATTTTAACATAATTA
>CAMWTO010000192.1 GCA_947177205.1 uncultured Ruminococcus sp. | reverse complement strand
AAACTATGCTATAATAAAATTGATTATTTTCAATTTATTAAATTTAAAATTATTTAAAATTATCAAAAGGAGGAAGTTTTTTCATGAAACACACACATCTTTCCGCCCGTGTCACTGCTCTGCTTACAGTCATTGCGCTAGGATGTACAAACTTTACAGCTTGTTCATCCAAAAATCCGGAGAATTCGGAAAATCCGGATCAACAGGAAATCACAGAGGCGCAGAACACAGAACAAAATCCGGAAACACTTGTCCAAAAAGTGACAGAATCAAAACAAGAACCTGAACCGGAAACAGAACCTGTGACAGAGCATGTCAGTCCTATAGAAAGCATGACAACACAGCTTGGCACACAGCAGGCATTTTCCGGCGTAAAGCTTAATCATGAAACAAATAAAAATTATCCCGTCCAGCTCAAGAATTTCATTGAACCGGGGGATTCTGTGCAGTCGTTTATCTTTGAATTTGAAGCAAATGGCAATATCGGGACTTATCAGGGAGGATGCGGTATTTCCGTCAACGACGACTGCGCCGCTGCAACCAATGATCACTGGTATCAGTCTGCGGATTTCAGCGTTGCCGCAGACGGAAAATATATCAAGATCACATGGGACGTTCCGGCGGAAATCCAGAACGACATTGATGCCAATGGCACAGTACAGATTGGCTACTGGTGGAGTGATGTCATGGAACTGGATCTGAAATACATCACTTGTAATTACACCCGAACGAAAAAAATCCCCGTGGATGAAACGGTTGAGATTCCAGTGGCACAACAATTGAATTATCAGTCAGACTCTGCCAAATCCGTGAAAATTCCATTATCTGACTACCTGGATGACGGCTATACACCGCAGGCAATGACATTTGAAATCAGTTCTGATAAGGCACTTGGCAAATTCAACTGCGGATTCGGGATGCAATTGCGGGGAGACTGGTACGAAAGCGAAACAATTTCAAAATTCTCCGACCAGAATCATCTGAGTTTAACTTGGATCATCCCGGAAGATATCAAAGAAAGCATTCAGAAAAATGCTGAGGCAGAATTTAACTATTTCTGGAGCGAATCAGATTTGATTACGCTTGATTCTGTGACAATGAAATACAGTTACGGCGCAAGGGGCAAACTGGACAAGAACCGTCTCCCGGATGATGCTGAAATCCAAGTAATGCACCAGAATGAGGATGCTCAGAAAATCGTGGATCATATGACAGCCATCTGGAATCTGGGCAATACACTTGATTGTTATAACGTCACCTGGTCAGTCGCAGAATTCGAGACAGCATGGGGCAATCCCAAAACGACCAAAAAAATGATTGATACTGTCAAAGCCGCAGGATTCAACACAATCCGGATTCCGGTTTCCTGGACGGATCACATTGACGAACAAGGGAATATTGATTCCATCTGGCTGAACCGTGTACAGCAGGTTGTTGATTATGCCATGGATAATAAATTATATACTATTCTGAATATGCACCATGATGATTATACCTGGCTGAACCCGACTTATGCGGATGAAGATGCCGTAGAAGAAAAATATATCAAAATCTGGCAGCAGATTGCAGACAGATTTGAAAATTACGACACAAAATTAATATTTGAGGGACTCAACGAACCAAGAGTTGTTGACAGTCCCAATGAATGGACGGGCGGCACACCGGAAGAACACGAAGTTATTAATGATTTATTAGAAGAATTCGTGGAAACAATCCGGAAATCCGGCGGAAATAATCCGATGCGGACATTAATTGTGACAACACATGCGGCATCCATTGAAAAAACTGCCGTGGAAGCGTTAGAAATCCCGAAAGATAATAATCTGATTGTGTCAATTCACAGTTATGCACCCTGGAAATTTACCACATATGATTATCAGGATGTGACGGAATTCGATGATGCCGCAAAGGAAGAATTGAATGCGCAGTTTGATTATCTCAAAGAAACATTCGTAGATCATGGAATCCCCGTAATCATTGCGGAATTTGGAGCAGAAAATAAGAACAATTCGGAAGACCGTGCAGAATATTATTATTATTATATCACGGAAGCCGCAAAACGTGGCATTCCCTGTGGTGTCTGGGATAACAACGTCTTTGACGGCGAGGGTTCTTATGGACTGCTTGACCGGGAAGACTGCACCTGGCATTCCGAAGAAATCATTACAGCAATCCAACAGGCAATGGAAGATAAGAAAACCTATTAAAAATATTAAAAACCCGTGCAGGGACGTTTCCATTCCTGCACGGATTTTTATTTTAAATTATAATTATTATATGGATTCGAGTAAAATATAATAAATCGAAGATCCGATATGACAGAGTAATACTAACATCAACAGCGGACTTGTCAGGGATAATCTTCCGCCACGTTCCGCCTGTTCCGGCGTCGTGCTCGGAAAACGTTCTGTAATCAGCATACGGATTAACAGAATCAGTCCGGCAATGACTAGAATAGTATAAATCATATTCATGAGATTTTCTGCCAGATCCCAGTGATAGACTTCGCAGATGCTGAAAATTTCCGCACAGAGATTCACTGCCATGTGTGCAATCATCGAAGGAATTAATGAATTATGCTTGACAGTGATGTACCCGAAGAAACACCCGGCACAGAATGCAAGGATGAATTGTGCAAGGTTCTCATGCCACACCCCGAAAAAGAATGCGCTCATGATAATGCCGAAATGCTGACTCACCCGGCTCAGATTCTTCATCACAAAACCACGGACTAACAATTCTTCCGTAATGGGTGCTACAATCACGCTGTAAATAAACGAAATCAGGACAGTTTTCAACCCCTGGGTCGGACTCATATCTGGTTCATACGCCGTAATCCCCACGCCATCTAGTAATTCTGTAATTCCCATTGCCAGATAACCAGTAATTGTCTGAATGCACAAAGCAATTGCAATGTAGATCAGCGCATGACCGGCATTGAAATCCCTCGTCTGAAACAGGTTCGATACAGGAATTTTTGTCATCCGGCAACCAAGACACGTCACCAGGATACTGCATCCGGCAATGGCAAGCATGGTAATTGCGATATACGCCGAAGAATTCTCGAAATACTCCCATGCAAGTGTGTCATAATTCGCCGGGAGCGCTCCGTCATTCATGGCACTGTCAACCATTCCTTGCAGGAATGTGAAGCCGCCCATCAGCACCAGTGCCAGGACATTCATCAACACCAGATGCAGGAGAAGAAATCCTCCGACAATGTTCTCATACCGGTGAATCCGGCTTTTCTCTCTGTCATTCGGAAATAACGGAATCTGACAGCCTTTCATCCGAATTTGCGGAACAATCTCTCCATAATCTGAATTATAATGTGCAAATTCTGTGGGATTACAAAATGGATTTTTGGGATCAATTTCCGGATTTTCTGAAATTTCCGGCGTTTTCTGCATCTGCTCCAGTTCATCCGGGTCATATTCATAACGCATAGAAAATCAAATGCTCCTTTCTGGAT
>CAMWTO010000191.1 GCA_947177205.1 uncultured Ruminococcus sp. | reverse complement strand
AGATAAATTATATGTGTCATAATCCCAATCTCTCTCATTCTCAAAGAAAGCAAATTGTTGAATCAAACGATAGTGTCCAGCGGGTAGTTCTCCATAAAAACTTTTGACATCTGTTTCTAAGATTAATTGTTCATTGGGTTTAATCATACAATCTGTTTCTTTATCCTTTGTGGGGTCATCAAGCTGCTTGAGCGAATACCAGATGCCAGATTGTTCAGTTTCTATTTCAAAATAATTTGGTGAATATCGATACTCGTTATTAGACGTATTTTCGATTAAAAAAGAAAGCTGCTTCAAATCTAAGCCGTTTTCTGTACGCAATGAAATTTTTAAATCTGTCAAATTGTCGAGTTCTTCTTCATTTCCATAAGGAGAAACCTCATATTCTTCGGAATAATCTTTTACTGACTGATTATCGCTATCCTCTGTTTGATCGCACCCCACAATACATATTGATAGTAATAACGTAATAAAGAGATATATTAATTTCTTCATTTCTCAACTCTTCCTTTCAATTTCATTCTTATCGAACATTTTAGCATAAATATTTACTTTTGTCAAGTGCATTTGTTAACCGCAATCCCATCGTCTAAAGCCGGTAAGATTGCGGTTGACATTATTTTAATATCATCCCCCGACTGTAGAGTCGGAAAATGTTTTGCTAATCTTAGTTAAAATTTTTTCGGAAATATTCCCTGATTCAACTGTTCCAGTGCCTTGGCAATTTCTGCGGATTCCAGAGAATCATAGACTTTCTTAGCTTCTTCGCCCTCTAACGCCCGTCTCGCCGCATCACTCGTTTGCGGGTCTTCAATCATTGCATGCAGATCTAAATCCTTGTCAGCGGCTTCCATGGAACGAACGGACTTCTTACCGCCGTATCGCATTTCTTTTAATTTTCTCTGGACGTCCTCATCTGTACCATCCACACGGACACCGAGCATCTCCACACTCCTGCCCCTTTTGGAATCTCCGAAAAATGCGTCTGCATCGACAATCACCGTCTTTTTTTTCGGCTCTTTCTGTTTCTTGCCGCCAAACAGACGGTTACCGCTGTCGGGTTTCTCAGGTTTTTTCTCGGAATTTTTTGGCGAATTTTTCTCAGATTTTCCGGGAACTGGTGTCGCTGTCACAACCTGTGCTTTCGGCGGTTTTCTGCTCGTCTGATACAGACTTCTTTGTGACACGCTCGTGATTTCCTCTGCGGAAACTACAATCCGAATTGTTCCGATCTCCGATTCTTCCGGATTTTCCTGATAATAGCCTGCCTGTCGTTCGAATACCTGCCGCAGGAGCGTTTTCTCATCCGGAATTTCCTGAACGAATGCCGTTTCAGCCTCTTCTTTTAGTAATTCTTCCGCACTGAGCGGCATTTCATACAATTCCTGCGTGGGATCTGAATTTTGATTTTGATTCTGTCTTGTTCTGGAAAAATATGACCCTGTGGAATTCTGAGCATCCGGCTGCTCCTGGTTCGCTGCATACATGGAATATGCAATCGCTGTCGCACGCATTGCCGGTCTGTCTGGGACGGGATGTTCTAGTTCTGGGGACATCTCATCCGGAGACGGCAGAACAGGAACAGGCGGTACTTCCTGTGCGGATGCCTGAAAAGGCGAAGCCGGAGATACCGTCCGGGATGCCGGATTTTCTGATTCTGATGCAGATTCAGAATCATACATCGCATTTCGTGCCAGATTCTGAAACGGATTTTGATACGGATTCTGCGCAGGCGTCTGCACCGGCGGACGCTGTACCGGATTCTGAACATGCTGCACCGGGATCGGTGGTGTGTTCGCCTGTATCATTGTGTAAATCGGATTGCCATGTGCATCCTGTCCGGTAATTTTCGGGATCATCTGCACATAGAACGGATTTCCGGCAGCATCATACACAATCTGGACATAGACCGGATTTCCGGCGGCATCATACATCATCCGGACGGAATTTTGATTTGAATTCTGATAACTGGACTGCGGCGGCACATAGTACTGGTTCTGTGAATAACCGGGAACGGTCTGCACAGGCGGAACGGGCGGCGGCTGTGTCGGATAGCCTCCCCTCTGCATTGCTGCATAGGCATCCGCACGGGAATATCCCTGTGAAGTTTTGGTAAAAAATCCCTGTGACTGGGAACGGAACGGATAATGACACCTGGCACAAAAAGGCGCATGATCCGACTGTTGTAAATGACAGTTGGGACAAATCATGCAGACTCACCACCTTTCTCAAATCATTTAAAATTTTCTAGCTTAATCGTTTGCAAAATCCTTGTATTTTATTATAACATACGGAAAAGAAAATAACAAGCCGTTCCGGGCACATTTCTATTTTTCTGACAAATTTTTATAGCTTTTCTGTGAATATTTCACAAATCAAACCGGAGCATCCGGAATTTCCAGATTATCCGGACTATCTGGAATATCAGAACTGTCCGGATTTTCAGGATTTTCAGAGTCCCCAGAATTTTCCGGATTCTCTGGATTATTCGGATTCTCCAAATTTTCAGAAAATTCTCCCGTGTCTACTGTCACAATGAAACCATCTGTATTATTGCCGGAAATGGTATAATCCAATCCCCCCGGCACAGGGAGCATTGTCGTCTGATTGGCTGTGTCCGCCGGATACCAGAACACTTCATAGAGTTTGCCATCATAATCCGTAATCTGCAAATGTTCGCCGTCATAGGGATAATTTCGGATCAATTCCATATATTCTTCCAGACAAAGATCATTCTGCATCATATAATAGGCATGTCCCCTGCCGACATACCGATAATGCCACGGCTCATAAGTGATCCCGGTAATGTCTGTTTTGTTTTCCGGATAACGCAGAATCATGCCGTATTCATAACAATGCTGATCAATCCAGTCATAAACGCCCGTTCCGTCGTATTCGCCCTCTGCAAGCGTCAGGTCCACGCTCCACCCGGTCTGATGTTCGCTGAATCCCGGTTTAGAAACTTTCTCGGAATAGTCCAGCCCCGTGGATTCCAGATCCTGATTGTATAATTCTTCCTGCCGTTCTTTGGAACGGTAGCCGCTCTGCACAACGATGTTGTCATCTCCTGTTTCTGCGCAGAACGCTTCAAACAGCCGGATCAGATTTTCCGCATTGGTTTGCCGGACCTTCACTTCGCCATCTCTGACCCCAAAACTTTTAATTGACTGTTCCTGGGCAAGCATGAATTCATACAGGCTGACTAAATCATCCTCTGTGCCTTGGAATTCCGTCTGATTGTTAACCAGAATCAGACTGCCGTTGTAAATTTCTGAATTCTGGATTTCGGTATTTTCAAAAATAATTCTGCTTTCCGGGGCGGCTTCTGTTGTTGGTTCGGTTTCGGCGATATAATTTGTTTCCTGATTGATTTCCACTCTCTGCTGAACCAGGTAATAACCGCCGTAACCGACACCGGCAAGCAGGGCAAAAGCCGCCAGGATGTCCAGGAATCTTGCACCTGCGCCGGATTTTTGCTTTTTTTCTTGTGTTTTCTCTCCCATATATGCAAACACATATCTGAATCTCACTCTAATACACATCTGA
>CAMWTO010000190.1 GCA_947177205.1 uncultured Ruminococcus sp. | reverse complement strand
ATTTTTAATTTATTAAAAAATCAAATAATTTTTGTGAAATATGCTGTAAAATTCACCTGAAATTTCTACCAAAAAATTATGGATTTTTTTTGCAGAATATGTTATAATAAAAATACGCTCCGGCAGGAAGCATTTTCCACTGGAAAATCATCCCGGAATTTTTTTCAGATCCGGTGTTCCTGTACGGAAAAATCTATTTTCGGAGGTAAGACCAATGAGCAAGAAATATGTTTATCAGTTCACTGAGGGCAACGCTGACATGCGGGAACTCCTCGGCGGCAAGGGTGCAAACCTGGCAGAGATGACAAATCTCGGTATCCCTGTTCCGCAGGGCTTCACTATCACCACAGAGGCTTGCACACAGTATTATGAGGATGGCGGTATCAGCGATGAGATCATGGCTGAAATTGAAGAAAACATCGTCAAAATGGAAGAAAGAATCGGCAAGAAATTCGGCGACAAGGAAAATCCGCTCCTCGTTTCTGTTCGTTCCGGTGCAAGAGCTTCCATGCCCGGCATGATGGACACCATCCTGAACCTGGGTCTGAATGAAGATGTTGTCAACTACATGGCTGAAAAGTCTAACAATCCCAGATGGGCTTGGGACTGCTACAGAAGATTTATTCAGATGTATTCTGATGTCGTTATGGAAGTGGGCAAAAAATATTTTGAACAGCTCATCGACGAAATGAAAGAAAAGAAGGGCGTTACACAGGACGTAGAACTGACTGCGGACGACCTCAAGGAACTGGCTGGTCAGTTCAAGGCTGAATACAAGGAAAAAATCGGCGAAGACTTCCCAGCTGATCCGAAAGAACAGCTCATGGGCGCAATCAAGGCTGTATTCCGCAGCTGGGACAACCCCAGAGCAAACGTTTACCGTCGTGACAATGATATTCCGTTCTCCTGGGGTACTGCTGTCAACGTACAGGCAATGGCATTCGGTAACATGGGCGATGACTGCGGCACAGGTGTAGCATTCACACGTGACCCTGCAACCGGCGAAAAGAAGCTGATGGGCGAATTCCTGACCAATGCACAGGGCGAAGACGTTGTTGCCGGCGTTCGGACGCCGATGCCGATTGCACAGATGGCTGAAAAATTCCCGGCTGCATTCGAGAAATTCCAGAATGTTTGCCAGACACTCGAAAATCATTACAGAGACATGCAGGACATGGAATTCACTGTAGAACACGGCGAACTGTTCATGCTCCAGACCAGAAACGGCAAGAGAACTGCTCAGGCTGCACTCAAGATCGCTTGCGACCTCGTTGACGAAGGTATGAGATCCGAAGAAGAAGCTGTTGCAATGATCGACCCGAGAAATCTCGATACACTGCTCCATCCGCAGTTTGACACAGCAGCACTCAAAAAAGCACAGGCAATCGGCAAGGGTCTCGGCGCATCTCCTGGTGCAGCTTGCGGCAAGATCGTATTCACAGCAGATGATGCTGTAGAATGGGCAGAAAAAGGCGAAAAAGTCGTTCTGGTTCGTCTCGAAACCTCTCCTGAAGATATTACCGGTATGAAGTCCGCACAAGGCATCCTGACCGTTCGTGGTGGTATGACATCTCACGCTGCGGTTGTTGCTCGTGGTATGGGTACATGCTGTGTATCTGGCTGTGGCGACATCAAAATGGACGAAGAGAACAAGCAGTTCACACTTGCAGGCAAGACATTCCATGAGGGTGATGCTATTTCTATCGACGGCACAACTGGTAACATCTATGATGGCATCATCCCGACAGTAGATGCACAGATCGCCGGTGAATTTGAGAGAATCATGAACTGGGCTGACAAGTACAGAGTACTGAAAGTCCGTACCAACGCTGACACACCTGCTGACGCTAAGAAAGCAAGAGAACTCGGCGCAGAGGGTATCGGTCTCTGCCGTACAGAGCATATGTTCTTTGAAGAATCCAGAATCGCTGCATTCCGTGAGATGATCTGCGCTGATACTGTAGAAGAACGTGAAGTCGCACTGGAGAAAATTCTCCCGATGCAGCAGGCAGACTTTGAGGCACTCTATGAGGCACTCGAAGGCAATCCTGTTACCATCCGTTTCCTGGATCCGCCTCTGCATGAATTCGTTCCGACAGAAGAAGAAGACATCCAGAAACTGGCTGACGCACAGGGCAAATCCGTGGAAACCATCAAGGCAATCATTGCATCTCTGCATGAATTCAATCCGATGATGGGTCACCGTGGCTGTCGTCTGGCTGTCACATATCCGGAAATTGCAAAGATGCAGACAAGAGCTGTCATCCGTGCAGCAATCAACGTACAGAAAAACCATCCGGACTGGAACGTTGTACCGGAAATCATGATTCCGCTGGTAGGCGAAATCAAAGAGCTGAAGTTCGTCAAGAAAGCCGTTGTTGAGACAGCAGATGCTGAAATCGCAGCAGCAGGTGCAGAACTCAAGTATGAAGTCGGCACAATGATCGAGATTCCGAGAGCTGCTTTGACGGCTGACGAAATCGCAAAAGAAGCTGAGTTCTTCTGCTTCGGTACAAATGACCTGACACAGATGACCTACGGCTTCTCCCGTGATGATGCAGGCAAGTTCCTGAAAGATTACTATGAAAAGAAGATCTTCGAGAACGATCCGTTTGCAAAGCTCGACCAGACAGGTGTGGGCAAGCTGATGGAAATGGCTGTCAAGATGGGCAAGGAAGTTCGTCCGGAAATGCATCTCGGTATCTGCGGCGAACACGGCGGCGATCCGACATCCGTGGAATTCTGCCACAAGATCGGTCTGAGCTATGTATCCTGCTCACCGTTCCGTGTACCGATCGCAAGACTGGCTGCTGCACAGGCTGCAATCAATAACAAGTAATTTATAAAATCATTTTTCCAGACTGCAAAAATTGATCCTGCAACCTGCACCGTTCAGAATCCAGACAGCTCCCGGCATCACAAGCCGGACAATCACGGAATCCGGACAGAAATCTCATTAAACTATGCAATTGCAGTCATGTCGGAAAATAATTGATAATTATCTGGTAAACAAAAATTCAAATCTGTGCTAGGGTGTCTGCCCTGGTACAGATTTGTTATCAGATAAATTTTACTTTTTAGTAAAGTAATAAGGCGTTTGGCATTTATTGAATAAACTGAAATCAAGATTAGTCAAGGAGGACTTTTATGAAAGAAAAATCATTTAAACAGTGGTGTACAGAACATAAAGAACTCATTATTTTAGTTACAACTTTTATTAGTTTAATAGCAATGTACCTCTTTTGCAAAAAATACAACATTTTTGACAAACAACTAATAGAAAAAGATATATTTATTCCTGATCCACTTGACACAGATATTAACTATGCTCTAGAAACGGAGGTAGATAATTATGATAAAACAGAATCCAAAATATCTCATGTAAGTAGCTACATTCGAAAAACGCCCAAAGGAAAGCACCCCTCAACAAAAAAGAAAGAACAAGCAGCTGCTTTGGGCATATCACTTGGCGAAAATGAGACCCTTGTAAACGAACATGAAAGAACATATCATACTCATCTTTAATGGAATTTTGCAACTTAAAGGAAAACCACCACCTTGAAGAAAAAATATCT
>CAMWTO010000189.1 GCA_947177205.1 uncultured Ruminococcus sp. | reverse complement strand
TTTTCATATTTTTATTATACCATATTTGTCAAGATTTTGAAAATTGATTTCCGTGTTGTCGGGCTTACCTGTTCCGGCAGAAAGGAGAAAAAATGGACTATCTAACAGTGGCAGAGGTATCAAAACTTAAAGGATGTTCTTTGCAAAATACCAAAAAATTACTTAAAGACGGAAAAATTGAAGCTAAGCAGGAACGAAACTGCAAAGGTAGGATGAAATATTTAATTCCTGTGTCAGCACTTTCAAAGGACTTACAAACCAAGTACTACAAGAAAAAGCGAACCGAAACAGGAATCCTGCCTGAAAAGACTGAATCCCAAAACGATTCTGTAGCGGCTTTGAAATACCGTTGCAAAGGCATTAAAAAGTCGTTTCAAGAATTTTCAGAAAAAGAACGTCTGACAATCAAATTCTGGATTGACCTGCTGAATGAGTGGCAGGCGGAGCGTTCCAGACGAAAGGATAAGACCGAGTTTGACAAGTTGTTTGTCGCCCATCAGAAATATTTGCACCCTGAAATTGAAATCAGCACAGATATTCTTTACAGAAAATATTCAGCATATCAGAACGAATGTTACACTGATCTGATTGACAATCGTGTCGGATGGAACAGGGGAAAAAGCAAGCTCGATGATGATAGCATTATCTGGCAAGTTTTTTTGCAACTCTATCTTGACCAACGAAAACCCAAAATCGCACTCTGCTATCGTGAAATGAGTGCATTCATCACGGAGGAATACCCAGAACTGATTGAAGAAATTCCGTCAGTGTCATGTTTCAGGAGGAAGATTAAAACATTGCCGTTTGCGGTTACAGAGTATGCACGTGAGGGCGAGAAAGCATTTCATGATCACTGCACACCCTATGCAAACCGTGACATAAGCAATATTTATGCAAATGACATCTGGGTTATGGATAACTATACTTTTGATATCATCATCAAAGAAGATGCTGACTCCAAGACTACAAAGCGAATGTATCTGACGACTGTGCTTGATGTCAAATCGAATGTTTTAGTTGGTTGGAATATCACGGACAGTCCGGATTCCAATTCAACGCTTGACGCTCTCCGGTTTGCAATGCTTCGGTTTGGAATCCCAAAGCAGTTATATTTTGACAATGGTCGTGAATTTACAACGCTTGACATTGCAGGCGATGACCGGAACAGAAAAGTCGCAAAGAACAAAAAGGGCAATCTTCCTGTTACAATTATTGCCAAATTCGGCATAAAAATTATTTTTGCACTGCCCACAAATGCACAGGCAAAAGTGGTGGAGCGTATTCACAGAATTATCAAAGAACAGTTCTGTACTGCACAGGATGGTTACTGTGGCGGAACGATTATAGAATGTCCGGAGAATCTGAAAAAGATGATTAAATATATGAATATCGAGACAGAAGCAGAACTTCGTAAGTCATTCGCAGATTATGCCGACAATATTTTCAATGTCGCTGAATACGGTGGCGGAGAGCTGAAATACAAGGGCATGACAGCAATTGCAGTCTGGAATGCGTCCATTGCAGAAACTTCCATCCGGAAAGCAAGCGAGGATGTTCTTGACCTACTGATGCTCAGAAACGCAGGATTCCAAAAAATTAAGCGTGATGGTGTGTTTATCACCTATCATGGCAAGAAAGTCTGGTATTATGATGAGCATCTGACATGGCAGCATATCGGAAAAAAAGTCTGCGTGAGATATGACAGAAACGATCCATCAACCGTCAGACTTTACGACGAAGAAGACAGATATTTATTCAGCTGGCAGTGTGCAGACTGGCTGATTACGCAGTATTTCCATGAAAGCAGGGAAAATCTTGCAGAGCTTGGTCGCCAGAAGACAAGTACATTCAGACAGGTCAGAGAACGCATCGAAGAACTGCAGGGGGATAAAATCAAGGTTACACACAAGGACAATCTGCAGTATCTTTCCAGACAGAACAAAGGCAAATTCCAGATACAGATGCCCAAACATATTATTCCTGTCACAACGGCAGAATCACTTCCGAAAGTATCCGGTGACGACTGCGTGCGTGTTTCAGTCAATCTGAATACTATTTTACAGAATGCACAAAAACAAAAAGGAGAGTTCTAACTATGAGTTATGAATATACAGAAGAACAGAAAGCTATCCTCCAGAAATTAGAGGATGCTATCAAGGAAAATAAGAGTCAGAAACGTGCTTCCATGGTTATCGGAATGTCTGATACGGTCATTTCCAAGCTCAGAAAAGGCACTTACGACGGCGATGTCGAAGAACAGATGCAGAAGCTTGCTGACTATTTTAACGTAAAGGAACAACATGCAAAGCTTTCGGTCAATATTTCGACTGACTATGTTGAGACTTCCATATCCAGTGAAATTTACACGGTTCTGAACCTGTGTCAGATAAAGGGCGGACTTGCAGTTGCCGCCGGAGATGCCGGAATCGGCAAGACAAAGGCAGTGCTGAAATACCTGAAAGACCATCCGAGCAACACAGTTTCTATCACCATGAACACCTGCTTCTCTACTGTAAAAAGTCTGCTGAAACTGATTGCAAAGCGTGTGAATGCCGGAAAGACACGGCTTCAGGATGAGATGTGGGATGCGATTCTGGAAAAACTTTCTGACGGAATGTTTCTGATAGTCGATGAAGCACAGTTCCTGACGTATAGTCAAATAGAGGCACTGAGAAGCTTTTCAGACTATTTCAGCGATATGGGACAGACATTCGGAATTGCACTTGTGGGCAATCCGCAGATTCTGTTCACGATGGAGAGCAGATGCGACGAATATGCCCAGATAATCAACAGGCGAAAAATCACACTAATTTACCAGAGAAGTGATATTCAACGTGCAGACATTCAGAAATTGTTCCCTGCCGTTGCTGATGACAAGCAGAAAATAGATTTTCTCTGGAAAATGTCACAGACCGTACAAGGCATCAGAGGAACGGTTGAGCTGTACAATTTAGCGTGCCAGAATAATAATTGTTCCTATGAAGGACTGGTAGCAGCTGCAAAGCGTATGAATATCAAGTGAAAAATCAGTTGTTAAGTCGAAACAGCGGACAAGTTCCGCTGTCTGCCGGAGATGGTCTACCGGCACTGATGAGGCAGACCAAAAAATTAAATATGGAGGTAATTTCATGAAACTCACAAAAAAACAGGAAAAACAGATTCTTGAAAAAGTCAGAGAAATCAAGATTCTGGAGATACAGAAGAAAGAAATCGAAAGCGAGATTGACGGACTTAAAGGTGAAATCAAGGATTTCATGACAAAAAAGAATGTCCCGGAGCTTGCAGTTGATGTTTTCACAATCCACTATGCTGACACTGCATGCGTGAATTTCGACACAACCGCATTCAAGAAAACCCATGAGGAACTTTATCAGCAGTACCTCAAAACAAAAATTGCCAAGCGTTTCACAATCACATAATAAATGGTGAAAGGGCTGAATACATAGCCGAAATTATCAGAAATGTGTATCACAGCAATAAATAGCAGTTGCAAAAATTTTTAAAATATGGTATAGTTGATTTATGGGAATCGGCTATGCCATATTTTTTAATCAGGAGGAACAGCTATGGATATTGAAAAAATCACACATCTTGATCAGCTTTCCGGAGAACAGAGGGAGC
>CAMWTO010000188.1 GCA_947177205.1 uncultured Ruminococcus sp. | reverse complement strand
GTCTAATATCAATGACTTGATTGATCGTGCAGAAAATCCAGAAAAAATGGTCAGACAGATCATTCTTGACATGCAGAAAGAACTGGACAGTGCTGTCAGGGCACTCGGTGAGGCGGTTGCCGGCGAGCGGATTGCAGAAAAACAATATCAGGATGCTGTCCGGAAATCAGCGGACTGGGAGGCAAAGGCAAAAGCTGCGCTTATGTCGGATCAGGTTGAACTTGCCAGGAAAGCCCTTGCCCGGAAGGTCAGTGCCGATGAGGAAGCCGAACGCTGCCGGGAGGCTTGTGAGACCATTTCACAGCAAACGGAAATGATCCGGGCGCAGGTGGAAACGCTTCGGGCAGAACTGGAAGAAGCGAAAAGCCGTCAGGCAATATTAACTGTCAGATCACAGGCGGCGGAAACCAGGAAGCATCTGGCGCAATCCGTCAGTCATGCCGGAATATCCGGTGCAACGGAAAAACTTGACCGGATGGAACAGAAAATTATGCAGAAAGAGGCAGAAGCAGAAGCTTTTGCAGAGATGGCGGATGTTTATCATTCTGCATATTCTGAAAATTCCGGAAAGTCCGGCATTTTGTCAGATGCCCGGATTGACAGCGAATTGCAGCGGCTATTGACCGAAATGAACGATTTGGAAGAACAAAAGCATAAATAATTTAAAATAAAAATTCAGGGAGGATTTTTTCCATGCTTTCAGATATTGAAATTGCACAAGGTGCAGAAATGAAAAAAATTACAGAAATTGCCGAAGGATTAGGCATCCAGGAGCAGGAACTTGAACCGTATGGACATTACAAGGCAAAAGTGACGGAATCCCTGTTTCAGAGGGTTTCTGACCAGCCGGACGGCAAACTGATTTTAGTTACAGCAATTAATCCCACCCCCGCAGGTGAGGGCAAAACGACTGTTAGTGTCGGATTAGGGCAGGCAATGGCGAAAATCGGAAAAAAAGCGGTTCTTGCGCTCCGTGAGCCGTCTCTCGGACCAGTATTCGGCATCAAGGGAGGTGCTGCCGGCGGCGGCTATTCCCAGGTCGTCCCCATGGAAGATATTAATCTGCATTTCACAGGAGATATTCATGCCATGACAGCCGCAAACAATCTGCTCTGTGCGCTCCTGGACAATCACATTCAGCAGGGAAATTCCTTGAGAATCGACACAAGGCGAATTCTGTTCAAGCGCTGTATGGATATGAATGACAGAGCACTGAGAAATATCGTCATCGGCATGGGCGGCGCATTTAATGGCGTTCCCCGTGAGGATAGTTTCCAGATCACAGTGGCATCCGAAGTGATGGCAATTCTGTGTCTGGCATCGGATCTGGAAGACCTTAAAAACAGACTGGGAAATATTTTAGTGGCTTACAATCTGGACGGCAATCCGGTTTATGCGAAGGATCTGGGTGCACAGGGTGCAATGACGGCATTGCTGAAAGATGCCATCAAGCCGAATTTAGTCCAGACACTGGAACACACGCCCGTTTTGATTCATGGCGGACCATTTGCCAATATTGCACATGGCTGTAATTCCGTGAGAGCAACGAAATTAGCACTGAAATTAGGAGATTACTGCGTGACAGAAGCCGGATTCGGTTCAGATCTCGGCGCAGAAAAATTCTTTGATATCAAATGCCGTTACGCCGGACTGAAACCATCCTGTGTTGTCCTGGTGGCAACCGTGAGAGCATTGAAGTACAACGGCGGTGTGCCGAAAACGGAGCTGACAAAGCCGGATCTGGATGCTCTGAAAAAAGGTATTGTGAATCTGAGAACGCATATTGAGAATATGCAGAAGTATCATGTGCCGGTGATTGTCGCACTGAATCAGTTCTATACAGACACGGAAGAAGAATTAAATTATATTGCAGAATATTGCCGGAATCTTGGCGTAGAAACCTCCCGCTGCGAGATTTTCGCCAAAGGCGGTGCAGGCGGTACGGATCTTGCAGAAAAAGTTTGCAAAATTGCAGATACGCAGGAATCCGAATTTGAAGTATTGTATTCTCAGGATTTGTCCATCACAGAAAAGATTGAGAAGATTGCAAAAGAGATCTACCGTGCGGACGGCGTGAAGTTCTTGCCGAAAGCCGCAAAGGCATTGCAGGGCTTTGAAAAATTGGGCTATGGCAATCTGCCGGTCTGCATTGCCAAAACGCAGTATTCTCTTTCAGACAATCCGCAATTGCTTGGTAAGCCAGAACATTTCACGATCACGGTCAGTGATGTGAGAGTATCCGCCGGCGCAGGGTTTATTGTCGCTCTCACAGGCGATATCATGACAATGCCGGGACTGCCGAAAGCGCCGGCGGCATTAAAAATTGACTGCGATAATAACGGCAATATTTCCGGATTATTTTAATTAAATTATCAAAATAATTATTTATAAAATTATGAGAATCAGAAAAGAATTTGTAACAAATTCCCCGGAAGAGAGCATTTCCCTGGCGTATTCGCTGGGGAAGCTCCTCCGTGCCGGGGATGTGATCGCCTATTCTGGAGATCTTGGAGCAGGCAAGACGACATTCACCAGGGGACTTGCGTCCGGAATGGGTCTGTCGGATCTGGTCACTTCACCGACATTCAATCTTGTGCATGTTTACGGCAGACCGCCTTTGCAGTTATGCCATTTTGACATGTACCGGATCACAGATCCGGGAGAACTCGAAACAACGGGTTATTATGATTATTCCCCGGAAGAAAGCGTTTTTGCGATTGAATGGTCTGAGAATATTCTTTCTGCATTGCCGGAAAATCTTATCCGCATCCGGATTGAGACACTCAGCGAAGAAAGCCGGAAAATTATTCTGGAAGTGCCGAAAACGATAGAAAGAGGGGAACGCTTTGCGAATTTTGGGAATTGACACATCCGGGAAGACAGCATCCGTTGCCATTCTTGACACAGAAAAAAAGATTTTGCTTGGGGAACATAGTATTTATACGGCAAGAACACATTCGCAGGTGATTATGCCCATGTGTAAAGATTTATTATGTGAATGCAATATGACGGTACAGGATGTAGACGGATTCGCTGTTTCTGTTGGTCCGGGATCGTATACCGGCATCCGGATCGGGATTGCTGCCGTTCAGGGGATGGCAATGGTGAACCAGACACCTTGCGCCGGAATTTCCACGTTAGCGGCACTTGCATCCCGTGCCGGATCGGGGAATGTTCTGGCATTGATCCATGCGAGAGAAGATCTGTTTTATTACGGAATTTATAATTTTGCAAACAGGATCATTCCGGCAGGGACACTTGCGGATCATGCAGAGATTCTGCACATCCTGGAGCATTATGCCGGACAGATGATATTAACTGGAGACGGTGCGGAATTGTTTTTACAAGATTATGCGGAAGAAATCCCGGATTCTCTGGAAATTTCTCTGACGTCGCCGGCTCTGCGGTTGCAATCCGCCGCCGGAATCTGTATTTGTGCGGCAATAACCGGATTCGGAATGCCTGCTGATCTGACAGCAAATTATTTGCAGGCTGTGCAGATTCAAAAGAAAAAAAACAGATAAATAATATTGAATAGTTATTATGGATTACCAAAAATTAATTAAATTACTAGAAGAAAAATTAACAGAAAATAGTTTTAGTGATTTCACTATTGAAAATATCGATCATAA
>CAMWTO010000187.1 GCA_947177205.1 uncultured Ruminococcus sp. | reverse complement strand
GTTTAGTAATCAATGAACAAATGATTGCTATTGGAATTGCTAAATAACAAAACAAACCCAAAATGAGATCAAAATTAATTATTTCAAAAAGGCTGTCATAAGAACAAGTTTCTAAAATCCCCAATTTTTGATATTCATCATTTAAATCTTCAAAAGTCTTTTGATAAATGATTTTTACCTCTTGGAGCTTTTTCACTGCATCCAAATATTTCAATAAGTCAAAACCATTGCTTTCCATAAAAATTGCCTTTCTAAAATGAAAAAATTAAATTAATTATTTTCGATAATAGTAATCCGTCAGTTTTTCTTCAAAATCCGAAACAGATAACGGTTTGTCAAAGAAAAATCCCTGCGCCAGATCACAGCAATTCTCCCGGAGCAGATCCACCTGTTTGCTGGTTTCCACGCCCTCGGCAATACACTCCAATCCCATTTCCTGTGCCATTGCAATCACATGCCGGAACATGACAGCCCTCTGACTTTTGTAATCATCCTGTTCTTCCGGCAAAAAATTCTTATCCACTTTGAGAACATTCCAGGGAATTTCTTTAATTAAATTCAGTGAAGAATACCCGATGCCGAAATCATCCACGGAAGTCGAGATCCCTGTCTGCTGCAAGCCGCTCACGACACGTTTCAGATCTTTGAATTCCACATCCGTCGTTGTTTCCGTCAGTTCAATTTCAATATACTCATGCGGCACATGATTTCTGTCTATAATTTCCAGAATATGTTCCAGTAAATTCATATCTGTCATATGCCGCCGGGACAGATTTACGGAAATTTTCACGACCTGTTTTCCCATATCAAGCCATCTGCGGATGTTTTTGCAGACATGATCCAGCATATAGAAATCCAATGTACAAATATCCATACTTTGTTCCAGAACCGGGATAAAATCCGCCGGAGAAATTAATTTTCCCTCGTGTTTCCAACGGCAAAGTGCCTCCGCACCTGCAATCTTATAAGTATTCATTGCAATTTTAGGCTGATAATAGACTAAAAATTCTTCTTTTTCAATCGCATCCGGAAACAGCGTTTCAATCCTGATTTTCTGCGCTTTTTTTCGCATGATTTCTTCGCTGAACATGACAATATCCTGCAAACCGCCGTTTCTCGCCGCATGGGATGCAATCGTGATCTTATCCATAATATCATCCGGCTCATGAATTGTGCCGTCATCCGGAATGACATACACACCGGCAGTCGCCGTGACAAGCACTCTCTCATTGGTATCATCGTCATAAATAATGCCGGTGCCACGGAGAACATCTAAGAAACTCTGTAATTTTTCCTGTCGGATCAGTGCTGTAAATCCATCCACACCGACTCGACAGAGAATTTCCTCGTCTTCGTGCGACAGTATAGAAATAAGCTGATCAAGAAACCGTTTCATGACGAATGAACCTTTTTGGCGTCCGATCTGTTGATTAATGACAGAAAAATGCTTGAAATTGAAGAAAACTGCGGCATATCCGTGAAGTTTCTGCTTTTCCTGGATCACATCCAAGTGTTTCCTATAATATTTCAGATTATGCACTTGTAAACTGCTGTCATAATACGTTGTTTGGTCAGCAATTTCAAGCAATTTCATACGGCTCATGAACACATAGAGCATCCGGAACAGGAGATTGATCCGTTCTTTGATTTCTTCGTTCCAGAGATCCGCTTTTGTCGGAAAAGCCATGTAAATTATGATCGCAGTATCGCCGATGACATTTTCTTTTTCAACAGAACAAGTTCTGTCATAATAATCGTCAGCATGATAAAGAACCATCTCCTGCCCAATATGAAGATGCCTGCACCGGGCGTTTTCATAATATTCCATCTGCATATGTCCGATATGAAGAATCTGACATAAACCAGACACTGCTTTCCGCATCTGTGGAATATCCACTTGTACAAGATGATCCATAGTCAGCAGAAATTTTTCTAATGCCTTGCCGTAGTCCATCTGATTCATTGGGATTGCTCCTTTGATAATATATAATTATAATATTAAATAAATTTATTTCAATTTATTTTTTTGGTTTTCCTGATGATGCTGTTTCTTGACTGCATACATTTGCGTGTCTCCCTCATGGATAAACTGGTCAATATCGCCGACATTGCCGTTTGTTTCTGCAATCCCGATGCTGATAGCAATGTCCAGTCCTTCATCTGCAAATGTCTTTCTGACAATTTTTTCAAGATGTTTGCTGCGATTTTCTGCAAATTCTCTGTTATTGCCGTCCATTACCAGGGCAAATTCATCACCGCCGAGCCTTGCTGAAGTCGTTCCGGGAAACAGCGACTGGATCATCTGCGCTGTCTTAATTAATACTTCGTCGCCTCTGGCATGTCCATAGTGATCATTCACAGCTTTGAAACGATCCAGATCCATATAAAGCAGCGTCATGGGACGATCTGCATTCTGCGAGAGAAAATAATAAAAATATCTTCTGTTGTACATACCTGTAAGCATATCTGTATTTGCCGCTTCGATAATCGAACGTTCATAGGCTCTTTGATATGTAATATCCTGCAATGTGCAGAAATATCCGGAGACATTTCTGAAAGAATCCCGGATTTCCTGTTCACACAGCATAAAATATTTTGTTTCTTCGCCGACAATGATCTTGCATTCTTGATTTTTCAAATGTTTCTGCGCATTGTCTGTTATCTGGTTCATTGCAATCAGATTCTGTTTTTTCCAGTCATGGTAATTAAAATTTTCAGACTGAAAATTTGCTTTGCCGAAAATTTTTTCAAAAGAACTGTTCATACGGACAATTTTCCATTCCGGAGAAAAAATCGCCATCGGAAACGGCAGATTTTCCATTAAGATAGACAATTCCATGCCAAGATTATTAAAATTCGTCACATCATGCCCCACGCCGACCGTTCCGAAGACATTGTGATACATGTCATAAATAGGCGTTTTGTAAGTCGTGAACTGTTTCATGCCCTGTCTTGTTTTAACAGGCTCATCGCAGATATAAGTTTTTTCCGTACGAATTGCAATTTCTTCGGATTCTGCACAGGCAAATTCCGCATTCCCCTCGGCAGGTCTTGGCACGTCCCAGATTGTAAAATGATCTTTTCCAAGAACAGCTTTTTTTGGCTTATGAACAATTTCTGCAAATGTATCATTCACAAGCATGTGAATGCCATCAATCCGCTTATACCAGATCATATCCGGAACGCTGTTGATTGTCGCCAGGAGTGTATGCTGATAGAACCAGGCAAGATAATTTTCTCTGAGGTTCAGAATCAGTTTTTTAAACCGAAGACGAATCACATCTGTGCTTTCCCCGGCAGGCCACACATCTTCGAGATGTTTCAGATATTTTTCAGCATCGACAGCATAACCGCAGTAGATAATTTTCAGGTTTGGTTTTTTCAGACTGAGTGCTGAACGCACCAGAGAAACTTTGTCCGTGATAAAAACAGCTGTCATATTCTCCGGAATCTGTGATTTGTTTTCAGAAAATTGTAGAAACTCTCCGCACACGGCATCCGGAAACGGCGTTTCCTTCACTGTACTTTCCACCACTTTATCATACACACCTAAAAGAATCATTAATTGGAATGCAATCATTTTTTGATCCTACCTCACTTCTTAATTCTTTTTAATCTTAAATTTCCTGATTTTTTAAATTTTATTTTACAGCTTATTTCATTTTACAATACAGACT
>CAMWTO010000186.1 GCA_947177205.1 uncultured Ruminococcus sp. | reverse complement strand
TGACGGAACTGTAGCTGTAGATATGATAAAAGAGAAGTCCGCAGATACCTATGACTTGATTCTGATGGATATTCAAATGCCTATTATGAATGGCTATCAGGCTACAAGAGCCATCCGGGCGTTGGATGATCCTGCCAAAGCCGAAATTCCGATTGTCGCAATGACTGCGAATGCTTTTGATGAAGATCGGCAGGAGGCTATGGAGGCCGGAATGAATGGGCATGTGGCAAAGCCTATCAATATAGAAAAACTAATGGAGACACTGAAAGATATTTTGATCCTATAACCAAACAGACTAGTAAATGGAAATTCAGAAAGAAGAATGATTAAAAAACTTGCAGGTTTCGATGATGATCCTGCAAGTTTTTTAGTCAATCCGTTTGACAAGAAGAATAAAATAGCAGGAAGAAAATTTTAAAGAACGAGTATAGTTGCTGCAAAAATCGGTAAAAAAATAATTGCACCGATACAATACAGCGGAACAATGCACTCAGCACTTTTCAAATTCTGATTTGAAAAGTGCTTCTTCTCAGGATTGACTTTTTCGAAATTTTATGGTAAAATAAAATTAATAGTTGAGAATTTTCTAAATTTTAAAAATCCGGAAAGGCTGTGACTTTATGACAAAAATTGATCTGATTACAGGAATGCTCGGCGCAGGCAAGACAACGTTCCTGAAAAAATATGCAAATTATTGGATGAAACAGGGCAGAAAGATTGCTATTCTTGAAAATGATTTTGGTGCTGTCAATATTGACAGGATGCTGCTCCAGGATCTGCAATCCGAACATTGTCAGATTGAAATGATCTCTGGCGGATGTGATGCGGATTGTCACAAGAGAAGATTCAAAACACAGCTTATTACACTTGGGATGCAGCAATTTGACCGGATTTTGATAGAACCATCCGGTGTTTTTGACATGGATGAATTTTTTGATCTTCTTTATGAGTCTCCCCTGGACAGATGGTTCACAGCCGGTAGCGTTCTGGGAATTGTGGATGGATCGGCAGAACGCATAAATTCTAATTCTGAACAGATGCGGTATCTGTTCGCTTCGGAGCTTGCCTGTTGTAATCAGCTGATTGTCAGCAAGGCAGATCCGGAGCAGATGCAGAAGAATCCGGATGCCATTGCAGAACGGATTCTTCGGGAACTCAATCATGCACTGGCAGAAATCCAGGCAGGCAGAATGTTTCAGAAAACACATTTATTAATCAAAAACTGGGAAGATTTTACCGTGCAGGATTATGAAAATTTTGCAAGTGCCGGTTATACGCCTGTAAACTATGTTAAAAAATTTCATATAGATGATTTTGAAAATGAAGTACATTATTTTCTGCATGTTTGTATTCCCGAACAGGAAATTCCTGAAATGCTGACAGACATTCTGCAAGATCCTGCCTGTGGGGAAATTTACCGGATCAAGGGCGCACTGCCGGGGAATTCTAAGAAATGGATCAAGATCAATGCTGTCCGTGAAAAAATAGAAATTTCCACTGTTCTGGATGCACAGTCTGTTCTGATTATAAACGGACAGGATCTAAATCTGGATGCAATTCAGCGCCATATCACAAAACGAAACACAGATCCGGAATATCAGTTTATTTAAATTAAACTATTTAAATTATTTTTATTCATCTTATAATTAATTTCGACGGCAAATTCCAGTTTTGTAACCAAAAATGCCGGATCTTTTGAGTAGATATAATAACAGCAGTTCTGTGTGGATAAAACAATACTTTTCCCCTGCCCCTGATAATTATATTCTGTCTGACACGAAGGCAGGAATTTCCCCGGAATTCTCAGAGGAAATTTGTCGTGCAGTCCCGGAAGAACATGATCCAGAGATAACAGAAATCCGTCCCGATTATAATGCAGTCTGCCAGTCCCCAGACGGACAAAACCGTGTTCGTTCGGGAGTGCCTGTACAGATACTGGAATATCCAATTCATAGCCATGGGAGCTGATCTGTTTTTCGGTCTGCATCCGTTCCCAGTTGTACCATTCCGGAATACAAGTACCTCCGGACTGTCCGGAACTCAGCAATCCGGCTTCATTCAGCTCCCATTGCACCCCGCATCTGGCACAGAATAATCTTACTCCCTTGCTTTGCATTGTGCCTTCTCTGCCACAGGATAAACATTGGTATAATGGCAGGTGAAGTCCCTCCGCACGGTGTGGAGATCTGATCCGGATTTTCTGTTCTTCCTGATATTGGTATTCATCATATTGCAGAGCCCGTGCAATTTCCTGTTGGATCTGTTCCGCCGAAAGATTCTGCAATTCGTCCGGTGTGTGCAGAAGTCGCAGACTTGCTGTTAATTTCGTGGGTCTGGTATGAGATTCATCCCAGAACGGATTGGCAAGATAACAGCCGTTTGCCTTGAGAATGACAACGGGAACATTCAGCAGTTTTGTTAATTTCCCCAGATTTTCCGGAAGTGTGGAGGTAATGCCGGCATCACAGTGCCGGGATTCTGGAAAAATCACAATACTTTGCCGGAGCGTGTGCAGTGCATAGCGAATGTGATTCATGACAGTAATATCCGGGACGTAACGGCGTTTTGCAATACATCCTCCCTGCCGGTAGAGAAATTTTCCATAATTCGCAAAGCCCTCTATATCAGAAACATAGTTTGCCCGGTACGGAAATAACGCCCTTGGTGCGATAAAATAATCCAGGAATCCCTGATGGGTTGCAAGTACCAGATAAGGCGGCTTACAATTTTCAAGATGAATTTTCTCAATTTGTTTTAATCCAGATTTTCTTGTGAGAACATAAGACACAGTCCACAGGAATGGCATAAGCAAACCATTTTGTTTTACAGGTTTTTCTGTCATGTCAAACGGTGTCATATCCGGATTTTTCTGATTTTTCTGAAACAGAGAAATACGAATCAGCTCCTTTCTGAAATATTTTTAATTTTTAATTTATTATACTCTGTATGACAGAAAAAGTCAAGCATAAAAATATAGAATGATTTATTGAAATATGAAATTATGGAGTGATTGCTTTATGAAAGAAATATCAAAAAAAGAGCTTTTTAAGCGTTACATATTATTTATTATCAGCCTGTTTTTTTCAGCGCTCGGCGTTGCATTTTCCAAACATGCAGAACTTGGTGTCTCGCCGATCTCATCCGTTGCCAATGTTCTGAGCTGTCAGTTCACGGCGTTCTCCCTCGGCACATGGCTGATTATCTGGAATTGTATTTTAATTCTTGGACAGATTGTTTTATTAAGAAAAAATTTTAAATTAATCCAGTTATTGCAGATTCCCTTATCATTTGTGTTTGGCTGGTTTACAGATCTGGGCATGTGGATTGTCAATCCGATTCCGGTGAATTCTTATCCGACACAGCTCCTGCTTGTCCTGATTGGCATTTTCATTATGGGATTCGGGATCGCATTATCCGTGATTGCGGACGTGATTTTAAATTCCGGAGAGGCATTCGTCAAAGCCATTTCTGATACATTCCGAAAAGAATTCAGCAATATCAAAATCGGCTTTGATATCTCATGCGTGATCCTGGCACTGGAACTATCCTTACTGTTCTTTGATTTCCGGATTGTTGGCACAAGGGAAGGCACTGTCCTTGCGGCGATTCTGACAGGACTTGTGGTGAAATTTTTTACAAAACGATTCTCAGCTCCTTTGAATTTCATATTAAAAAAATAAATAAATATATACTATA
>CAMWTO010000185.1 GCA_947177205.1 uncultured Ruminococcus sp. | reverse complement strand
ATTTTAGAGGGTTTCTATGAGGGAAAAGGACTGAAAATTGCGATTGTCGCATCCAGATTCAATGAGTTTATCACGTCCAAACTTGTCAGCGGTGCAGAGGATTGTCTGCGTCGTCATCATGTCAATGACGATGATATGACGCTGGCATGGGTTCCCGGTGCATTTGAAATCCCGTTAGTAGCAAAAAAACTTGCAAAATCCGGGAATTATGATGCAATTATCTGTGTTGGTGCTGTCATCCGTGGCGCAACATCCCATTATGATTATGTCTGCGCCGAAGTTTCCAAAGGTATTGCAAGTGTTTCTTTGGAAACGGAAGTCCCGGTGCTGTTCGGGGTTCTGACCACGGACACTATTGAACAGGCGATTGAAAGAGCAGGGACGAAAGCCGGAAACAAAGGATATGACTGTGCAATGTCTGCGCTCGAACTGGTACAGGTACTGAGAAATGCCGGAAAATAATTTTAATAAAAAAATTATGTTTTTCGATATTGACGGCACATTAATGGAAGATTCTTCTTCGCATTACATGCCGGAAAGCACAGTACAAGCCTTGCAGCTCGCCAGGCAGGCAGGTAATTTATTATTCGTCAATACCGGAAGACCTGCCGTCAATGTCGACCAGGATGTAAAAAATCTGCATTTTGACGGCTATATCTGCGGTTGTGGTTCTTCGATTGAAATTAATCAGAAAGAAATTTTTTATCATGGCAATCCCCCGGAACTCTGCCGGGAGATAGCACAGCTTGTCCGGGACTGCAATGCTTCACCGTTGTACGAACGCCGGGATGCATTTTTCTTTGACACACAGGCAAGAATCCTGCCGTTTATCAGAGAAATCCGGGAATCATTCCGGATTCAGGAAAAAAATATCTGGCGGAGTACAGAAGATCCGGATTTCAGCTTTGATAAATTTGTAATTGCCTATGATGAATCTACCGATCTGGAAAAATTCAAAGCCGGGATTGCATCTCATTTTGTGTTCATCGACCGTGGCGAGGGATTTGCCGAGATGGCGCAGAAAAATTATAGTAAAAAAACCGGAATAGAATATATTTTAAATTATTATGAGATCCCAAAAGAAAACGCCTATGCCATCGGCGACAGTCTGAATGATCTGCCGATGTTTGAGGCAGTCGGCACAAGCATTGCCATGGGAAACGGAGAAAAATTAATTCCCTATGCGGATTATGTCACAGCGGATCTATGGCATGACGGCATTTATCAGGCAATGCAGAAATTTAAATTTTTTTAAATTTAAAAATTAAAATTAATTCCAATAAAATTTAACAGAAAGGGTCTGTTGAAATTCTATGACGCTGAAAGAATTAAAAGCCGGTCAGTCTGCAATCATTCAGAGTGTCGGCGGCGAGGGTGCGTTAAGACAGCATTTTCTGGATATGGGGATCATTCCTGGCGCATTTGTCACGTTGATTAAATTTGCACCAATGGGAGATCCGATGCAGCTTAGAATTCATAGTTATGAACTGACATTACGGCTTGCGGATGCGGAAAACATCGAAATTTTTCTGACAGAACAGCTCCCGATACAGAATTCTGCACAAAAGCAGAACTTCAAAAAAATTTTCCATCACCCAGGATTGGGCGAATCCGGAAAATATCATCTCAAAGGCGACGGCAGTCCCCTTCCGGATGGCACAAAGCTGACATATGCACTGGTCGGCAATCAGAACTGCGGCAAGACAACATTATTCAATCAGCTGACAGGATCCAATCAGCATGTCGGGAATTTCCCCGGCGTCACAGTTGACCGGAAAGACGGCATGATCCGGAATCATCCTGACACGCTTGTAACAGATCTGCCGGGAATCTATTCCATGTCACCTTACAGCGCTGAAGAAATCGTTTCCCGGAATTTCGTGCTTACTGAAAAACCGAAAGCCATCATGAATATTGTAGACGCAACGAATATTGAACGCAATTTATATTTAACAATGCAGTTGCTGGAAATGGACATTCCCATGATTGTTGCGTTAAATTTCATGGACGAATTAAGCAATAATGGTGGTTCGATTGATATTAACACGATGGAAGAAATGCTCGGCGTGCCGGTTGTACCGATTTCTGCCGCCAAAAATCAGGGTGTGGATGAACTGATTACACATGCCGTTCATATTGCACATTATCAGGAACGTCCGAAAAAACAGGATTTCTGTCCTGCAACAGCGCACAACGGCGCTGTTCACCGTTGTTTACATGCTGTGATTCATCTGATTCAGGATCATGCGGAACGTGCCGGGATTCCCGTCCGGTTTGCGGCCTCCAAGATCATAGAGGGCGATGCCCTGATCCTGGAAAAATTAAACCTGGATCAGAATGAAATTGAAATGCTGGAACATATGATTCTCCAGATGGAAACAGAAAGAGAACTAGACCGGAGTGCGGCAATTGCGGATATGCGGTTCGCTTTTATCCAGAAAGTCTGTTCGCAGACAGTCATCAAACCCAAAGAAAGCAAAGAACATCTCCGGAGTCAGAAACTTGATAAAATCCTGACCGGAAAGTATACAGCAATCCCAGTATTTATTCTGATTATGATGGCAGTCTTTCTCCTGACATTTGAAGTGATTGGTGCAAAATTGCAGGAATTGTTGGAAATCGGCATTGATGCACTCACAAATCTGACAGAACAGATGCTGATTGCATCCAACGTCAATGAGACTGTCCGGAGTCTTGTCATTGATGGCGTATTCTCCGGTGTCGGAAGTGTTCTGAGTTTTCTGCCGATTATTATCACGCTCTTTTTCTTTCTGTCCTTACTGGAAGACAGTGGTTATCTGGCAAGAGTGGCATTTTTCATGGATAAATTACTGCGAAAAATTGGATTATCCGGGCGAAGTATTGTTCCGATGCTGATCGGTTTCGGCTGTACTGTTCCGGCAGTCCTGGCGACAAGAACACTGCCGAGTGAACGTGACCGTAAAATGACGATTTTATTAACACCATTCATGAGCTGTACTGCGAAACTGCCGATTTATGCGTTTTTTATTGATGCGTTTTTCAGTACGCAAAAGGGCTTGATTATGACTGGACTGTATTTTCTGGGTATTCTTGCCGGAATTCTTCATGCCTGGCTGTGCAAGGGACTCTTCTTTCAGGGAGAAGCCGTTCCGTTCGTGATGGAACTCCCAAATTACCGGATGCCTGGCGCAAAGAACGTTCTGAGATTACTTTGGGAAAAAGCAAAGGATTTTTTACAGAGAGCATTCACTGTGATCTTCGTTGCAACTGTTGCTGTCTGGTTTTTGCAGAGTTTCGATCCGCAATTGAATGTCACAGAAAATTCGCAAGACAGTATTCTGGCAATCCTTGCCGGATGGATTGCACCGCTGCTGAAACCAATCGGCTTAGACGACTGGCGGATTGTGACGGCATTCATCAGCGGATTCATGGCGAAAGAAAGTGTTGTCTCCGTCCTGGAAGTCCTGTTCGGAGAAAATCTGACTTTGTTCATGTCTCCGACGGTTGCAGCATCCCTGCTGGTGTTCAGTCTGTTATATACACCCTGCGTGGCGGCAATCAGCTCCATCAAGCGTGAACTTGGCGCAAAATGGGCGGTTGGTGTCGTCTTCTGGCAATGTGCCGTGGCATGGATTGCCGCACTGGCTGTGAATGTAATCAGCATGCTGTTTTATTAAATTAAAAAAATCAGCAATATACTGCCGAATTGACAGTATATTGC
>CAMWTO010000184.1 GCA_947177205.1 uncultured Ruminococcus sp. | reverse complement strand
TCACCACTGGACGGACTGGACGAATTACGAATCCTGGAAAATTATATCCCTTATAGCATGAGTGGCAAACAAAAGAAACTGAAAGGAGCTGATGAAGACGGAACATCGGATAACAGCTGAGACGAAGTTTCAGACCAGAGCTGAGAATGAAGAGCCAGTGATTGAGGGCTATTTTGCAGTTTTTAACAGCGATTATCACATCTGTAGCGGACTGAGCGAAAGTATCGCTCCAGGAACGTTTCAGGATGCGCTGCAGGCAGACATCCGTGCTTTAATTAATCATGATGCCACGCTGGTCCTTGGGCGGACAGTAGCCGGCACGCTGGAGCTGAAAGAGGATGATCACGGATTATGGGGTAAAATCCGTATTAACCCTAATGACAGCGATGCTATGAATATTTATGAGCGTGTAAAACGTGGAGATGTATCGCAGTGTAGCTTTGGTTTTGAAATTCTGGATGAAACAGTCACGAAGCGTGAGGACGGATCAACACACTGGACAATCAATGCCGTGAAATTGCACGAAGTCAGTTGTGTGACATTCCCGGCATATGAAGAAACAGCAATCCATGCTAGGAAACAGGATTATGCAGCGATACAAAAACGAAAATTGGACTGTTGGCGTGAAACAATGCAAAATAAATTGAAAAAAAGCTGAAAGGAGCTAAATTATGTTAAAAGCATTAATGCTGAGAAAAAAGTTGGATGACAAGAAGAAAATTCTGGAAGAATTACAGAAAACAGGGGAAAATCTGAAAATCCGTGAGGCGGAACTGGAACAGTCTATTGCCGAAGTGCAGACGGAAGAAGAACGCACCGCCGTAGAAAATGCTGTTAACGCATTTGAGACGGAAAAGAGAAATCACGAATTACAGACAACTACATTAAAAAAAGAAATTGCTGATCTGGAACAGGAGCTGTCCGAAATGGAAGAAAAACAGCGTTCTGCTAATCCACAGCAAGAAGAAAGGAGTTCATACATGACGACAAAAGCGTTTTTCGGAATGAACATGCAGGAACGAGATGCATTTTTTAAAAATCAGGAAGTCAGAGACATGATCCAACATGTCAGAACATGCATCCGGGAAAAACGCAGCATCACAGGGGCGGAGCTGACTATTCCGGAAGTTATGCTTGGCTTGATCCGCCAGAATATCCCCACATATTCAAAAATGCTGAAACATTTGCATCTGGTACATGTTCCCGGCAAGGCACGTCAAAACATCATGGGATCTATCCCGGAAGCAATCTGGACAGAAGCGTGTGGCAAGCTGAATGAGTTGTCCATACAGTTTAACAACGTGGAAGTGGACGGTTACAAAGTCGGCGGTTATTTTGCAGTGTGCAATTCCGTTCTGGAAGATTCGGACATCAATCTGGCAACAGAACTGATTCAGGCATTGTCCAAATCCATTGCATATGCCCTGGATAAAGCCGTTCTGTATGGTACGGGTAAAAAAATGCCGTTGGGCATTGTCACACGCCTTGCACAGACAGCAGAACCGGGATCTTATCCAGATACAGCTAGAAAATGGGAAAATCTGAGTGCAACACATCTTCTGGCAATTGATGAAACGACTACTGGGCTTGATCTCTACCAGGAATTAGTGCTTGCTACTGGTGTTCTGGACAATGATTATAGCAGCGGCGATCTGTTCTGGGCAATGAATCCTAAAACATACACAAAACTGCTTGCCAATGCAATGTCTATCACCAGCACAGGTGCAATTGTTTCCGGACAGAAAAATACAATGCCGGTAATTGGCGGAACGATTGAAACGCTAAATTTCATTCCGGATGATGTGATAATTGGCGGTTATGGGGATCTGTATCTGCTGGCGGAAAGATCCGGTGTGAAGCTGGCACAGTCCGAGCATACCCGTTTCATTGAGGATCAGACCGTATTCAAAGGTACGGCACGCTATGATGGCATTCCGGTTATTCCAGAGGCATTCATTGCTGTTTCTATTGGCGGATCTGTACCGACAGCGACAATGACATTCGCAACAGACAACGCAAATGCTAACGCATGATGAAAAAATTTCCCTGCTGAAAATACAGCTGGGAATTACAACAACAGCATTTGATGCAGTTCTAGGATTCTATCTGAATGCCGCCTGTATCGAAATTACTAGAGAGGGAATCACCTTGACAGATGATGATCTGCATCTTGAATTGATGTATGCGGCTTGGCTTTGGCGAAAACGTGACACCGGGGAAGCAATGCCCCGGATGTTACGCTATCAGCTGAATAACAGGGCATTTTCAGAAAAAGGGTGGTTAGATGGATGATGTACTGATTCTTGTCAAACAAGAGAAAATTCAGGATGAATTTCACATACAGCATAATCAGGAAATCGAACGTCAGATTTTTTGCAAAGTGCAGTCTGTATCACGGTCTGAATTTTTTTCAGGCGGACAGAATGGACTGCATCCGGTGTTCCTGTTTGAGGTATTCCCGACGGATTATCAATCAGAATCGGAGCTGATCTTTCACGATGCCCGATATGCGATTTATCGCACATTCCTGAAAAATGCTGACACACTGGAGCTGTATGCGGAACAGAAAGGCGGCGTGCAATGACTTATAGAGAAATTGCGGAAATGCTTGCTACAGTTGGATTGCCGTTTGTCTATCATCACTGGGAGGACAATTCTGCGCCACCATTGCCGTATCTGGTGTACCTGTTTCCGAGTCGGGATGATTTCTATGCAGATAATTCCAATTATCAGGCAATTGTGAATCTGAATATAGAATTATATTCTGACCGGAAAGACTTTGCTCTGGAGCAGAAACTGGAAAAAATTTTGCACGAGAACAAAATCTCATTTGATAAGACAGAGGCATATATTACATCCGAAAAAATGTATGAAGTGTTGTATGAAACAGAAATCATTCTGGATGGTGATGTGTAATGGCAAGGATCAGCATAGATGATATGGCGGAAGAGATCATGGACGATTTGCAAGAGTATTCAGAACTTGCAGATTCTGCTATGAAAAAAGCAGTCCAGAAAACTGCGTCACAAGTTCGGAAAGAGATTTCAGAAAATGCACCAGAACGCACAGGAAAATACGGTAAAAGCTGGACGACTAAGAAAGTAGCTGAAAAAAGCCACAGTTTACAAATCGTAGTTCATTCCAGGAATCGTTATCAGATCGCACATTTGCTAGAACATGGACACGCTAAGCGAAATGGCGGAAGAGTAGAAGCGCAGCCGCATATTGCTCCGGCAGAAGAACATGGAGCTGAAAAATTTGATGAACTTCTGAAAAAATATTTGAACTAAAGGAGCGTTTTAAATGGCAAAAGGTAAAAACAACAAAGTCAAATTTGGCTTGAACAATGTGTATTATGCTAAAATTTTAAACTGGTCTGAATCCACCACAACGGACGAAAAAATTCCTAATTATGCGCCACCTGTCCGGATTCCGGGGGCAGTATCGCTCTCGATTGACGCAAACGGCGAATCAGAAAATTTCTACGCTGACAACACGGTTTACTACGTGATCAACAACAACTCCGGCTACGAAGGCGATTTAGAAATTGCGTTGATGGAAACTATCTTTGCTGTGGATATTCTCGGAGAAAAAATTGATAACAATGGTCTCCAGGTGGAAAACACAGATGCTGAACTTTCAGAATTTGCATTATTTTGGGAATTCGATGGTGATCAGAATCATATCCGGCATGTAGCATATCGTTGTGCAG
>CAMWTO010000183.1 GCA_947177205.1 uncultured Ruminococcus sp. | reverse complement strand
TTTATCGTTGATTTTTTAATTTCTTGAAATTTTTTAAAGGAGCGTAATTTATGAACCAATTCCATGCAGACAAAATTAAAAACATTGCACTCACCGGACACCATAGTTCCGGTAAAACGTCCCTGGCAGAGGCTTTGCTGTTTTGCGCAGGCGCATCTGACAGAAACGGCAGAATTGCTGACGGTACAACCGTCTGTGATTTCGATCCGGAGGAAATTCGTCGGAAAGCATCCGTTTCCACGGCGCTTGCCGGTTTTCAGTATGAGGATTACTGGGTGAATTTGCTCGATACGCCGGGCATTCTGGACTTTGCAGGCGAAGAATTATCCGGCATTGCGGCGGCGGATACTGTCCTGATTACGGTTTCCGCAAAATCCGGTGTTCGTGTCGGTACAAAAAAAGCTTACGAAAGCGCCAAGGCACTTTGCAAAGCAACAATGTTCGCTGTTACGAAGATTGATGACAAAGATGCAAATTTCTATAATACGCTCACAGAACTCAAAACCGTGTTCGGTTCTACGGTCTGCCCGGTTGTTGTTCCTGTCATCCGGAATGCCGAGATTGTGTCTTATTTAAATTTAATCGAAATGAAAGCGTATTGCTATGACAAATCCGGAAAGGCTGTCGAGATGGAAGTTTCTGATCTGGACATGGCAGAAAAGGAATATCGTCTGGACGGTCTTGTTGCGGCAATTTCTGAAGCTGTTGCGGAAACGGATGACGCTTTGATGGAGAAATTTTTCGAGGGCGAGGCATTCACGCAGAAAGAATTAATCGACGGCATTCACAATGGCATGAACAAAGGATTAATTACGCCGGTTGTCTGCACGTCAGCGCTGACAATGGCAGGCATTGACATGCTCCTGAAAGAATTCACACTGTTAGTGCCGTCCGCTGATGAAGTCCCTCCGGTACAGGCAGTTTCTGGGGATGAAAATCTGCTGGAACTGGCATGTGATCCGGAAAAGCCCCTTGCGGCACTGGTGTGTAAAACAGTTGCGGATGCGTTTGTCGGCAAAATGTCTTATCTCAAAATTTTATCCGGTAAAATCCGTTCTGATATGACAGTAATCAATGCAAAAACCGGCGCAGAGGAAAAAATCGGGAAATTATACACGCTCCTGGGTAAGAAACAAACAGAGATCAAATCCGCAGAGGCAGGAGATATTGTTGCCGCTGTGAAGATTTCCGCCGGGACGGGTGACACGCTTTGTTCTGCGAATCAGGTAGCATCTGCGGAAATGCCGGCATTCCCGCATGCGTGCTATTCGATGGCAGTCCGTGCGAAGAACCAGGGCGACGAAAGCAAGATTTCCACAGGCATGCAGAGAATTGTAGAAGAAGATCCGACGCTTAGTTACAGTCAGGATGTTTCCACAAAAGAACAGATTCTCAGCGGATTAGGTGAACAGCATTTAGAGATTGCAGTCTCAAAATTAAAATCCAAATTCGGCGCAGAAGTGATGTTATCTGTACCGCAGATTGCTTACCGGGAAACAATCCGGAAGAAAGTTGAGGCTGAGGGCAAACATAAGAAACAGTCCGGCGGTCATGGGCAGTACGGACATGTCAAAATGGCGTTTGAACCGTGTGTCAGTGATGAATTGATCTTTGAAGAAAAAGTCTTTGGCGGATCTGTCCCGAAGAATTACTTCCCGGCAGTCGAAAAGGGATTGCAGGAATGTGTCAAGAAAGGCGTACTTGCTGGGTGTCCGGTGGTGGGTGTCAAGGCAATCCTGCTGGATGGTTCTTATCATCCTGTGGACTCTTCTGAAATGGCATTCAAGATGGCGGCGTCTATCGCATTCAAAGACGGCATGCGCCGTGCGGAACCGGTGATGTTAGAACCAATCAGCACGCTTTCTGTGACGGCACCGGATGAGAACACAGGCGACATCATGGGAGAATTGAATCGCAGAAGAGGCAGAGTTCTTGGTATGCAGCCAGTCGGCAAGGGCAATACAGAAATTACGGCAGAAGTCCCGGTACGGGAAATGCATGATTTTGCAATGTATTTAAGACAGGTCACCAGGGGACTGGGCAGTTTTACAATGACGCCGTTACGATATGAACCGCTCCCGGCAAATCTTCTCCCGGAAGTGATTGCGGCAATTTCTGCACAGAACGAGGCGTAAATTATAAAATTAAAAAACTCTGCTGTGAATTTCACAGCAGAGTTTTATTTTTAAAATAAATTATGCCGGATCTGTTTCCACTGGTGTATCTATTGCATCATCCGGGAACAGTTTTGCCGGAACTTTGTCTTTGGCTTCCTGCAAGAACTGTGTAATAACGGCATCTACGTCATTGTCGAGAATTGCAGAATAGATGGATTCTGCATGCAGTGCATAACGCAGGCTGAGTTTCAGATCCTCGTCGTACTGTGTGATGGTTTCGTTGAGTTTGATATTCTCAGCGGCATCTTTCAGAACAGCAAATTGATCCTGACCGCCGAGGAGTGCATTAGAATTAGAACCCTCAGAAACAATTTCTTCCATAACGGTTTTGTTATTGACAAAATCACCGGACTGAAGTGCATATTTTTTCATGCCGTCATGGTCTGTCGTGAAATACTTTACAAAATCGCTTGCATAAGTCTTGTTGTCGCAGTTCGGTGACAGACACAACCAGGATCCACCCCAGAAATATTCCTGCGGTCCTTTGACGATTCTCCAGTTGCCGTCTGTGCCGCAGTACTGTTCCAGCTGATTTCCCTTTGTCAGACACCAGGTCGAGAAGAAGTAGCCCATTGTGCCGCCTTTCTTGCCGAGTGTCATCCAGTCTTTATCCCACTGGGAGACAGTCACATCAATAGAACCATTCTGGATATAAGGCAGAATCATCTTCGTAAATTCACGGGCAGGTTCTGTATTGATCTTACCGTCAATCAGCCACGGGGCATTGATCGAAGTCGCATAACACTGCCACATATCGTCAAGAGATGCGCAGATTGTAATATTGAAGTTGCTTGCTGTGGCAAGTTCTTCTGCGGCGGCAGCAAATTTATCCCAGTCGCTAATTTTTTCCTGCATTTTTTCCGGTGTGTTGATGCCGAAATATTCTTTTGCAAGATCTGCATTATAGCAGTAACCGCCGGGCGCAGCCTGCCAGCTTGCGCCTTTGAGAACGCCTTTGCTGTCTGTGCCGATTTCTATGGTATAATTGTAAGCATCTGCATAGTCTTCTTCTGTAATGTCAAGTTTGGACAATGGTGCAGAATATGCGTCATTGTTGATGTATTTGAGAATCCAGCCGGATTCAGCGATAAACAGGTCAATGTCCTCACCACTGTTAAGAAATGTCTGGTACTTGACGCTTGCGCCGTCGCCGGAGTCTGCACCACAGTTGACATACTGAATGGGTACATCCGGGTAATCTTCGTTGAATACTTCAATCATATTTTTGAGATCGTTGTCATTCCAGGAGACAATTGTCAGCATATCGCCGTCATCCGTGATTTCTTCCGGGATCATCTGACCATCAATTTCAATGAAGTATTCAAGTGGTCTGGTGAAACCGGCACCGACTGCCGCCGCATACCGGAGCAGCCAGCTCGCATCATATGCATCAACAACGCCGTTGCCGTCAATGTCGCCGAACAGTTTTTCTGTCGTATCCTGTGTTTCTTCCGCATGTACGGGAACGGTTGCCGTGACGGATGAAATCATGCCGGCGCTCAGGCCCATGATGAGAGCGAGCACTGCGGATAATTTTTTTAATTTCATAATAAAAACCTCCTGAAATAAAAATTTTCCTGGTCATGTTCTGAATTATCTTTTTT
>CAMWTO010000182.1 GCA_947177205.1 uncultured Ruminococcus sp. | reverse complement strand
CGGTCATGAAAACTATTTCTACATCTTCGGCGGCAAGGATGAATCCAGCTATAAACTGGTGCAGGGCATCACGCTAGCCGGAATTTTATTCGATGAAGTCGCACTCCAGCCGGAAAGTTTCGTGAATCAGGCAATTGCCAGAACGCTGTCCGTCGAAAATGCGAAACTCTGGTTTAACTGTAATCCGGATTCTCCGGAGCATTGGTTCTATAAGACCTGGATTCTGCAAACGGATGCCGGAGAGCGTCCAGACGTTCTGCATCTGCATTTTGAAATGCAGGACAATCCGATCATGACACCGGATAAAATTGCGAAGACGACAACGCTGTACTCCGGCATGTTCTATGACAGATATATCCGGGGACTGTGGGTTCTGGCTGAGGGTTTGGTTTATCCGATGTTTGACAGGACCAGGCATACAAAAATCCCGGATCAGCTCCCAGCCGGCAAATATTATATTTCTGTGGATTACGGCACATTAAATGCGTTCTCAGCGGGTCTATGGCTGTATGACAAGCGGAAAGCTTACCGGATTGCAGAGTATTACTATAGCGGCAGGATATCTCAAAAATTGCTGACAAATTCGCAGTATGTGGAAAGAATCAAGGAACTTGCCGGCAATCGGAAAATAGAATCTGTCATTGTTGACCCATCAGCAGCTAGTTTCATTGAAGAACTGCGACAGAACGGATTCTTAGTCCGGAAAGGAAAAAACGACGTAGTCGACGGCATCCGGCGGACAGCGGCAATGCTTGCACAAAACAGGATTCTGATTTCTCCGGACTGCAAGAATATCCTGCGAGAATTCGGCTTGTACCGATGGGACAGCAAAGCCAGTCAGGACAGCGTCATCAAAGAAAATGACCATGCCATGGATGATATGCGTTATTTCGTCAATACGATCATGCGGGAAAGTGTCAGAATCCAGGGCATACAGGGGGGATTGTAATTGCATACATCTGCGCCGCATTTCAGGCGACTGGAATATTATATCATGGGAGAAAACGAAATCCTCGACACGGATATGCTGGCATTCTGGCTGAAAGAACATAAGAATGACTGTGTCCGTTTTCAGCATCTCCGGGAACTGTACGAAAACCGGCATCCGATTCTGAAAGAACCCAGAAAACCGGACTGGAAACCGGACAACAGGATTCTTGCCAATATTCCGAAATATATTGTTGACACGTTCAATGGTGCATTTATCGGGATTCCGGTCAAGACGGAATGTCCGGACAAGAATTTTCTGGCAAAGATTCTGGAGATCCACAAAGCCAATGATCTGGATGACAGTTTTGCGGAATTGTCCAAGATTTCCAGTATCTACGGAAATGCCTTTGAATTATGCTATCTGGACGAAAATGCGAACGTCCGAATTACGTATTTTACGCCATTGGAAGCATTTATCATCTATGATGATTCTGTGGAACGTCGTCCCTTGTATGGTGTAAGATATTACTTTGACCGGAATCACGTCATGCACGGAGCGGTCTATACCAGATCTGAAATTCTGGAATTTACAGACGAGGGTTCTCTGCATTTCACGGATGAATCCAGACCGCATTTTTTTGACGGTGTTCCGATTGTGGAATATATCGAAAATGACGAACGCTTCGGAGCGTTTGAACATGAAGAAAGCCTGATTAATGCCTATGAAAAGGCATTATCTGAAAAGGCAAATGATGTGGACGCATTCGCTGACAATTATTTATTATTAAAGGGCGTTGACTTAGAGCCTGAAAATCTCCGAACAATCCGGCAGGACAGAGTGATCCAGGTGCCGCCCATGGATCAAGAAATGCTGCAAGCTGTAGATGTGGAATTTCTGACAAAAACAACTGGCGATACTACACAGGAAAATTTGTTAGATCGTCTAGAAACGTTGATTTTCTCCATGGCAATGGTGGCTAACATCTCGGACGAAGAATTTGGCGGCAGCTCCGGGACGGCATTGGCGTACAAGCTACAGCCCATGCGGAATCGTGCCAAAGAAAAAGAACGTAAATTTGCTAGTGGCATGAATCAGCGGTGGCGGCTGGTTGCATCCGTGATCGCAACGACAGAATCGGAAAAACAGCTCTGGAAAGATCTGACTTACAGATTCACGTTTAATGTCCCGAAGAATCTTCTGGAAGAAGCACAGACAGCCTCCCAGATGTCCGGGATCACCAGTCGGCGGACGCAGTTATCTGTGATTTCTGCCGTGAACGATGTGGAACAGGAAATGCAGGACATTAATCAGGAGAACGGCAGTTCTCTATCAGATCAGTATCTGCATTTCAGGACAGGTGCAGAAGATGGCTAATCAGTCGAATTACTGGGATCAGCGAACCCTTTCATTGCAGAACAGTATTGCACTTCATGAACAGGCATTGTTCCAAAATCTTCGGAAATATTACAATACAGAGGCGGCGGAGCTGGATCGGGACATTGCCGCCTATTACAGCAAATACGGCACAAATAACGTGATCCAGTACCGGAATTTACTGCAATCGCTCTCAGACGCTGACAAACAGCTCCTGTATGAGAAAATTCAGGATTTTGAGAAACAATATCCGCAGTATGCACATCTTACGCCAATCCGGGAAAGCATCTACAAACTTGATCGCTTAGAGGGATTGCGGACGTCCGTTGCGATCCAGCAACTAAAAATGGGGGCTTATGAGATTGCGCAGGCACAGGCACATTTTCAGCAGATGGCATTATTGTCCGGGAATCTGATCGCCGAACAAATGGGCTACGGCTCTAGTTTCTATCGGATCGACAGCGACATGCTCCGGCTGGTCGTCGGGCAGGACTGGTGCAACAACCAGGACTTTTCGGCTAGAATCTGGAATAACCGGAATGCTCTGACGCAGACACTCCAGACTCAGTTAGTCAATGGCATGATCCGAGGCAACAGCTACAAAGATATTTCAAAATCTGTGCTGAATAAATTCCAGACAGTTTCTCAGCGAAATATTGAACGTCTGGTATTCACAGAAGATACGTTCTTAGCGAATGAAGCGGCAATGCAGACATACTTGAACGACCCAGACTATGCCTACTACGAATACGTCGCACTCTGCGACGGCAAGACGTGCGATCTGTGTGCATCTCTGACCGAGGAGCGATTCCGGATCTCGGAACGCCGTCCAGGCACGAACTTTCCGCCTATGCATCCCTGGTGCAGATGTTTCTTTGATATTTTCTATGAGAAAAATTCCGAGAGATTTTCTGAGAGAAATCCAGAAAAAAATCGCTTGACTTTTTCAGACAATCATGCTATAATGGATCAAGAAAAAAGTTTTAGAATACCGATAACGGATGAAACAATTAAAAATGTTCAACTCATTCAGCCAGATGGATTCTCAATTGAAGATGCAATTACATTGCAAGAAGCACACAGAAGACTTCTTGAAGAAGCCCGAAAACATCCTCTTGGCACAGAGTGTTGTATTTTGCTTGATATGATGGATATGGAACAAATCGGAGAAATCACAATAGGGGAAATAGATTCTGTTCATCCCCCTAAATGTTATGAATTTCATGCTGTATTGCATAATCACTCAAGTGGAGCTACATTTAGTGTTGGAGACATTGCACGATTTGCAAATTTTGATACTATGCAGATGATGACTGCTATGGGGCATAATTCAAAAGTATACTGTTTGCTAAAAAAAGTAACATTTGACCATGAAAAATGTTTGGATTATCTTGGGAAAAAATTAACAGAAAAAGTCTTCAAAGGAAAAATTTTTGAAGAATTAACAAAAGAATTTGTTTCCACATTAACAGAAAATGAAAGAGAAG
>CAMWTO010000181.1 GCA_947177205.1 uncultured Ruminococcus sp. | reverse complement strand
TTTTTGTAAAATTACTACAAGATATTTTTGTGCAAAATATTTTCTGATTTTTATATATTATGAACAAAATTCGTAATGATATTTCTCATATGCATTAATAATTACAGTTTCATGATAATTTTCTTGACGAGGCAGATTGCCATAATTCAGATGTACATGCCCATGACAGAATAATTTTGGCTGATAGTGATCCAACAACTCCCGAAAACAGGCAAATCCATGATGCGGCAAATCCTGTAAATCATGTAATCTCTTTGCAGGCGCATGTGTCACCAGAATATCAAAGCCACGATTTTTCCATAAGTTAAATTTTAATTTTTGAATGCGCTTCTGCATTTGTTTTTCCGTGCATTGAAATGGAAGTTTTACGTCCTGACGGTACTGCATACAGCCACCCAGTCCTAATATTCTGACACCCTGATAACAGATTAATGTATCATCAATACAGATACAGCCTCCGGGAGGCTTTGTCTGATATGCCGTGTCATGATTCCCATGCACATAAAATACAGGACAATGTGCAAATGTAGCCAGGAATTCCAGATATTCTGGTTTCAGGTCACCGCAGGAAATAATCAGATCCAGATCATCCAATTTTCCAGGTTCGTAAAAATCCCACAAATACTTGCTTTCTTCATCTGCGATTAATAATAGTTTTAATGACTTCATAAATTGGATTCGCACGCTCCCCTATCAGCAATTGCTAACTTATAACTTATGTTTGTGTCCGGAGATTATCCGAACACAAACTGATAACAGATTCCTAACCATTCACGAACCCAGTAGGACGGCACTAAATACCAGGAAGTCCTTGCAGAGACCGCTGTGCATTCCAGATTCAGACCGTCTGCAATTCTGGATGCCCTGTATTGATGATAACCGTCTGTCACAATAATAATCTGTGATCCCAGTTCATGGACATCCAGAATTTCTTTGGCATTTTCAAAATTTTCCTGCGTAGAAGTAGATCTGTCTTCCTGATAAATCCTTTCCGGATTGATCTTTTTTTCCTGGATCAGATAATTTTTCATGCACTCGGCTTCACTAATGACTTCATCACTTCCCTGACCGCCGCAGACAATTACGGAAACTTCCGGATGCTGTTCCAGATAAGCCGCTCCGGCGTCAAGGCGTTTTTTCAACATCAAAGTCGGTGCACCATCCCTGCGGACTTTACAACCAAGGATCAACACAGTTGCAGGTGTTTCCGGTTGATTGCATTCCGCTCGGATCATCAGAAAACTGAATGTCAGTCCGATCAGCCCGCCAAGAGCAAGGATTCCCAGGAAGATACAAAGCAGGAAATGCCCGAAATCCCGTTCCCAGATTTTCTGCATCAGATGTGCAATCACAGGATTCAGCGCAAAATAAACAATTCCCAAAATGCTGATGATCGTCCCGGCATAACAGCCCGCATGACGGATTCCGACAAACATCGGCAGAACGAAAAAGAACAGCGCAATCCCAAACACAGTCGTTCCGGCAATTCTGACCCAGGACTGAGAAATCAGAAATATATTTTTTTCTATCATAATTAGATAATTAGTATATTATCACATTCAATCAGGCAAGCGGATTCTCTGAAATCCCGGCAACACCGGAATCAATTGCCGCCTGTGCAACTGCCTTGGCAACGGCTTTTGCAATATTCCGATCAAATGCATCCGGCAAAATGAAATCCGCACAGAGCTGATCTTCCGGAACACATCCGGCAATTGCTTTCGTAGCCGCAAGTTTCATTTCCTGATTAATGTCCTTTGCACGGACTGCCAGAGCGCCTTTGAACACACCGGGAAATGCGACTACATTATTGATCTGATTCGGAAAATCACTTCTGCCAGTCCCCACAATGTAAGCCCCTGCGGCTTTGGCTTCATCCGGCATAATCTCCGGAACAGGATTTGCCATTGCAAACACAATCGGCTTTTCGTTCATGCTTTGAATCATGCCTGCCGTGAGCAGTTTCGGTCTGGACACGCCAATGAATACATCCGCACCACGGACGGCATCCGCAAGCATTCCATGTCTGTGCTGCTGATTCGTCAAAGCGGCAATTTCATTGTGTGCCGGATTCTGATAAGTTTCATCACTGGACAGAATCCCGTTAATATCAACCATAATTAAATTGCCCACACCAAGAGACAATAAATGCTTTGCAATGGCAATCCCGGCAGAACCTGCGCCATTAATCACAATTTCCAGATTTTCCGGTCGTTTCCCGGCAACTTTGCAGGCGTTCACAAGCGCCGCTGCAACGACAATCGCCGTGCCATGCTGATCGTCATGAAATACCGGGATATCCAGTTTTTCTTTTAATCTTGCTTCAATCTCGAAACACCTCGGAGCGGCAATGTCTTCCAGATTAATCCCCCCGAAACTATAAGCAATATTCGCAATCGTATTCACAATTTCATCCGTGTCTTTGGAATTGATACAAATCGGGAATGCGTCCACATCAGCGAATTCTTTAAACAAGGCACATTTCCCCTCCATCACAGGCATTGCCGCCAGAGCACCAATGTCGCCGAGTCCGAGCACTGCCGTACCGTCCGTGATGACCGCAACAAGATTGTGCCGTCTGGTGAGTGTATAAGATAGTTCCGGATTTTTTTCAATTTCCAGACATGGTTGTGCCACGCCGGGCGTGTACGCCAGAGACAGGGAATTTCTGTCATGGATTGCTGTCCGGGAGACAATTTCAATCTTTCCGCCCCATTCCCCGTGTTTTTTTAAAGATTCCTGCATAATATCCATAATGATTTCAAGTCCTTTCTGCAATTATAATTATAATTTCAGTATACCATATTCTGAAAATTTTGTCAATCCATTCAGAAAAATTCTCCCGTTCTCAGGAACGGGAGAAAATCTTGTAAAATTTATTTGAATTACCAGATAAAGTCCTGCAAAACGGCATTTCCGTTAGAACCCACTGCCGCAGAGTAAGCCAGGATTGCGGAGGCATCTTTGGCATCTGCAATGCCGTCTCCGTTAAGATCAGCGACTTCCATGAAGTCATGAACAGTGCCCATTTCCACGCCTGCCGCACGGGATGCTGCATAGCGAAGAATTTTTTTGGCATCCAAGGCATCCACCGTATGAGAACCATCCACATCGCCCAATTCACGCCCCGGCGTATACTGAGAATCAAATACATACGGCGTTGTGCCGTCATATGTGCCGATCAGGAACATGCTCCAGTTATATCCCCAGTCAGAATTTGGATCATAGTAATAGCCAATGCCGATATGTGTGTATTTTTCACCCAGAATGTTCTTTCTGTGTCCCTCAGAATTCATCCACTGCTCCACAGTAGCAACAGGATCAGCACGACCGCCTGCAAGGTTTTCAGCAACTGCGGAATAACGGATACCTGCTTCTTTAATTGCTGTAAAGCACATAGTGCCATCCGGACGAGTGTGGTCAAACAGAACCGGGAGTTCTTCTGCACGAATGTAAGCTACTTCGCTCAGCTCCGGGAATGTTGCCAGTTCAGAAAGTCCTCTCTCTGTACGTTCATTATTCACGCAGTTTATGACAATGTCGCAATACTCCTTAATCTGTTTTTCCTGTTCTGTCATAGTAGCCTCATCATGGAGATTGATAGCACTTGCCTGGACAGCACCCAGACTGCAAACCGTTGCACAGCAAGCCAGTAAGATGGCAGCAAATTTATTCTTTTTCATAAAAATCCTTCCTTTCTTGTTTTAAAGAGAAATTTCATTTAAAATAATTAAAATAATTTAATAAGAAGATAAAGCTGAAAATTTAAATTTCCAAATTTTAATTTACTATAATTTC
>CAMWTO010000180.1 GCA_947177205.1 uncultured Ruminococcus sp. | reverse complement strand
TATACTAGACCGCGCTTTCCCGATCCGGCGCAGAAAATCCCGGATTTAAAAATAATTCTACCGTCCCGGATTGAAAATCCGGCTTTGCCTGATCAACTTCCGGAAATTCTTCCAGACAGTTCTTCACTGTCATTTCACAATGCGGACACATCATGCCATTGATCTTTAAAATTTGATTTTTTAAGCCGAAATTCTCGGATTTTTTTGAAAATTCTTCCCGGATTTCTGCAATGATTCCAGAAATGACATCCGGATTCACGGAATTTTTTAATTTCCTGTCATGCCGGGATTCGTGAATTTTTGAAAAATTCAGCCGTAACGCATTTGTCACTACACAAAAACTGGACAGACTCATCGCCATTGCGCCAAACATTGGATTCAACTCCCAGCCGAACAGATTGATAAACAATCCTGCCGCCAATGGAATCCCGATTATATTATAAATAAATGCCCAGAACAGATTCTGATGAATATTCCGGATCGTGTATCTGCTCAGCCGGATTGCCGAAACAGCATCCGACAGACTGCTCTTCATGAGTACTACATCCGCCGAATCAATCGCAATGTCTGTACCTGCGCCGATTGCCGCACCAATGTCCGCCCTCGTCAATGCCGGTGCATCGTTGATCCCGTCGCCGATCATCATCACTTTTCCGGCTGTCTGTAATTTCCGGATCACTTGTTCTTTGCCATCCGGACGAACCCCGGCAATGACAGCATCCACGCCCGCTTGTGAACCAATCGCATCCGCCGTCTTCTGATAATCCCCTGTCAGCATGACCGTCCGCAAACCAAGATTGTGCAATTCCCGGATTGCCGCCGCACTGTCCGGCTTGATAACATCCGCTACAGCGATCATCCCCAAAAATTCCCCGTTTTTTGCAAAAAATAACGGTGTCATTCCGTTCTGTGCCGATTGCTCCGCCTGTTTCAGAATTTCTTCCGGAATAGCTGTATTCTGCAATCCGGATTGCAGTCTTGATTGAATAAACTCCAGATTACCGCCGGATAATTCCTGATTTTGATACACGGCTGTTAAACCATTCCCGGCAAGCGCCTGAAAATCTGATATTTCCGTGAGTTCCGGAAGTTGTAAATTTTCCGATTCCGTACGTTTCAGGATTGCTCTTGCGAGCGGATGTTCACTTTTCTGTTCCAATGCGCCGGCAAGAATTAAAAATTCCCGTTCTGTCAGATGTCCGGCAGGATGGATTTCCACAACTTCCGGCGTTCCCTGCGTGATTGTGCCAGTCTTATCCAGTGCGACAATCTGAATTTTCCCGGTTTCTTCCAGAGAAACGGCAGTCTTGAATAAAATCCCGTTCTTTGCACCGACACCGCTCCCGACCATAATTGCCACAGGTGTTGCCAATCCCAATGCACACGGACAACTGATGACTAAGACAGAAATTGCCCTTGCCAGCGCATAACCGACGCTCTCTCCGGTCAGCAGCCAGGTCACGAATACCAGAACCGCAATGCTGATGACAACTGGGACAAACACACCGGACACACGGTCTGCAATTTTAGAAATCGGCGCTTTCGTTGCGGAAGCGTCGCTGACCATCTGAATAATTTTTGCAAGCGCCGTGTCCTGCCCAACATGCGTTGCCTCGCATTTTAAAAATCCGGATTGATTCACCGTTGCACCGGAAACGGCATCTCCGGACTGTTTGTCAACCGGGATGCTCTCCCCTGTTAATGCAGATTCATCCACAGCACTTTGTCCCTCCAGGACAATCCCGTCTACAGGGATTCTCTCACCGGGACGAATCATAAAAATATCCCCCATCCGGACTTCTTCCACAGGGACAGTAATTTCCTGATTTTCCCGGAGAATCACCGCCGTGTCCGGTGTCAGCTCTATCAGACTCCGGATGGCATCCGTCGTCTTGCCTTTGGAATGTGCCTCTAACATTTTTCCGACAGTAATTAATGTCAGGATCATTGCCGCAGATTCAAAATAGAACTGTTCCATATCCTGCATGATGATTTCCGGATTCTGATCTGTGACAGCACCGGTCATGTGAAATAATACATACACACTCCACAGGAATGACGCACCGGAACCCATTGCGACAAGTGTGTCCATATTCGGACTTTTATGCAGTAATCCCTTGAAGCCGTTCACAAAAAATTTCTGATTCACCACTAAAATCAAACCAGATAATAATAATTGCAATAATCCTACTGCGATGTGATTTTCTTCAAAGAACGCTGGTAATTTCCAGCTCCACATCATATGCCCCATAGAAACATATAACAATGGCAATAATAAAATCACAGAAGCGATCAGGCGTTTCCGGAGTCTAGGCGTTTCGGTGTCTTTCAGAGAATCCGTCCTGTTCTGTGCCGGATTCTGTATATCCCTGTCTTTGGGGATTGCTCCATAGCCGGCATTCTCCACTGCTTTGATAATTTCTTCCTGGGATGCCGTGCCCTCGACACCCATGGAATTCGTAATCAGATTGACGGAACAGACTGTGACACCATCCACAGCACTGACGGCTTTTTCTACCCTGGTACTGCAAGCCGCACAGCTCATGCCAGTAACCTGATATTGTTTCATAAAAAACTCCACCTTTCGTGAGATTAAAATTTAATAAAAATATTGGTTTTATTATAGCAAAATCCAGGGAAAAAAACAAGTCCGCTCCTGGAAATCCCCAGAAAACGGACTTTTTCATCGTTGCACTGTGCAACAGATAGATTATTTAATATTATATTTTTTAATTTAAAAGCAGAATGCGTTTTAATATCAGAAAATCAAAAATATTGCACACGCCATCCAGATTCATATCTGCAATTTCAAACTGCTCTTTTGTAAGCATTGCCTTACATTGCAAATAATCCTGCAAAAATTGCAGATCCTGGGAATCTGCCACACCATCCTGGTTCACATCGCCCTCCGGATACTCCGGAATCACAACGGATTCGAAAATCTCAAATTCCAAAGAACCGCCGTCCGTCACGCCGTAGGCATTTCCTGCGGAACAAGAAACGGTGTATATGCCTGCCTGATCGAAAGATTTCACATAGATGGCATTTTCCGACTGGATTTTCTCTGAATAGAGAATTTCATCCCCTTGGCGGATTGTCAGATAATAGATTTCCTCCTGATCCGAGTGCATTGTAAAAAATACATCCTCGCCCGTCATGAAAATATCCCGGTTATTCTGAAGTGAAACCCTGGCATATGCCGGTGGACAACAAGTCTGATCAAAGAAATAATTTGCCTCTTTTGTTCTCCGGTTGCATAATCCCTGATTCCATGTACCGCCTGTATTGACCAGATAATTGGCATATTCCATTCGTGCCTGCGGTTCTGTGATTTCTCCCCTTGCGTACTGCACCAAAGGAGAATTATAAATCCGGTTGAGTCCGCCTCCGGTATTATAGGCAAGACTGACAAGTGCGTCGAACTGATTCTGATTGAGATCCAGTCCGGCAGTCTGATTGATAACTTTCGGAGCATAAGTATTCGCAATTCCCGTCTGCATGGCATCCTGAGCCTCTTCTTTGGTAATGGTATGCAGTCCGGATTTGTGCGGCTGTACACTCGAATTGGAACATTTCGTCCCGTAGCCGATGGATGACTGAGAATAATCCCAATAGCATGTCTCGTTGAAACCTTCCAGACTGCAAATAAAACTGACACCTTTCTGACTGATTTCCTGCGCATTAGCATGGATACCGGTGGAAAACAGAAACATTCCCGTAAACACACCCGCAATAATTTTCTGCATTATTTTTTTATTTTCTTTTCTGTTCTGAAACATGGGAAAGTCCTTGCAAAATTTAATTTTAAATGCTATTTAAAATTTTCTTACAAGA
>CAMWTO010000179.1 GCA_947177205.1 uncultured Ruminococcus sp. | reverse complement strand
GAAAAGAGAGATAATAACAATATTTTCAAGTAGACCAATCATTCAATTTTGTAAAACAAATAATATTACATTAACTGCAATGGCAGAAAAGAGTGAAATAATGGAATCCTTATCAGACAAAAATACAGAAATAATCTACAGCACCAACAAATCTCTCTTATCATAAATGCTTATTCCAGTATCGACTGCGCCGCATCGAATTGCACGGGCAAGTGCCATAACTGTACCGACTGCTCCGTCAATTTTTTCAGTCGATTTTTCCTTATCAGACTTGATGTTTTCAGCAGGGTCAGTCTTAATGAAAATATTATCCATCATCCATCGAAGAACAGGATAACTACCATGTACAATCTGCTGATTTAACATGAGTTCGAAGAAAAAAAGATAGAAAAAAACGCTAGAATCTGTTGCTTTGCAAACGTACTGTGATGGAATCTGTCAATGATTTTCTGAAAAACATCTGTCATATTGAACATTTCAGACATCGTAGTATGACTAATTTCCTTGTCAATCTTGTTTTTGCTTTAGCTGCTTATTCTTTTTTGCCTAAAAAACCTTCTGTTTGTTCTGCTTCTGATATGACAAAGGGTTTTTTATGCCTGCTTGACTGATTTTTCCGTTGAACTCACGTTAAATTATAATTCATTTATTATTTTTAGTGATACAGGAGGTTAATCTTATGAAAAAAATAATTTCGATCCTGACAGCAGGTATTTTGTTTTCTGCCGGTGTTTGCGGTACGTTTCCGGTGAATTCTTTGCAAGCTTACGCAGTAGATTTTACAGAACTTGCCGACCAGGCTGCCGCTCGTGTGAATGTGGAACGTGAAAAACAGGGACTTGCGCCGTTGAAATGCTCTGTAGCACTGAACAACGCCGCCATGATTCGTTGTCATGAACTGGAAATCCAGAACGAACATACCAGACCGGACGGCACAAAATACGATACGGCGATTGATGAAGCACTGAATTACGCATTTTATAGTTCTTATGCTGAAAATATCGCCACCGGTATGACAACGGCAGAGCAGGCAGTGACTACCTGGATGAGTTCAGAAATTCACAGCGGGAATATTCTGAATCCGGATTTAGAATATCTCGGAATTGCTGTCTATGAGGGTGAGGCAGGCTATTACTGGACGCAGTTATTTATCGGCGGCAGTGAACCGCTTTCAGATTCGTATCTGCCGGAATTAAAGGAAGAAGAGCCGGCGGTTATCCTGGGTGATCTGGACGGCGATCAGATTGTAAATTCCGGTGATGCGGCAGCGATTCTTTCCGCAGCAGCGTTCATCGGGTCAGGTGCAGAGAGTGAATTGACAACGGAACAGGCATCCGCCGCTGATGTCAACGCAGACGGCAACATTAACGCACAGGATGCCTCGCTTGTACTGAGTTATGCGGCGGAATCCGGCACAGGATTTACAGGAACACTGGAAGAATATCTTGCAAAAAATCCAGAATTTCTGAATTTTTAAGTCATTATTTTTGAAATTACTATTTATTTTTGAATCAATGGGGGTTCTATCTTATGAAAAAAATAATTTCAATTATGACAGCGACGCTTATGCTCATAGCCGGTATAGCAGGCATAGTGCCGAGTTTGGAAGTTTCTGCTTATGACGAACAGGCCGCCGCACTTGTTAATCAGTTGGAGTCAACTGGTGGAACGATTTATTTTTCGTATTCTGATTTGGATTTGAAAAAAGATGATGTATTCCTTTTGTATATTGCAGGCGATCCTGGGGACGTTGTGAAGATTTCTCTCTATTATACGGATGAGAATGGCAATCGGAAGACAGTAATTTTCGGCGAATTAGAGGGAGCAGTGTTATCCGCAAATGGAAAATTGATGGAGGGTTATATAGTACCCTGCAATGTGGATTATGTATATGGTCAAGTTATCTATGAAAAATCCAAGCCAGAGCTTTCTTATGAATTAGTAAAAATTTCGGTGGAAGAACCGGAAGAAACAACAACTCAGGTTGCTACGACAGAAACAACAGCCACTACAACTGCAATGATGACAACAACAGCAACAACAACCACCACAACCACTAGCACAATGATGACAATAGCATCCACGAGAGCAACAACAACTACGTCCACTATGACTACAGCACCAAGACCCACTTTGCAGATCACAGAAACAAAAGTCATACTGCAACCCGGCGATCAGTATCAAATCCAGGCTAATCAGACTGGATTGAGATACCGGACGAGCAGTGAGGAGGTGGCAATCGTTTCAAAATTCGGTGTGATCACGGCAATGGATCTCGGCACAGTCCGGATTACGGTCTATAATTCCGATTATGACGCAGTCGTGGTGCAGGTCACTGTTACGGAAGAAGTACAGGCTGTTTTGCGTGGGGATGCGAATGGCGATGGGGAAGTCGACATCAGAGATATTGTCCTGATGAATCGTGTCTATGTTGGCGTAGATCAGATTTCCTCGCAGGGACTTGCCAACGTGGACACGGACAGCGACGGCAAGATCACGCTTGTGGACAGCATGAATCTGCTCAGATATTTAGTACATTTGATTGATGAATTATAATTAATTTTAAATATTATGAAAAAAAGAACTCCGCCGGGAGTTCTTTTTTTAATAGTATTATAATAATTATAATGTTACACCATTCCGCTGGAGCAGTTCCTGGGCAGAAATGACAGAATCCACGCCCTCTGCGTTCTTGACCGGCGCAAATTCCCTGAAGCGTTCCACTTCATAGGAAAGGCAACTGTCCTGTAAGTGAATCAGATCCAGGACAAGGGATTCAAATTTGTAGGCATTCGGATATTCCGGACAGATTTTTTCGCCGTTCCGGTCAATATAAGGTACTGCCTTGTGTACAATGTGTACAGGGAGCTGATTATGAAGCAGTTCTGTTAATTTTTTTGTTTGGAACAGATAATTCAGAATGACACCGTAATTATAGGAGAGACTGCCGTCCGGTTCACGGCTTGTAGTCATCTCCGGTGTCATTTCATAATATTCCACAATCGACGGTTTGCCGTCTTCCAGACAGAGAACGCCTACACGTTCTTCCGGCGCTGCCTTGCGGACAACTTTGCTGCCAGATTCGCAGCCGGACAGAATCGTTGCACCGATAAAGCACGGATCAGCGATTTTCTGGAGAACGTTATCCACAGCGAAGACATTCAGCCATTCAATTTCTTCACGCTGAAGGAAGTTCAGCAGACCGGCTTTCACCAGGGATGCGAACCATCCGCCGTTGCCGTTGGGAGATGTGGCAATCCGGGATTTGCTTTCAAGCAGGATTTTGCCGTCAGCATCCACCGCCGGGGCAGTGTCCTGCGTAAAGAAATGGATATATTCCGGATTGTACCCAAAATATTTCATGCTCTCAAAAAATTCCTTGGTATCTTCGTCATTTTTTTCACTTGTCATAATAAATAAAGGAACGAATGCGCCTGCCTGGTCAACAACTTTCATTAGGTTCTGAATCAGACATTCAAAGATATATAACGGCTTGGATAAGCCGATATTATACATTCCCTTGGGTTTGTCAAAACCGAGTCTTGTACCCATACCGCCGGCAAGCAGGACAGCTCCGACTTTTCCCTGGCGGATGGCATCAAGTCCGGCGGTTTCAAATTTGGTATGATTCTGTTCGATTTCCGGAATTGTCAGCGCACCCATCGGCGCTAATTTTCCCCGATCCGGCTCGCCATTCTGCTTGTAATTCCGGAACACGTCAAGCAGATCCAGATCCAGTGCGTCGATCTGTTCCAGCAGATCATACTGTTCATGTTCGGAAAGTGTGTCATACCAGGCAAGCAGATGTTCCTGTCCGGCAGCTTGCAGTTTGTCTCTTGCTTGTGCATCAGTCATCGTCAATCCATCCTTTTTTTCAATATTTTTCATGTTTTTAATATTTAAAAATATTAATTTAAATTCTGAAATTATATAATTATTTCTATTATAGCATAGTC
>CAMWTO010000178.1 GCA_947177205.1 uncultured Ruminococcus sp. | reverse complement strand
AGATCAAAATGGATTAATTCCTCGCCGTTTGCTTGATTCAGCACACGGATATAAGAATTATTCACCTGTCCGAAATTCTGATTTCTCTCATCTGCCTCATAGATTGTAACTGTGAAAGCGATCCTGGAAATATTTGCAGGAACTCTGGAAAGATCCACCTGAATCACTTCGTCATCGCCATCACCCTCGCCGGTGAGATTGTCTCCGGCATGGATCACAGAACCGGATGCGTGTTCTTTATTACCGTAGAACACGAAATCTCCATCAGAACTTACTTTGCCATTTTCACCGAGCATAAAGACTGCGGCATCCAGATCAAACGCAAAACCGCCGTCATACTTGTTAACATCCCATCCAAGTCCGACCATAATTTTTGTTAATCCGGGGTTACCCTTTGTCAGATCCACTTTCTGCCCTTTGGATAAATTAACTGCCATTACAAAAAAACCTCCTGCTAAAAATTATTTTTTAAAAAAATTTTTATCAATTTCATCACTTACACATTGACGCCAAAATTCAAGCCGAGGGCTCGCAATCCACCAGAAAAGCCACTGCCAATGGCATTGAATTTCCATTCACCATTATGCCGGTATAATTCCCCGACAACAACGGCAGTTTCCACGGAGAAATCTTCGCCAAGATCAAACCGGATCAGCTCCCGGTTGTTTGTTTCATCCAGTACATGAATGTACGCATTGCTGACCTGTCCGAAATTCTGATTTCTCTGTTCCGCCTCATAGATTGTCACCGTGAAATCAATACGGGAGATATTCGCCGGGACTTTTGACAAATCAATTTTCAGGATTTCGTCATCACCGTCATTGCCGCCTGTCAGACTGTCGCCCATGTGTTCCACTGCGCCGGACGCATGTTTCATATAATTATAAAAAATAAAATCCTGATCGCATGTCACTTTTCCATTCTGTCCCAACAGGAACGCCGCCGCGTCCAGATCGAAATCATAACCGCCGTCATAACGGTTTGTATCCCATCCCAGACCAACCAGTAATTTAGACAGACCAGGATTGCCCTTTGTCAGATCCACTTTCTGCCCCTTAATTAAACCAACTGCCATTTGAATACCTCCAATTTTCTGAATTTTTTTTGCTTTTCTGCATCCTGACCCGGTTCAGGATCTTTGTCCAGATCAGAATGACCAGAAATTTAATTATTATTTTTTCTCAGCCGGTGCTTTTTCGCTCCCCATAATCAGCTTGCGGATTAAATCCACCGGGATAATCGTCAGCGCCATAATCAATAACAAGCCCCACTCTTTGCCGTTCAATCCGTAGCAGTTCAGGACACTTCCGCCGACATATGTCATGATAATCTGGATTATTGTAATACCGCCCATGACTTTCAGAAATCCGGAATTGCCGCCGATATTGTCAAACAGATTCAGTTTCGGCGTTCTTGCATTGAATGCGTTAAACACAGCAATCAGAATAAAGAATGTGAAGTAACCAGTCAGCAGATAAGATTTGCCGTCAACATCCGGTCTGAACCAGTTTTCCATGAACTGGGATTTAATAAAGAACATGCTCAGACCAACAGACCATGCCGCACCGACGAGAATTTCAGACCACATGTATTTGCTGACAATTGCCTCATCACGGCGTTTCGGTTTTTCATTCATATATTCTTTCAAAGCCGGTTCGCCGCCGAATGCCAACGCTGCAAGCGTATCCATAACAAGATTTACCCACAGAATCTGCGTAATCGTCAAAGGCGGATCCATTTGCAGGAATGGACAAATAAAGCTTACCAATACTGCGGCGACATTGATTGTCAGCTGGAAGATAATAAACTTCCGGATGCTGTTGAAAATCGTTCTGCCGAACAAAATCGCTTTTTCGATAGATAAGAAATTATCATCCAGGATGACAATCTCACTGGCTTCTTTTGCAACTTCCGTACCGCCGCCCATGGCAAAACCGACATCGGCTTTTTTCAGCGCCGGAGAGTCATTCACGCCATCACCCGTCATACCGACAACCAGATCCAATTCTTGCGCAATTCGAACAAGACGGCTCTTGTCCGTCGGGAGCGCACGTGCAACAACCCGTAATTTCGGCATGATCTTCTTGACTTCTTCATCACTCATGGCAGATAATTCATCCGAAGTCAATCTGACATCATCATCATTCTTGATAATTCCGGCTTCTTTGGCGATTGCTACGGCAGTTTCTTTTCTGTCGCCTGTGATCATGACAACCTGCACGCCGGCTTTCTGAACTTCTGCAATTGCCTGGATGGATTCTGGACGGACATCATCACGGATGCCGACAATGCCGACCAGAGTCCATTCACCGCCTGGCATGGAATCTTCCGGCATTTTGGCATCACTGACTGCAAATGCCAGGACACGGATGGCACGGACTGCCAGACCGTCAATTTTCTGCACCATAGCTTTTGCATCAAACGGCTTTTTATTGCCATTCTGGTCATAATAATACTTGCATCTGTCAATAATTTTTTCCGGTGCGCCCTTAATCAACGTACCATTCACATCGCCCTGGACTTCTGCCAATGAAAATTTATTAGCACTGTTGAACGGGAGCGTTCCCAGAATCTGTATATGATCCTGTGATTCATCGTCTTTCACAAAATTCAACAAAGCACGCTCTGTCATATTGCCGCCGACTGCCTGTTTCTTTGCACCCTGACCGGAGATCACCGCACTTGTATTTTTCAGGATGCTTGTCCGTAATAATAAACTCTGCGCATTTCCTAATTTTGAAAAACTGTCATAGTCGTTGCCTGCGCCATCTGCAAATACAACAACTTCTAATTGTCCTTTTGTAATCGTACCTGTTTTGTCGCTCATGAGCAGATTTAAACTGCCGGCTGTCTCGATACCGGAATTTTTTCTTACCAGAACATTTTCTTTGAGCATCTTGCCCATGTTCTGCGCCGATACAATTGCAATCATCAGCGGCAAGCCTTCCGGCACTGCCATAACGATAATAATGACTGCCAGGATCACAGCTTCTACCAGATCCGCAAAAATATGCACACCACCGGAGAAATACGCCGCACCACCTGCCTGGATGATCTTCTGAATCATGAACGCCACGGCAATTGCGCCGCCGCCAGCATAACCAAATACACTGATCTGATTGGCAAGCTTGCTGAGCTTTAATTTCAAAGGCGTATCTCTGTCTTCCTCTGCCTGCAATTCTTTTGCAATTTCGCCGTAAATTGTCTTATCGCCAATGACAGTTGTCTGCATCACAGCATTCCCGGAACAGACCACTGCACCACGGAATACTTTGTGCGGATGCAGAAAATCTTTGCTGTCGCCGTCCTTGACTGTTTCGTCCGCTGTTTTCTTTGCTTCTTCGGATTCGCCATTTAAAACAGACTGATCCACTTTGATACTGCCGTCAATGATAATACCATCCGCCGGGATTTTATCGCCGGACTGCAACAGGACAGCATCACCAATGACGATCTCATCAATCGGAATTTCGACAATTTCGCCGTTTCTGTAAACTTTGCACTTAATCTGGGAAGCCTCTGCCTGCAATGCCTGGAACGCATTCTCGTTTCTGTATTCCGAAAATGTAGAAACAAATGTTGCAATCAGAATTGCCACAGCAATGCCGATGGTCTCCACCCAGGATGCCTCTCCCATAATAGCGAACACAACATTGATAATCAGTGCCACAAGCAGAATCTTAATCATAGGATCATTAAAATTTCCCAGAAGTTTCTGCATAAAACTTTCAGATGCCTGCTCGCTCATCCGGTTTGTGCCGTATTTTTCACGGGATTGCTGCACCTGACTGTCTGACAAACCTGTAATTTTCTTCATAAGCCTCTCCTTTTTTAATTTTAAATTTCTATATTTTTTAAAAAATTTTCTGACTTAAGAAATATTATAGCACATCCTGCAAAAAAACACAAGTTTTTTTGCATAATTTTTCAATTCTAGCAAGATGCACAAGAAAAGATTTGATTTTTATTTATTTTTTACAACAATTCAT
>CAMWTO010000177.1 GCA_947177205.1 uncultured Ruminococcus sp. | reverse complement strand
CCATTTGACAGATACGGCTTGACAATGATTCCGCCCATCGCACAAGCCTGTTCGATCATGACGGACAGCTTTGGAATCAGTTTTTTTAACTGTTCTGCTACGTAGCGGTCTCCGTCAGCAGTGATTTCCGTTTCTGCAAGAACCAGACGTGAAAATTCTCTTGCAATCGCAGAAGCAAGACATAAACTGATAATCCGTTGATTGTTCCAGGATGCTGTATTCTGATACATCTCAAACCATTTTCGTGCAGAGATTTCCATCTGGGAATTTTTCATTACCTGTACTCCAAGAGCCGTTGAAACCATATCGGCACTAATCATTCTTTCCCTCCGTTCCTGCAAAACTCTTTCAGAATCCGACCCATGACACTATTCACGAAATACCGCATATCGTCCATTGCATGGTCATTTTCTTTGATAACTGTATCTTTTTCATGAGATTTTTTATCGTCCCACCGGTACAGGGAAAATTCTCTGAGGATGTCCTGGCAGCATTCACAAATCAGGATTCTGTCATTTTCAAGAAGCGTCATCGTATTTCTGATGCCGTCAATGACGCTGTTGTTTGCTTTTCTGACGCTGAATTTTCCATGCCGTTTGATAGTCGTAATAAAACTTGCGGCAGACGGGTCAATTATCACATGTCGGATCGGGTAGCCGTCTGCAAGCTGTTCCAGTGCCTGATAATATTCTTCATCCGTCTTCTGTAAGCCCCTGGTACGTCCGTCATAGTAATATTCTTTGATCCTGACGGCTTTGTCTCTTTCTATCGCCCACAAGCCCATAGAACAGGGATTCAGCGTGCCGTAGTCAATGGAGATATAATAATCAGCAGCATTTGAATTGTCATAACTTTTAATGACATGACGATTTTTATCAAATACTGTGCCATAAACCAAACCTTCCGCAAGTACCCATAAACCCTTGATGTATCTGTCATAGAAAACACCTGAATAAAGCCTGTTGTAACGATTTTTCACTTCGTCGGACAATGAAAAATTATCGTCCATTGTAAAATGCAGATGAAGTGTATTTTTTTCACTGCATTTCTGAATCCATTCTTTGTAAAACCAATGTTCTGAACTGTCAGGATTGCAGTTAAACCACAGCTTTGAACCTGTCACGGAACATCTTGCAAGTGCCTGTTCCACAAATGAACGAGGCATCAGAGCAACTTCATCCAGAAGCACGCCTGCAAGTGTGATACCCTGGATCAGTTGATAGCTTGATTCATCCTTGCCGCCAAAAAAATAATAGCGGTTCATGTGACCGCACATTTTAATGTCCAGATAATTCCGGCTTAAATTGACTTTGATTTTTACAATTCCTTCCAGCCATTTCTGCATCGGCGTAATCACATTTCTTTTCAGGGAATCAATCGTCTTTCCGCAAAATGCAAAGTTTTCAGCATGAAAATTTTTCATACTCCAAAGTACAAATCCAATCGTCATAGACATGGTTTTGCCGGAACGCACAGAACCGTCACAGACAATGGCATCATAATTTCGTGTATCGTCCCATGCCCACCAGAGCATAGATTTCAGCTGTTTGGGAGACAATTCTGTGTACATCATTTTTTCATGCCTCCCTCGATAATTTCAAAGAAATTTGTCAGCTGTTTATCGTCTGAATTTGCCGTATCACCGGATAAAACAGCGTTCAGGATTTTTGAAATTTCCGTCTCTGCACTGATTAAATCGCCATTGGATTTCAGAAACTGATACAATTCGAGATGACGTTTCCGGAACTCATCGGCAAGCTTTCTTCTCTGCTTTGGTTCAGGTGTGTTCAGATACTGTTTTACAAATGTTTTCAAATCTGTAAAATCGGACTTTTTGACTGCATTTTTTGAAGTTTCAAACTTTGAAATCCCGTCCGCAAGGGATTGAATGCTCTGCTTTTTAATGCTCAATTCGTCATCTCCTTTCAGGCATAAAAAATAAGGCGTTTCCACGCCTCATTTCAGCCTTGTTTTTTTCAGGATATTGTTTCATGGATTCTCTTTCTGAAACGCTCTGAAACACGTCTAAACAGTTCCAAAACAGTCTTGTTCCGGGTAGGCTTCGCCATTCGGATTTCAGTAACTCAAAAATCCGGTTCTTTTCCTATGCGTTCACGCCAATCGGCAGGGGACGAATCAACCCTGATTCAGAAGCGTGACGATTTAAATGCAGACGATCGGAAGTGTAACTCTATGCCTTCGTCCTGCGATCGGGATAAAAATATCTGCTTTTCGATGGCGTAAATGGTAGTCAATTTCATTGCCGGCATATTTTTTCAAAATTCCCGACAGAACCATCTTAGCACCGCCTGGCGTAACATAAATTTTCGATGGAGTGATAGGCTTGCCATCATTTTCAAGCCATTCTATATATTTCTGTTCCCGGTCGCTTAACGGAGACTGATTGCCCAGAAACCGGACAATGCCATCAATCTTTTTTATCTCATGATAGATATTTTTATCTGGTTCGAGCCTGATAAAAAGATACTGTGTAAATACTATTTTTTCGTGAATCTCCCATTTCCCGTTTTTACGGAGATATTCCTGCATCCTGGGAAGAACAGCATCCAATCTACGTTTTTTCAGTTCCTGATAAGCTGAAATTTCATAGCCGGAACGCACCTGTAAGACATACATTTTCATGGCTGTTTCTCCTTGATAAATTTCTTGACACGTCGATACAGTTCAGGATCTTCATCCACCATTGCTTCAAAAATCAGGCTCTGAAACTGATCCGCACCATTTTCAAGAACGCTTTGGCTGTCAATGTCAATTTTTTTCTTATACGCAACGGCACGAGTCAGAGCGACAGCATTCTTCATCAAGGATTCAAAATTGATTTCCTGCACCTGTTCTTCTGGCAGACTGTTGATCGCCTGGAATACCTGATTGCTCAGTAGTCGCAAAATTCCATCAGTGACATCCAGATTCTTGTATTTTTCCGTTTCTTCCATCACTGCCCTGAAATTTTCCTGTGCAAGTCTGAGTGATGCAAGCATTTCATTCAGACTGGAAGCGTATCTCTGCACGGAACTTACTGAAATAGCAATGCCTTTTTTCCTGATATATTCGACAATCTCATGATATGTGAAATTTGTCTTTATCATTTCGTCAACGGCTTCACGGATATCTGACGGCAGTCCGTCAATAATGGAATGCTTGCGGTTCTTTTTTCTCATATCTCTACGCACTCATCCTGAATGACTTCGGCTAAAAGCTGTATGCCTTTTGCAGTCAGCTTGCCCTCCAGTTCATCAAAATCAGTGTCAGCAAGATTTGACGGCTGTTTGCTTTCCGTATTTCTCAGATGCAGATACCCGACTTCATACAGGTAATTAACACTGTTTTCAATGTCGTTTTTTTCGATATTCATAGCATATTTGATATCTTTCAGACGATTGAATTTTGTTTTTAAGATATTCACGGTTCTCAGCACAGAGCCATTGTTTTCGACGAAATTTCCGGCTGAAATACGTCTGTTCAAAGCTTCTTTATCCATTTCCGATTTCTCCCTTTACTTCAAGCAAAATATCCATAATGCGGTCTAACTTTCTGCGGTTTTCGTTCTGTTCACGAAAAAAATCCTCTTTTGTAATGTAATCTTCTTTGATTTTTACAATATCATGCTTGCATCTGTCCAGTTCATCCATGGTACGTTTCAGAAAGAATGTGATGACACCAATTCCAACAGATAGTGCAAGTTCTATGATATAGCTAAGTTCCATGTCCTCACCGCCAATAAAAAATGCTATAATCAGTTTCCTTGATTATAGCATAGAATTTAGTACAATTCTACCGCAAAATTGCGGCAAAAAATTATTTTTTGAAGAGGATATTTCTGATTGCTGATTCTGACAGATTGTATTCAGCGGCAAGCTTTTTTATGTTTTTACCATTGAACTTCTGCCTTATTTCAGCATTTCTTTCAGCTTTTGTTAATGTATCAGACTTCTTGATGTACACACGACTTCCGCCGCAGTACTTTACTAATCTTTTGTAAGCCTCCAATCCAACAGTTTCTGCAAGCTCCCTCTGTTCTCCGGAAAGCTGATCAAGATGTGTGATTTTTTCAATATCCAT
>CAMWTO010000176.1 GCA_947177205.1 uncultured Ruminococcus sp. | reverse complement strand
ATCATTCTAAATAATTTTTAATATAAATTAACAAACGGCGCCTTTCTATTTTTAAGATAAAAATGCGCCGTGCTTTTTTGATTTTATTTATGTTTCAGAGCCTTTTTTGTCTGATTCCGATAATGGAAATGAACCCGGATCAGTACAAATATGACACACAGAATCGTGACACCGGTATCTGCAAAGACGGAAAGCCACATGTTTGCAAATCCGAAAAATGCCAGAATCATAATCGCAATTTTGACAGCCAGTGCAAAGACAATACAAAATTTTGAAGTCTGATTGACACGCTGTGCAATTTCAAACGCTGTCACAACCGATGCCGGATCTGAACCGAGCAGCACCAGATCTGCTACTTCCATTGCAGCATCCGCACCGCTGCCCATCGCCGCACCAACATCCGCACCAGATAACACAGGTGCATCATTAATCCCATCCCCGACGAACAGGACTGCGCCGTGTGATTTCCGGATTTTTTGCATATACACTGGCTTCTCCGTCGGGAGCAGTCCGGCATGGAATTCCCGGATCTGCAACGACTCCGCAATTGCCTTGGTATGTTCGGAGCTGTCCCCTGTCAGCATGACAGTATATAGATTTTTCCGGTTCAGTTCCGTGATGGCTTGCAGAGCATTTTCTTTCGGCGTATCGGATAATACTAATCTTCCGTAATAAACACCATCCACGGCAACATAGACACAAGTTCCAGCAATATTCTGATTCTGAGGATAATCAATCTCAAGTTCCTGCATGAGTTTTTCATTGCCGCAAGCCACTTGCATATGATTGACAACGCCCACGATGCCACGTCCGGCAAGTTCCCGGATCTCCTCTGCCGGCTGGTACGTAATCTGCTGTTGTTCCATATATTGCAGAATGCTTTTCGCAACCGGATGTGTAGATGAACTTTCACAGGCGGCACACATCCGGAATAATTCTTCTGTTTTACAATGCACAGTCTCTGCTTGTGTCACTGTAAAATTCCCTTTTGTCAATGTTCCGGTTTTATCCATGACAACCGCTTTCACACCGGCAAGCGCTTCCAGAGAAATGCCATCCTTGAACAGAATTCCATGCACAGAACCTGCACCAATTCCGGAGAAGAATGCAAGCGGAACGCTCAGCACCAATGCGCACGGACAACTGATCATGAGAAAATTCAGTGCTGCATACACCCAGTAAGACCAGTTTCTAGTGAACAAAGAGGGCACAATCGCTGTCAGAATGGCAATTACAACAACGATTGGGGTATAAATTCTTGCAAATCTGGTAATGAACCTGTCAATCTTCGGCTTTCCGGCGGCGGCACTTTCCACGCTCTCCAGAATCCGGGATACCATGGAATTTTCCAGTTCCGTTGTTGCCTCCAGTTCAAGAACGCCATTGAGATTCATACATCCGGACATAATTTCGCTGTTGATTCCGACAGAAACCGGGAGGGATTCCCCGGTAATTGCCGAAGTATCAATATTTCCTTCACCCTTGCGGACGATGCCATCCACGGGAATCCGATCGCCTGCACGAACCAGAATCCGGTCGCCCGGATGAATTTCTTCCGCAGGAACTGTCCGGATTTCCGTCGGACTGAAAATTTTCTGCACTGTTTCCGGACGCATGTCAATCGCATCCATGACGGATTTCCGGCTGCGTTCGACAGCGATATGTTCAAATAATTCCCCGATCTGGAAAAACAGCATGACACCTGCGGCTTCTTCGACAGAACCGATACACAGTGCGCCGATTGTTGCAATACTCATCAGAAAATTTTCATCAAAAATCTGTCCTTTCCGGATGCTCCTGCAAGAATTGTACAATACTTCCCAGCCCATCAGCAAATATGCCAGGAACAAAATCCCGTTGGAAAGCCATTCAATCCGCACAGTCCAGTCCAAAATCATACCCATCATGAACAGGACAGCACCGAGAATCAGCAGAATATTTTTTAATTTTTCTGTTTTAGAATCATGTGCATGAGAATGTGCATGATTGTGAGAATGTGCTTGTGAATTTTTCTGCTTTTTTTGATTTTCATGCACAGAATACATTACGCCGGATTCGATTCTGTCCGTGGTTTCCTGAATCTTGTGAAGCAATTCCGGATCTTGGATTGCTGTCACATGCAGTTGTTTTGTCGCATAAGACAGATTCGCCGAGGCAATGCCGTCCAGTTTCCGAATTGCCGCCTCGATTTTAGCGGCGCAGTTGGCACAATCAATATTTTCGACATCATAGACAAATTTCACAACTTTTCCGGAATTTTCGGAAACTTTCAGAGATTTTTCAGAATTTTCTGCATTTTCCGGACGATAAGCACAACAGTTGCATTCCGGATCAGAACAAGTAAATTTCTCACATTTCCGGGCATATTCCGTGACTTGGTCTTTGGCATGGTGATGACCAGAGATATCACGTTCCAGAATCTGAATTTCCGGATCAATCCGGGATGCCGCTGTCTGTACCTGTTCCAGAAGATTTTCTGTGTTATGAACAGTCAGATGCAATTGCCTTGTCGCAAAAGACAAGCTTGCATCTTCAATGAAATCCAACGCCCGGAGCGCCTTTTCAATTTCAATAGCACAATGGGGACAGTGTAGTTGTGCAATCCGATAAATGACCTGCATAGAATCAACTCCTAAAAAATTAAAAATTTGAATCATTTCAAAAAAATAATAGTTGAACAATTGAATAATCGTTCAACTATATTATAACACATACCATCTGATTTGTCAATATATTTTTTTATAATTTTTCAAGATTTTATTTTTTCCCGAAAAACAAAAAACCTTTTTTCTTGGTTTTTGCTTTCTCCGTTGCCTTCTCTTTTGTAGTATCTTTTCCGGTTGTTTCTTCGCTGAACGTTTCAGAGCGTTCTAACTCATAAATCGGCTCTGCATTGCCTGTCCATTCTTTTCCGACAGCACTGTCATAAGAGAGATATTCAATGTCCAGTCCTCTTGCGTAGGGCATTGCCGCTTCTGCAATTTTCCGGCGCACCTGTGCTTTTTCTTCTTTGGAAACAGCGCCGTTCCAGTCCAGAATGACAAGATAATGCGGACGGATTTCCTCATCTCTCCTGATATTTCTTAAATAAGCTGTTTTAACAAAATCTGTTTCTTTGAGAACAGTACAGATATGATCAATCATGCTAACAGGTGTCAGCTCCGGCTTTGTAATCACAACTTTCCCGGCGTTCTCGTTCATGTTCCGGATGTGAGTGTTTTCCAGAATGCCGGATGCGGATTTTTCAGCGACTTCCAGGAGCTGCGAATCTAACAGCATCGGAGCGCCGCTGCCGGGATTGATAATGATGGCCATCACATCCGGCCGTTCTTTTAACATTTCCTGCATATCCGCAAAACGAACAATTTTTACTTGTGGATAGTCTTTCGGATCAAATTGCTTGAGACTATATAAATCCGTGAACAGCATGAATAATTTCTGACCGTTCGGAAACTGGTAAATGCCGTTTTCTTCCGGTTTGTCTTCCGTTGCAGAATGAATAGGATGCAGGAACGGCGAGTGATAAATTTCCCGCAAAACGTCCAGTTCCGTATTGCCGTCAGCCCGGTTGAACCGCACATCCTGCATCAGACACAGAATTTTACCGGTAACAGTGGGATTGAGCACAGGGCGCTGTACCAAAGGAAGCTTGGAATAATCCGGGACAGACACCAGCATCTGGAGCGGCATCATGATCGGTTCTTCTTCGCTGTCAACTGCAATCTGTGTCACGCCGCAACGGTATAATTCTGCTAACAGAAACATTCTGTGTTTCTTGGGATTTTCCAGTTTTTCAAGAAGGATATGTTTTTTCCGCATTTCAAACGTAAAATTTTCATAATAAGATTCTTCAGAAAAGACATATGCCGTGATCTGCTGATGTTCCTGTGCCAGAAAATAATGCTTTGTTGCAGGGCAAAACGCAGCCCACAACTGTTCCTGGTTTTTGATGGATGATACAAGCTGTTCCGTAAATTCCGTTCTTTGAGATTCTTCGGTTGTCTGATTCAGCTTTGTAATTAATTCCTGTATGGTTGCCATAAAAAAATAACCTCCTGATTTAAAATTTTCAGATTTTTAAATTTCATTTTCTTGAAATTCAGGCTGTTTTTATTATAGCATAT
>CAMWTO010000175.1 GCA_947177205.1 uncultured Ruminococcus sp. | reverse complement strand
ATTTTGAATCTTGTGTTATTTTCTTGATTAATTAAATGAGGTGAAAATTTTGGCAGAAATGAAACAAAGCCAGCAGCCCATCACAAATCCGGCGCTGGTACAGGCAATGGATGCAATGAAACAGGAACGGAATCAAAAAAATGAAATCACATTTGTGAATCATTTGAAAGTCGCTCGTTTCCTCGTCCCGGCAAATGTAGAAAGTGTACAGCGGGCACAGGCAAATCCCGACGGCACGGTGGAACTCAAAGACCAACCCAAAGTAAGCTTTATTCTGTTCAACAACTCCCAGGGAGAAAAATATTTCCCGCTCTTTACAGATATTGCGGAAATCCGTAAATGGGAGGACATGACAAAGCACCAGCTCGCTGCGATTTCTTACAGAGATCTGTGCAAGTTCTTCCAGGATACGCCGGAACACGGCATTGCAGGCGCTGTTGTCAATCCATTCGGACAGAACATCATGATCCCGGTGGAAAGCCTGCAAAAAATTATCAGCACAGAGGCAATTGCGCCCGGTACACAGATCCAGATCGGTACACTGAAAGAACAACCCACGGAACTGCTGGACGTCCTCAAAGCAGATTTTGCCGGAAAAGAACAGATCAACAAAGCATACCTGCGTGTGATGAAACGTGAAGACAAACCGGCTGCAAACTTCCTGCTCGTCATTGATGCAGATCCTACCATGGATGATGCTGCAATCAAGACATTGTTTGACGGCATTGCTGCTGTAGCAAGACCGCACCTGCGCAATGTGGAACTTGCGATTGTTCCGACTGCCAACAGATTCGGACAGGCGGCGCTCCGCGACGCTGTTCCGTTCTATGAAAAGGAAAATTCCGGCAGCTCCGGAATCAAGATGACAATCAGCAACGCAGAATAATTTCAGAAATTACGAAAATTTAAATTTTAAAAGATCCCCGTCAGACGGGGATTTTTTACTGTGGGATTTTGAAAAAATTTTAAATTTTTTAAAATTTCTTCACGGAATTTCCAAAAAAAATTTGCAAAAAAATTTGCAAAAACACTTGACTTTTTTTTTAAATATGTTAGAATATATATAACAGAAGTTTATCATGAATTTCTGATTTTCAAAGAAAGGAAACGCTACTTGACAGGAAAATCCGGTTTCGGTTTTTTCTGGTGTAAATTAAAATTATTTTCATAATTATAATTTATATTCTGGTAGCAGGTGCAGAGTTATGGCATATCAGATTACGGATGCTTGCATCAGCTGCGGCGCATGTGCAGACGAATGTCCTGTAAACGCTATTTCCGCTGGTGATGCAAAGTACGAGATTGACGCAGAAGCATGTCTCGACTGCGGTGCTTGTGCAGGTGTCTGTCCGGTAGAAGCGCCTCAGGCAGGCTAATTCTCCGGCGTTTGTCCATAAAGGACAACTCCAAATTACTCCATATGAAAACAGCTCCTGTATTCTCCGGATAAATCCGGAATGCAGGGAGCTGTTTTTTTAATTCATATTTTATTTATTATTTATTTCGATACAGCTTTGATTTCATCCTTTGTCAGCGACACAGAAACTCTGGAATTCACATCCGCAGTCTTGGGATTGTAATGCAGTGTGAGTTCCTGAAATCCCTCGTCCGCCTCGCAGGCAATGTATCCCGTCCGGGATTCTCCTGCCGGGATTTCTTCTGTCATTGCCGAAACTTCATAAAAATCATAAAGTTCTTTCATGACAGGAATCGTACAGCAGACATCCGAGTCATACTCTGTGCCGTCAACGGTCAGTGAGAAATTATTCAGATAATTTGCCGTCACGGTCTTGTCCGTCTGGTTATCAACTTTCACCTGAAAAAACAACGCTTTCTTTCCCGTCTGTGACATGGTAATATCCGGATCTTCTGCGGAAATGACTGTGATATTCATACCGCCGACCTGTGCTTCTTCTCCGAGGACAGCCGCAACAGTCTCCACCGGTGCTTCGGTCGGCGGCGGATTATTCTCATCATAATAATTAACACTCCCGGCATCTTTCTTTTCACATCCGGCGCAGAGCATCATTCCTGTGACGAACACCAGACAAAGTGCCTTTCTGATCTGTTTCATTTTCATAATTTTATCTCCTTTAATCTTAATTTTAAATAATATTAACATTATCATTTGCGTTAAAATTCTTCATTTCTGTTTCCTGCACTGTGTGTTCCGGATTCTCAGATCCCGGAAAAATTCCGACAGAATCCCGGAACATTCCTGCTTCAAAATTCCTCTGTGAATCGTCGGATGATAATTATAGGGCAGTGAAAACATCTCCTCCACGGAAACCAATGCACCGCTCTTCGGATCAGATGCCCCGAAATATACTTCATCAATCCGGGATTGAATAATTGCCCCGGCGCACATCGGGCAAGGCTCTAATGTGACATACATCGCACAATCCGGCAAACGCCATCCGCCGAGTTTCCGGCAAGCCTGGTCAATTGCCATCAGTTCTGCATGGGCAAGTGCATGACGCCCGGATTCACGCTGATTGAATCCTTCTGCAATGATTTCTCCTGTTGTCCGTCGGACGATGACTGCTCCCACCGGGACTTCTCCCCGCTCCACCGCCGTCTGCGCAAGTTCTAACGCACGGCGCATGTACATTTTTGCTTGTCCAGCTGTTTCTATGATCTCTGTCATAACAAAAACCTCCAGAATTTAAATTAATTAAATTAATTTCATTAAATCAGCATTGTTGTCACGACCATCAACAGTACACAGCAGATCAGAAATCCTACCATCGGCACTGTTGTGAGAAACGCTGTCAATTTTTCTTGCAGATTCAGATAGGTTCTGTTCTCTGGAGCTGTGCCGACTCCTGCTTTTTTGTGACTCCGCAACAGAGATACCCACACAACACCGCCCAGAACGCAGGGCACAAGCAGCATCAGCCACCATTCCACAGAATACAGCACCTCATAAGTTTCCATACAGAACAGCGCAAACATGTAAATTTCATGAACAATCCGGATAAGAACTGCCGACCAGAAACTGCCGGTTCGGATCAGATAATAAGAAATGGTCAGATTGACAAGACCAATCCGGAATGCATCCCAGATATTATGTGTCAGTGCAATGGCAATCACAACATTTGCAGTGATGGCGAACATATCCCCGAATTGCCGGAGTGCCTGAAACAGACAGCCATGAAGCAGGAATTCTGAAACCAACGGCAAAATAAAGATTGTCGCCAGAATATAGACAATCATCCGGCGATCTTCACTGACAACGGATTCAGAAATCAGTCTGTATTTTTCTAATTCTGCGGAACGGGACACGCCAAGCATTCCCAGTCCGATACTCAGGAGCATAGCAAGTGCAATACCACCAATTAATTGGGAAGATTTCCGGATTCGTGTCGGCACGCTTACACACAGCGGCAGTTTCATTGCAAACTGCATCATACATGCAGGGATCAGATATTTCAGAAAATTCGTCAGGAACGACAACCAGAAAATCAGATTTTCATCACCATAAAGACGACTTTCTCCGAAAAAAACGATTTCAATTTCCAGTTGCAGCATGTGCATAATCAGCACTGCAATCTTATCGAACACATTTTCGATCACCAGATAGAAAACCAATGCATACCCCGCAAGAGATCCAATTCTGCGAAGAACATCCTGTTCTACCTGGGATGGTGACTGTGCACTGATGGAGTGACTTTCTGAAAATTCAGATTCACTCATATTTTTTGTAAACTGAAACCCATAAGGGTTCTTTTTTTTGCGTCGCCATATTCGGAATGCCTCCTGATAATTTGACGATTGCCAGGGAAGAGAAAAATCTTCAACAACATCGATCATATTTATATCCTGATTTATACTCTGTATGATGGATTCACTCTGTTCATTTTGCATAATATGCCTCCCTTGCTGTATGCTAACGCATTCTGACGACAGATGTTATAATTTATATTATACCATATAATTGAGACAGATACAGTATTTAGAGAAAAATATTCTATGAACAAATTGTAAAAAATAATGGGAACAAATTATAATAATCCTCTAAATTATATTTTAATTATACCATATCTCGTTTTTGTTTTTTGGCAACGTTGCCTCACGATTCCAGACTAAGTATATTTTATACAAATTGTAATTTACAAATTGTAATTTTAAATTCCGGATAATTTCAGAATTCATAAAAAATTAATAAAAAATTCATGAAATA
>CAMWTO010000174.1 GCA_947177205.1 uncultured Ruminococcus sp. | reverse complement strand
TTGTATGTAACGCTTGTGTTGTCTGTTTCGTTTCTGTTTGATATATCTGTGTTGTGTGTAACGCTTGTGTTGTCTGTTTCGTTTCTGTTTGATATATCTGTGTTGTATGTAACGCTTGTGTTGTCTGTTTCGTTTCTGTTTGATATATCTGTGTTGTGTGTAACGCTTGTGTTGTCTGTTTCATTTCTGAATTGGTTATCATGGAAACAGCGTGCATTTCAGATTCTGTTTCTTCAGAAAATTTCTGAGAAGATTCCTGAGAATTTTCCTGTGTCTCTCCGGGGAATTTCTCGCTTTCTGTTCCGGTTTCTGTATTTTTTCCGGAATTTGTTTCTATTCCCGGAATGGTCTGCGTTATACTGTTATCTGTATTCTTATAATATAATTCTGTCGGATCAGAAAAATAATTTCCGGAACTGGATGTATAATCCATTGTGTCCGGCATTATCCCCGTTGGCGTGACGGTTGTGGTCGTCGTTTCTTCTCCGGGTGGGATGGATTCCGGTTTTTCCAACCGTACATACATGGATGCACCGATGATACAGACAGCACAGATGACGGATGCTGAAACAGCGCTTTGTATTCTTTTTACTTTTCTGCGATACGCATTTGTCGCTTCCATGACATTCTGGAACACTTCATCATATGTCTTCAATGGAAAATCCCTCCTTTTCCAGAATTTTTCGCAGCTGCTGACGAGCCTGGTAACTGATGGATGCCGCTTGCTTTTCAGAGCATTTCATAATTTTTGCACATTCCTGTGTGCTGAGTTGTTCAAAATACCGAAGATACAGAATTTCCCGGTATTCTGTCTTTAGTTTTTGCATGGCACAATGGAGCTGTATCCGGGATTCATTGAGTTCCATACGGGCGGCAACTTCCTGCATTTCATCCTCGATGTTTTCCGTCAGCTCCTGTGTCATGGAAAGATTCCGTTTTTGTTTCTTCAGATAATTCAATGCCAGATTGCGGCATATTTTAAACAGATAAGCTTTGAGCTGATTTTCATGTGTCAGTCTGGGACGTCTGACGGATAATTTAATCATGGCTTCCTGTGCAATGTCCTCAGCGTCGGACAGATTATGTACATAGCTGTTGGTAAACAGCAGCAGACCGTCCCAGTACAGTGCAATGATGACTTTGAATTCTGACTGATCACCTTTCAGAAAACGGAGATAGCTTTCGATGCCTCTATCCATGGAAAGACTCCTTAAAATCATAGGATCATAGCATGATAGTATCCTATCATGGTATCTTATTAAAAATATAAAATTTATCTCCGGTTCTATTGCTATAACAATCCAGAACCGGAAATATTGGATCACAGCGTAAGCTTTTTGAAATTTTACAAAATTTTATTAATTTATTAATAAAAAGTTAATAGTTTTTCAGGCATGAAATGCTTTCGGATGCACTTCGCAATGTGCCGGAATCACAGGATGTTCCAGATTGGTACATCCTGCAAATGCATATTTGTCAATATAACGCAGATCATCCGGCAGGATGATTTTTTTCAGACTGACGCATTCGTTGAATGCCATTTCGCCGATCCGGGTCACGTGCGCCGGAATTGCGATTTCTTCCAGTGCAGTACAGCCGCTTGCAAAGAAATCGGGGATTTCTTCCAAATGTTCCGGCAGTCTGACGGATTTTAATTTCTTACAGCTGATTACAGTGCCTAGTCCCAAATGCGTAACGGAATCCGGGAAAGCAATTTCTTCCAGAGATTGACACCACGCAAACGCATGTTCATCAATTCGGGTGAGCGTTTCCGGCAGGATAAATTTTGTCGCAAATTCTTGAACGTTGAATACAGCCCATTCCAGTTCCCGAACAGTATCGGGGATTTTCACTTCTCCGGCAAGCGGCAGATTATGCAGTCCGGCAAGATACACAACGGGAAGATCTTCAATATATGCCGGGATTTCAGCCGGCTTGCTTTTTTTCTTCAACCCCTTAATAAATACTTCGTTATTTTCAATCACATACTGAAAACCGTCCGGCGTAATGCTGAAATTTCGCCGGAATTTATAAAAATTCAAGTGACTTCTGAATTTTTTCAAACTAACCATACTAAAAAATTCCCCCTGATGAAAAATTATTTTTATTTAATTAAATGCGTCTTTATGCACTTCACAGCCATCCGGAATTGCCGGTTTTTCGAGTTCCGGACAGTCAGAAAAAGCAATTTTGCCGATATATTTCAAATTTTTTGGTAATGTTACATGTTTCAGATGTTCGCAGTCATAGAATGCACAGTCCAGAATTTTTTCTACCTGCGCCGGTATGATAATTTCTTCCAGAGACGGACAGCCACTCATGAAACATTCCGGGATTTCTTTCAGATTCTCCGGCAGATGCACACGCTGGAGCTGATAGCACTCCGATGCAATGCCAAGAGACAATTTTTCCAGGGAATCCGGGAAAATAATTTCTTCTATGTCATCACAGAAACAGAATACATGCTCGCCAATGGATTTCACGCTGTCCGGGATGATGACTTTTGTGATCTGATTCTGAAATTCAAAGCACATGTCGCAGATTTCCCGGACAGTTTCTGGAATCTGGAGTTCTCCGGTAAACGGCACTTCCTGCAAACCGGCAAGCGATACCACCGGACAATCATCAATATATGCCGGGATTTCTATCCCAGGATTTTTGTTAGAATTTTTGGAAAAATTGATCCCGGCATAGCCAGTGATATAAATTTCACAGTCTTGCTTATAGTATGTGAATTTTTCAGATGATTTCTTGTATATACCAAGATCCGCAAGAATTTTCTCTTTCAGTTTTTTAAAATCCATAAAAATTATCTCACCTGTAATGGTCTGTGGAAATGCACGGGCATTCCGTTTTTCATATAAATATCCACTTCGCCCTGGATTAATGGCAGAAAATAGCCGATTGCTGCATCCGTAACCTGATTCTTTTCCGGAGAAATCCACTCTTTCGGGAATTTCTTTTCCAAATTGGCAACATTGGATGCGTCCGTCATTTCAATTGTCACGGCATACGGCATATTACTGACACGCCGGAAATACATCATTTTTCCTGTCTCTCCGTCCAGTGCCGTACGCAGTGCATGTCTGCCAATCCGTTCCGCCTCGTCAATATCTGTTTTGGAACAGATATGCGAGGAACATCTCTGCATGACGTTTAATTCCACTGACCGGACTTTACAGCCGATTTTATCAGCAACCAGACGCTCCAGGAATTTCCCGACACCGGACAAATATTTATGTCCGAAATTATCCACTGCACCGGACTGAAATTCAGCAATACCGGAATCTTCTGTATTCAAAGAAATTCCCTCAGAGACAGCTACGACAACTGCCTTGTGTTTTGCCATTTCTTTCCGGACATCTTCCATAAAACGTTCTGCGGAGAAATCTGTTTCCGGAAGATAGATTAAATGCGGCGCTTCCTCACCGTTTGCCCGGAGCATGCAAGTAGATGCTGTGAGCCATCCGCTGTGTCTGCCCATGATTTCAATAATTGTAACAGATGGCAGACTGTAAACACTGCTGTCACGGATGATTTCCTGTACAGTCGTTGCAACATATTTTGACGCAGAACCAAAACCGGGCGTGTGATCCGTCACAGGGAGATCATTATCAATTGTCTTAGGAACACCAATTACTTTGATGTTCGATCCAACAGCGTTCAGATAGCCAGAGAGTTTTACAACCGTGTCCATGGAATCATTTCCGCCGATGTAGATAAATACACTGATCCGGTGCAGTTCGAACGTATGCAGAATTTTTTCATAAATATCTGGATTTTCCTCATAATCCGGCAATTTATAACGGCAAGAACCGAGAATTGTCGAGGGCGTCTGCCGGAGCAGTTCCATATCCTCATTTGTACGGATCACGCTTTTGAGATTTAATAATTTGTCCTGGATCATGCCTTCAATTCCATTGATAGAACCAAAAATAGCATCAATTTCCCCGGTCAATAATCCTTGTTTGAACACTCCCACAAGACTGGCATTGATGGCGCAGGTAGGACCACCGGACTGAGCAACCGCAATATTCATAAAAAAATCCTCCTCGTAAATTTTAAAAAAATAAAAAATCAATTCGTTTCATCATTTTTCCTGATTGACATAAGTAATTTTATTATAACAGATTTCAAACAAAAATGCAAGTAGCTATTGCGGATTTCCTGAAAAAACCAGGAAATTAAAACCATCTGCCGGAGATTCACCCGGCTGAGATTTATATTTATAGTATATATT
>CAMWTO010000173.1 GCA_947177205.1 uncultured Ruminococcus sp. | reverse complement strand
ATAATCATAAAAATAAAGTCTTAATTCAGAAAATTTTTGAAAACTTTATTTTTTTAATTCAGAAGGGAGGTGATCCAATGCCGGAATCAGAAGAAAAAGAAAAACAAGAACCAGAGCAGAAAATTCAAAAAAATCCAGACGAAAAAAATAAACCCATGACTGTCCGCCTGATTGACGGCAAATGGGCAAATCATGTTAACAGGGAGCTGATTATCGGCTATTGCAATTATAAACTGCATCCCGGTGCACTGACAGAACAGTTACTGAAATCCCATGCCTGTATGCAGAAAAAATGTCCTTATCTCAAACGTTTGCAGGACAGAAAATTCTGGAAAGACAGGCAGGATAAACAGGAACATAAAAAAAATATCAGGCAGGCAAAACAAGTGCAGGAACAGCTTTCTCAGGATCTGCTTGCCGAAGCAAGAAGACTTGCCTTGACTTACCATGTCGCTCCGGAAATTGAAATTATGCAGGTAATGTTCGACGCCGAACGGAATTTTTACAAAATTTTCTATATTTCAGACAAACCTTGGGATGATCACTGCAACTATCTGGATTTTCTCCATGCTTACTGTTATATGAAAAGCGCCGGAGCTGAAATTCGCCATATCCGGGATATCAACGGCAATTATGTTACAAGGGCAGACAAAAAATGTTATCAGAAATAAATGGTTTTCTCTGGCAGAAAAAATCTGAGAATCCTGCTTGCTTTTTATTTTTTCATGATTTTCTTCCAAAAAAGATTTAAATATTTCAGATAACCTCTTGCATTTTCTGACATTTTATGCTATGATATAAAATAGCATGGTTTTCTATATGATTTTCTGTGCCGAATTTTTTAAATTTTTTGCGCCAAGCGCAGTTAGGAGAGTTACATATGCCTAAAAAAAAGGACATCCACAAGATTATGATTATCGGTTCTGGTCCTATTATTATCGGACAGGCCTGCGAATTTGATTATTCAGGGACACAGGCGTGCAAAGCACTCCGTAATCTCGGTTACGAAGTTGTGTTAGTCAACTCCAATCCGGCTACTATTATGACCGATCCGGATGTTGCGGATATTACTTATATTGAGCCACTGAATCTTGCCAGACTGACACAGATCATTGAGAAAGAACGTCCGGACGCACTGCTTCCGAACCTCGGCGGACAGTCCGGTCTGAATCTCTGTTCTGAGTTGTCAGAAGCCGGTGTACTGGAACAATATCATGTACAGGTCATTGGTGTTCAGGTCGATGCGATTGAAAGGGGAGAAGACCGCATCGAATTTAAAAATACTATGGCGGATCTTGGAATTGAAATGCCCCGGAGCCAGGTTGCTTATTCTGTGGATGAAGCCGTTAAAATCGCCGAAGAGCTGAAATATCCCGTGGTGCTCCGTCCGGCTTATACCATGGGCGGCGCAGGCGGCGGCATGGTCTATAATGTTGACGAACTCAAAGTTGTCTGTGCAAGAGGCTTACAAGCAAGTCTCGTCAATCAGGTTCTTGTCGAAGAATGTATTGCTGGCTGGGAAGAACTCGAGCTTGAAGTTGTCCGTGATGCTAATAATAATATTATTACTGTCTGCTTTATTGAAAATATTGATCCGATCGGCGTACATACCGGTGATTCTTTCTGTTCTGCACCCATGCTGACGATTTCAAAAGAAGTACAGAAAAAATTACAGGAATATTCCTATAAGATCGTGGAGGCAATTGAAGTCATCGGCGGATGTAACTGTCAGTTTGCACACGATCCGGTATCCGGCAGAATTGTTGTCATTGAAATCAATCCCAGAACCTCTCGTTCTTCTGCACTGGCATCCAAAGCCACCGGATTCCCGATTGCTCTGGTATCTGCTATGCTTGCCTGCGGTCTGACACTCGATGAGATTCCGTGCGGTAAATACGGCACGCTGGATCAGTACAAACCCGGTGGTGATTATGTTGTCATCAAATTTGCAAGATGGGCATTTGAAAAATTCAAGGGCGCAGAAGATAAGCTCGGCACACAGATGAAAGCAGTCGGTGAAGTCATGAGCATCGGCAAGACTTATAAAGAAGCATTCCAGAAAGCTATCCGGAGTCTGGAAACCGGACGTTATGGACTCGGCTTTGCAAAGGATTTTCATGAAAAATCCAAAGAAGAACTGCTCACTATGCTCAATTGTCCCACCAGTGAACGGCAGTTCATTATCTATGAAGCCCTGAGAAAAGGTGCTACTGTCGATGAAATTTACGAATTAACAAAAATCAAACATTATTTCCTCCAGGAAATGCTGGAACTTGTCCAGGAAGAAGAACAGCTTTTAAAACTTAAGGGAGCTGTTCCGGAAATGCCGATTCTCAAGCAAGCCAAACTGGATGGATTCAGCGACAGATATTTAAGTCAGATCCTGGAAGTCCCTGAAGAATCCATCCGGAAAGAACGTCTGAAATTCAACATCCGGGAATCCTGGGAGGGGATTCACGTCAGCGGCACACAAGACGCAGCTTATTACTATTCTACTTATCATCTTGACCAGGATAACAGCCCCTGCAATACAGATAAGCCAAAAATTATGATCCTCGGCGGTGGTCCGAACAGAATCGGGCAGGGAATTGAATTTGATTACTGCTGTGTCCATGCTGCGCTTTCGCTCAAAAAACTTGGTTTTGAATCTATCATTGTCAATTGTAATCCGGAAACCGTTTCTACAGACTATGACACTTCTGACAAACTCTATTTCGAACCTCTGACACTGGAAGATGTTCTCAGCATTCACGACAAAGAAAAACCGGTGGGCGTGATTGCACAGTTTGGCGGTCAGACACCGTTGAATCTTGCCAATGATCTGAAAAAATATGGTGTGAATATCCTGGGCACATCTCCGGAAACGATTGACCTTGCCGAAGACCGTGATCATTTCCGGGCAATGATGGAAAAATTACATATTCCGATGCCGGAATCCGGGATGGCTGTCACAGTGGAAGATGCCCTTGCGATTGCGAACAAAATCGGCTATCCTGTCATGGTGCGCCCGTCTTATGTATTAGGCGGACGTGGTATGGAAATCGTTCATGATGACGAAATGATGCGTGTCTACATGGCTGCCGCTGTTGGCGTTACACCGGATCGCCCGATCCTGATTGACAGATTCCTGAATCATGCCACAGAATGCGAAGCAGATGCTATCTCAGACGGTACAAACTGCTTTGTGCCTGCTGTTATGGAGCATATTGAACTTGCCGGCGTCCATTCCGGTGACTCTGCATGTATTCTGCCGTCCAGGAATCTCACAGAAACACAGATCGCAACCATTAAAGACTACACCCGGAAAATTGCTGTGGAAATGGGTGTCTGCGGTCTGATGAACATGCAGTATGCCATTGAAGGCGATACCGTCTATGTTCTTGAGGCAAATCCGAGAGCATCCCGCACAGTTCCGCTTGTTTCCAAAGTTTGCAGCATCAATATGGTGCAGATCGCAACACAGATCATCACATCCGGCATCACTGGAAAGTCATCTCCTGTACCGGAGCTGAAAGACCGGATTATCAAACATTACGGTGTAAAAGAGGCTGTATTCCCATTCAATATGTTCCAGGAAGTCGACCCTGTTCTTGGTCCTGAAATGCGTTCTACCGGCGAAGTTCTGGGAATTTCAGAATCGTTCGGCGAAGCCTATTATAAAGCCGAAGAAGCAACCCAAACAAGACTCCCATCTGAGGGAACAGTTTTGCTGAGTGTCTGCGAGCGTGACAAACTGGAATTGCCTGAAATTGCCAGATCATTCAACGAACTTGGTTTCAGAGTACTGGCAACACACAAATGTTATAAGCTCCTGAAATCTCTGAATATTCCCTGTGAGCGTGTCTATAAGCTCTACGAGGGCGGCAGACCGAATATTGCGGATTTGATTACCAATCATGAAATTCAGTTACTTATTAATACGCCGATCGGCAAAGAAAGTATGCATGATGACAGCTATATCCGAAAGGCTGCCATTAAGCACCGCATTCCATACATTACTACAATGGCTGCGGCTAAGGCAAGCGTGGATGGCATCCGTGCAATCAAAGAAAACAAGCACTTCGGCGTAAAATCACTTCAGGCACATCACAACGAAATAGAATAATTAAATTATAAATTATCAAGCTATCTTTCTGCTATGGCTGAATTTTACAAAGTGTTCAGCCATAGCAGATTTTTTGTTTTTCTGAAACTAAATCAAAGCAGGGAATATATAATAATATTTTGTAAATTAAACATTTCCAAAGTTGCACAAAATTAGTATTTTGTGCAACTTTGGAAATTCAGAAT
>CAMWTO010000172.1 GCA_947177205.1 uncultured Ruminococcus sp. | reverse complement strand
CCCCCACTTTCGCTCACTTCGTTCGCTTAGAAGTGGGGGTATTCTGCCGCAAATTAGATAAAAACAGCTCCTTTTATTTAAAAATTACTCCTGAAATAATTACGTTTCAGGAGTACGAATTTTATGGAAAATTTTTAATTTTTTTAAAAAATTATTCTTTCTGTTCCGGATACAGCGCTTCATGCAGATTCTGTAGCAGAATTTTTGCCAGATCTGAAGTGCTGACATCCCCGTTTTTTCTGTCATCAATCTGGATACAGAACGCAATCGGAAACGTCGGGTCATCCACAAAGCCAACTAATAGGGAATTCTCTTTCTCGCCATTCTCAACCTGTGCCGTACCGCTCTTAACACCAACATCCATACCAGGGAGCAGATCGGCATAATTTTTTCTGCCATTATCCAGCATGATTTCTTTAATCCAGGACGCTGTCTTCTCGGAGAACATCTGTGCACTATAGGAAGTCTGCGCCTGTTGAGTGATTGTGCCGTTGAATTCTGTACAATATCGAATCAGATACGGATTTGTGGATTTGCCGGACTGCGTTGCAATGGCACTCTGCCAAACCATTAATTGCAACGGACTGACGAGCGTCTCTCCCTGTCCCATACAACCCCACTGCGTATTGAAATCCGTTTTTTGATTCAGTGTCGTGGATGCCGTAAACGCTGAAATGCCATCTATATCCAAATAATTCTGTATTTCGTTATCATTCACGAGATAGCCCATTTTCTGATAAAGATTTTTAATATCTTCCAGCGGAAATGCCGGATCTTCTACAAGCTGTGCAAAAAACGGATTACAACTGTTTGCAAACGCTTCCGTCAGATTCTGGGATCCATGTCCGACGGATTTATGGCATTTGATTTCTTTGCCCTCGAGATTCACATAACTCCCGGTACAGGTAAATTCTTTCTGTATCAGATTTTCATAGCCAAATGTTTCCAAAGCTGCAATGCTTGTCGAAATTTTTTGTGTCGATCCGGGAACGGTCGGATAGAATACTTTACACAGCAGACTGCCACTTTCAAGGGTGTCCAGATCTTCATAATGATTTAAAATATTCACTCCTGGCTTGCTCAGGCAGATATAAATTTCTCCGGTGAGATAATTATATGCCACAGCACAGCCGTTTTTAGCACCGAACGCCTGCCAGACATTCCGATTTACATTGTGATCAAGTGTACAGTAAATTGCTGACTGTGCATTTTCCCGCTCTCCCAGGAGAAAATTATATTTTGCCAGTGAACCAACGTTCTGCGCCACAAAGGTATTGGTCATCTGTTTTGCGTCGTCACCGATCAGATTGCCAATATCCAGAAAATAATCAGAACCATAGATCTGCGCATCCGCATTCTGATCGAAAAGAATATCACCGTTTCTGTCGTAGACATAACCGAGCATGACTTGGGAGGCATTTGAGATATAAAATCCGGATTCTGTATGCAATTTATAAATTAAAAATATAAAAACAACGAAAAATATCAGTAACAGGAGGCTGATCAGGTGCTGTACTCTGCGAATGCTTTTCATGCAGAAACGCTCCTTTCAGAACGCCGAAATTTTCCGAATTTTGGGTATTTCCTGGATTTTCCGGATTTCTTTTTCATTGTCTTATGCCGGAATAACGGCGACTGTCCGGCTTTGAGCATTCCCACCAGGAAACCGCATGTCAGCATGGAACTCCCTCCGGAAGAAAGAAACGGCAGAGTTACGCCTGTGAATGGGATCAGATTGCAGGAACCGAAGATATTCAATGCCATCTGCACTAGAATTGCTGTCGTCACGCCGGCAGTCATCGTTGCATGATAATAATTCTTTGGAGGATTTATCAGTATTGTCATGAGCATGATTAAAATTAACAGAATTGTCAGGGCGGCATATAATAGTCCCCATTCTTCACAGATGGTTGCAAAGACAATATCAGAATCATAAGCGAACACATTGCAAAGATTTCCATTGCCGGCGCCGACGCCAAGCCATCCGCCTTTTGCAATGGCAATTAACGCTTCGCACTGCTGATAGCCGTCTCCGAAACGATCCGCCCAGATGTCCACATGCAGACGACGTTGCACATAATCCGGAGCGGCAAACCAGGCAATGACGGCAATCAGGATAATCCCGGCAATTCCTGCAAGGAAAGCTTTTTTTGAAATTTTCGCTTTCGGATAGCACAGCCGGCAGACGAGCGCACAGCCGAAAATCCCGGCAAATGTCGGCAGACTCCCCAGATCATGACACCACCATTGCAACGCAAAAATGCAAACGGCAACGACACACAGCACAAGTGTATCTCTGGAAACATAAAAAAACAAGATTTTCATTTTTTTATGTAATTCCACAATGGATGCCGCACAGACAAGAATAAAACAAGGTTTCATGAATTCCGAGGGCTGAACAGAAAAAATTCCGAATGTAATCCATTTTTTCTGATTGTCTGTAAAAAATAGAATCAGAATAAATAAACAAGCAATGATCCCATAAATCCATTTTTTCTGTTTTCTGATCCATTCATGATTGCGTGTCAGCAAAAATCCAGCTTCGCAAGCAACAAGGCACATCACACAGGAAATCAGATGCTTGGTATCAAGACCAATCCGTCCGAAACAGGATTGAAAAATCAGACTCATTCCAAGCAGTCCGAGCAGCATAAAATCCAGTGTATATGTCATTTGTTTATAAGAAACAGTGATGAACAGATACGCCGTATCCAGGATCAACACAGCACCGGCAAGTTTGATCAGGTCAAGTGCTCCGGCAATGCTCCCCCGGATCAGGACAATGCCGAGCATAGAAATATGCGTCAGGAATAACAAAACCACTGTCCCGGAATAAGACAATTTATTCTGATAAATGGGCATGAAAGCACTCCTTTCAAAATTAAAAATCCAAAATTAAAATTTTAGAATACTATCAATTAAATTTTAAATAATTTTTGTTTTTTCACATTTTGCGGCGTAACTGGACGTTTCACAAGATAAAGTTCCGTATTCCCTAACCGGATGCAGTCGCCGACGGCAAGTTTTTTCTGTTGAATTTTTTGCTCATTCACATAAATCCCGCTCTTTGCATTCAGATTCGTAATGCTCCACACGCCGCCTGTGACCGTCATCACGGCATGATACCTGGACACGGAGGAATCCCTCAGCCGGATATCCGCCGAAACATGTCGTCCCAACAGGATTTCATCCGCTTCCAACGGATAATGCTGTTCCCGGGCTGGATTCCGGTTCTGAGCCGGAATGATCTGCCGCAGTTCCAGTCCCGCACTGACTTTCTGCCAACGTTTCCGGCATAATCTGCTCTCACGTCTGGCGGCAAGAATCACGGAAATAGCAAACAAATCCAGGATTACAACGGCAATGACACTCAGCAGAAGATCGGAACTCTCCAGGGAAGACAACATTTTCCATATTTCAGATAATTCTGACATTCTGGTTCACCTCACTTTAAAAAATTAAAAAAATAAATTTTAATTTTATTATAATACTTTTTTGAAAAATCTGCAACAGGATTCTGAAAAATTCCTGAATTTTTTATAAAATCTTAAAAAAACACTTGCATTTTTTTAGATAATATGTTATAATAAAATTGTTAAAATGATTGACGGGAGCACTGTGAATCCAGTGTCCCACCAAAGGAGGAAAAAATTTTGAAAGTTACAGTCAACACAAAAAAAATGCAGGTGTCCCAGGCTTTCACGGAACATGCACAAAATCGCCTGGATGCCAGACTCAACAAATTCTTTGACGAAGAGGCAGATGCAAAAGTAATGCTCATTGATCGCAAGGGCAATATTAAACTGGAACTGACCGTTCGTTACAATCAGATGATTTACCGTGCAGAGCAGACTGCTGCGGACAAGAATGCTGCACTCGATGCGGCAATTGACAAGATCATCCGTCAAATCCGCAAAAACAAGACACGCCTTGAAAAACGTCTGAAAGACAACGCATTCAAGCAGGAATTCACAGACACTGTGGAGGAGACAGATATTTCCGTTATCCGTTACAAACAGTTTGAAATGCGTCCCATGACTGCAGAAGAAGCTATTCTCCAGATGAATATGCTCGGACACAATTTCTTTATGTTCAAGGATGCAGAGACCGGGAATGTGAATGTGGTATATCAGCGTGCGGATGAAGGCTATGCTGTTCTTCAGCCGAAAGAATAAATTTAAAATTTTTAAAAAGCCCGTTTTTTTGAAAACACGGGCTTTTTTTGATGTTTTCAAGAATTTTTGAAAAAATTTGAAATTTTTTTCAAAAAACACTTGACAAAATGAAATTTCTGTGCTATAATAATAT
>CAMWTO010000171.1 GCA_947177205.1 uncultured Ruminococcus sp. | reverse complement strand
TGGGCGGAATCGCAGACGGTCTTGTGCAGGGGCTTAGTGCAATCTGGGACACCGTAACGCAGGTTTGTGATGAACTCTGGAACGGATTCAAGGACTTTTTCGGGATTCATTCGCCGTCCCGGTTAATGCGTGATGAAATCGGAAAATTTCTGCTTCCTGGTGTAGCAGTTGGTGTGGAAGATACCACTGATGAAACAGCAGACGAAATTAACAGTAGTCTGAAAAATCTGTCAAACCAGATAGAAGTGCCGGAAATTACGAATCCGGAACAATCAGAAATTGAAATCAATCCACCCAAAATCAGCGTTTCGGATTCTGAATCCCTAGAATTTGAAAAGCCTGAAACAGAATTACTTGAGTTGCCAGAACAGGCTGAAATTAATCTGAAATCTCCGAAAATCATTATTTCCGACCCTGAACCGATTGTATTCAGCAGTCCTGACATAGAACTGCCCGAAGTTCCGGAACAGTCAGAAATTGATCTGAAATCACCTAAAATCAATGTTTTAGAACCAGAGTCGATTGCATTCAGCAATCCAGATGTGGAACTGCCTGAAATTCCGGAACAGTCGGAAATTGATTTGAAATCTCCGAAAATCAATGTTTCAGACCCTGAACCGATTGCATTCAGCAATCCAGACGTGGAATTGCCTGAAATTCCGGAACAGTCGGAAATTGATTTGAAATCTCCGAAAATCAACGTTTCAGAACCAGAACCAATTACATTCAGCAATCCTAAAATTGAATTGTCAGAATTAAACGAGTTTCCGGAAAAATTTTCAGAAAAACAGATGTTTACACAACAGATTGAAATCCTTAGAAATTTTAATCCTGTGAACAATGTTCCGGATCTTGACGACCAGCGAATCACAGCGGAAATACAGGCACAGCTTGATCAACTCATGGTGACACTGAATGCGGATCATTTTATTGCACGATTTGAACAGATTCTTGCAAGTTTTGGAAACAGTGCAGTTCCGCAGTATTCGACAGTTTACAATCAGATTCAAAGCACGCCGGAAAGACATGAAAATTCGCAGTTTGAATTATCGAAAAATCAGCAGATCAGTCCGAGATTCAATATTTATATCGGTGATACGGAAATCAAGGATTTTGTGATTGAGGCAATTGACGAGGCAAACGCCATTACAGGAGGTGTGAGTGTCTGATGGCATATCTAAAGATTGGAGTTTCAGAAGAAGATCTGTTTGCTATTTCTCGGATTTCCGGCTATGACTTGTCTAATTTTTCATTGAAAAATCAATTTACCAGTGAATCAGGACACACAATCACCTACCCTGTCCGGATGCAGAAAAAGCGGATTGCTGTGACTGCTGAAATTTATGGTGATGAATATGAACAATTCATGGAAATCCTGGAACAGCCGGAATTTTATTGTATCTTCCAGAATCCGGACGGCGAAAAATCAGGTAATTTCACGGTAACTTCTGATATATCTGTGACAAAAATCATGAATGAAACGTCCGAAACATTCGCACTTTATGCAGTTTCGTTCACGATTGAGGAGGTTTGAAACATGATCATTGAAGAACATGCAAGACTAGAACTTTTCCTGCCGGATGGACGAACTTTTGAGATTCCGGAAAGCGATATCATCCAAAATTCGCTGTCCGTTACATCCCAGTGCGTCAACGGAAATACATTTGGTTTCGGGTGTGTTTCTCCGGCGCAACTGTCAGTGAAAATCCGGATAAAAGACCAGAATATCGGACGTTATGACGTTTACGGTGGGGCAATCATCTTATATTCCTGGTTCGGCGAACATCCGCCGGAAGATGGCGGAAAAAGGGGCGTTTTCAATGTGACAACAGTCGCAAAAAAAGACGATATTTTTACAATTTCCGCTTCTGATAATATTTGTCTTCTAGATAATTCGGCGTTCAATAGCAGTCAGAATGTAATCTTTGAAAGATTTGGTAGAGGTAACGGAATATTTGATGCATACAACGCAATAAAAGTTGTGGCAGGCGAATTTGCGATAGATTTTCATGGAAATCTTTTGAAACCGAATTTTAAAGATAATCCAAATGTAACGGAAATCCCAAACGCAGACAAACGTTTTGACGCTTATGAAATTCCAGAGTATTTTTGGGATGTAAAAGTAGATTTCAGCGAAAATCGCCATATTTCAATTTATTCTGATGAACAGTCAGACAATATCCGGGACTATGTCTCCTGGCTTGCGGAATATATGGGCGGATTTGTACAGGCGGATGCAAATGGGAATCCCCAATTTTGCTTGTTTGAAAACATCTGGAAAAATGGCTCTCACTCAAAAATATTGGATTTTTCAGAATTTGAACAAAATTCTCTTGAAATCGCTGGATTTCGGGTTTACTTGTATTCCGCCAAAGTCATTCTGGAGGACAGACAATGGCGGTATTGCGACACCGGAAAAAATACAGAAAATGGTGTGATTAATACAGAAATTGTTATCCAGAACAACCCATTTGTGGAATATAGTTACAAATACTTTAAAGCTGATATGATGCCAATTGTCGCATCATTGGCTTTTTATCAGCGGTATATCCAAATCCGCCCGTTTTCTGGAACTTATCACGGGAAAGAATACTTGCATCTGGGGCAGTACATCCAGATTACGGACAAAGACGGCACAAGCTACGGCACGACCATCACCAATATGACATGGAAATTCCGGGGCGGACAGCAGATAAGATGCGTCGGAGAGGACTCCAGGACGCTCTCGCAGGCTCGCAAGCGATCACAGGCAATCCGTATGGGAGAACGACTGAAAACACAGATCAACAGAACGGAAAGCAATCTCAGAACGGAGATGGGAAACATGTCCGGTAATATGAAAGATATATCTGAGAATCAGACTGACCAATGGAATGCAATTCAAGATCAGCAAGACCAGATTAATGCACTTTGGAATGCACTGAATGGAGGTTAAGTATGCTTCTGAAAGCAAATCAAAAATATATTGACATGTCATCCGTGCGGCATCTGCTGGCAACAGGTGAAAAAAATGCGGATTATCTAACATTTCAGATAGATAAAAATTACCATGATACGGATTTATCAGAATGCAGTTTTCTTCTGCGTGCCGTCAATTCCGCCAGAAATCTGGTCGAGCAGACGCTGAAAAAGCAGATTGATCAGGATTCTATTTTTCTGACCTGGAAAGTGGATGAGTATTTCACGGCAGTCCCCGGCACACTGAAAATCGAAATCCGGGGAATTCAGGATGACGATCTGATTATCAAGTTTGATTTGTCGGACATGATCGTTCGGGAAAGCATCACCGGAGAGGGACTGCCGGAAATTCCGGATTCATCCGTGATTCAGGGTGAAAAGGGCGATAAAGGTGATAAGGGCGATCCAGGAGAACCAGGCAAAGACGGAACAGATGGCTTGTCTGCTTATGAAATTGCCGTCCAGAATGGCTTTGTAGGCTCGGAAACCGACTGGCTAGCAAGTTTACATGGTGAATCAGGAGAATCTGGGAAACAGGGCTTGCAGGGCGAAAAAGGTGAAAAAGGCGACAAGGGTGATCCCGGAGAACCCGGACAGCAAGGTATCCAGGGAATCCCTGGAGAAAAGGGGGAATCTGGTGAGAACGGCAAAGATGGTGTTGACGGATTCAGTCCCGTTGTCACCACAGAGCAGACCGACGATGGAGCAATTATTATGATCACGGACGCAATCGGTGTCCATACTATCACGCTGCATAACGGACTGGATGGGAAAGATGGTCAGGAAGGACAAGCCGGAACGCTTGATGGTGTGGATTTAACAAATTATGCCACAATTGACTATGTAGAAGAATTAACTGCAAATATTAGTAAAACATCACACACACATGTCAATTTTACAACGCTCAACTCACTGAGTATCAATGACATTGATACATGGAATCTTGCTGCTTCCAAGGCACATTGGCATAAAAATATCGAAATTCTGGACACCCTGACATCAGACATGATTGCAAAATGGAATCAGACTGCGGATCAATTAGCCGATACTGCGGCAGTGATTGCACAGAATCTGACAACGATGGGCGTACCAGCGACGGCAGACGAGAATCTGAATACGCTTGCCGCAAAAATACTGGAGATTCCACAAGATGGGACTTCTTCGACGGTGGGCAAAGAAACTCTGCTGAATACACTGGATTTCTCAAATTCAGAAGAAACACTGAAAAATTACGGAGATTCTGTGTATATTTATGAAGCATCTGATGAAAATTTCCAGACACTTTTCGGAATTGTTGACAAATGGGGTGGTGTAGCATCCAACAATAATTTTGTCAGCAAAACAAATCCAAATTGCGGCATCA
>CAMWTO010000170.1 GCA_947177205.1 uncultured Ruminococcus sp. | reverse complement strand
GGTGCAACAGGTCCGACAGGAGCGACCGGCGCAGACGGTGCAACTGGTCCGACTGGTCCGACTGGTCCAACAGGTCCAACTGGTACAATTACACCTGCCGCCGCCGTTGCTCCATTAACGACAACCACCGCAACGCCGGAAGAAATTGCAACACAGGTGAATGCGATCATTACCGCTTTGCAGGATGCTGGATTGATGGAAACATGATCTGAATAGTAAAAAAAATGCCGTCTGATATCAGATGGCATTTTTTGTATTTTGATGAATTTCTAAATATTTTTCAAAAACTACTTGACAAACTGAAAAAATTATGCTATACTCTATTTAGATAAAGATCTAAATACTAAAAACATCCGGCTAACGGATTTTTTTAGAACTAGTATTTAGATCATGATCTAAATACTAATATTTATAAATAGTATTTTAATCCAATCTGAAAGAAGTGATCCAATGAAAGATGTCTGGAATTCACTTGCTGATCCTACCAGACGGGAAATCCTGACGCTCCTGCAAAAAAAAGATCTCACTGCCGGCGAGATCTGTGCCAATTTCAATGTGTCCGGTGCGACGATCTCCCATCATCTCAAAATCCTGCGTGAAGCCGGATTGATTCTCGCTCACAAGGAAAAACAGACGATTACCTACCGGCTGAATACGACCGTGTTTCAGGATTTTCTGAAAACCATCGTTCAACTGTTCGGGCAGTCTCAACAAGAGGAGGAAAATTATGAAACAGAATAAAATTAATGTAATATCCTGGATAATTGCGATTGTTAATGTCATCATCAGCTTGCTGTATATTTTGCAGCTCCCGGAAGTGATCCCCACGCATTTTAACTTAAACTGGGTCTGCGACGGCATGGGTTCTCGCTGGACGGGGATGTTTACGACTGTCCTGCCCCTGCTGTTCTGCATGTTCTTTCCTCAGATCCGGAAATATATAGGAAAAGAAAATGTAAAATATTCTGGAATCACGCAGTTTGCGTTTATGATTTATTTTGTTGTGCTGCACTGGGATGTCCTGTTTACCATGCGATCCGGCATCCAGATCGGTGATCAGTTAGAATCCGGTTCGTTCATCTGGATACTCTTCGGGAGTTTCAGTCTGTTGTATATTGTTATGGGGAATTACATGCCGGTCATCCAGCAGAATCACTTTCTTGGATTCCGAGTAAAATGGACACTTGAAAATGAAGCGTGCTGGAGAGTGACACATAGATTTGCCGGAAAACTGTTTGTCATCTTCGGTATCTGTTCCATGTTGCTTCTGCTGTTGGGGATTATTCTAGATATTCCGGCAGTTTCGGGTTCTGTGGTGCTGTTTCTGATGCTCTGCATTCCCTGCGTCTGGGTATGCTGTTATGCGTATCAGCACAGAAATGATAAAGATTAAATAGGAAGAATTTTATTATGAACAAAATTGAAATGAGTAGCAAGCAATTCAAGATCTATCTGGCTTTTGCTTTTGGTCTTGCCTGGATTCTGCAAATTGTGGGAAGTGTGTTCGCAAATAATGGAAACCAGAGCACATTTTCTGTGATTCTGATGATTTGCATGTACATGCCTTTTCTGGGTGCAGTGATTGCAAGAGTCCCGTTTCGGGGAATGGGCTGGAAGCCGCATCTGAAAGGAAAGATCCAGTATCTGTTTTTTGCACTTTGGATGCCGGCATTGCTGAGCATCCTCGGCGGCGGACTCTTCTTTGCCGTGTTCCCGGATGCGTTTGATTCTGACTTTCAGACTGCGTGTAGCATTCTGGAAGAGCAAGGTGCATTGAAACAGCTCGAAGCACAGGGCATCACAATTCCGATGTATCTTGCAGTCACTGCCATCCTGGCAGTTACCGTTGCGCCGTTTTTCAATATGTTTGCGGCGCTGGGAGAAGAAGTCGGCTGGAGAGGTGTTCTGTATCCGTATCTGAAAGAACGGTTCGGCGTGAACAGGGGGCGCATCGTTGGCGGTGCGGTTTGGGGCGCATGGCATTGGCCTGCTATGCTTCTTGCCGGCTATGAATACGGAAAAGAGTATATCGGCGCACCGGTACTGGGCTTGCTTGTATTCTGTGTGTTTGGGAGCGTGATGGGGATTCTGGTCGATTATGTCTATGAAAAGACACAAACTATCTGGGCGCCGTCCCTGCTGCATGGTGCAATCAATGCATTTACCATATTTGGTTATCTGACAAAACCCGAATATACAGACAAAGCCATTCTTGGACCTATGTATATTGGCGTTATCAGTATGATGCCGCTGATTATCACGGCAGTGATCATCTGTATAAAACAGAAAAAGCAGGATGTAAAAAATCATCGATCATAAATCATATAAAATATCCTGTCAAATCCCCTGTATTTTCCCGTACAGGGGCATTTTTTCAGGATATTTGTTTCAGAACGGATTGTGTTCTGATCCGGCTTGCAATTTCTGTTTTTTTCTGCGACGAACGGAATTTGTAGTATATCTGTCGAAAATCAGATTATTTTGTATCATGATTTTGTGAAATTTGCGAATAGAAAATCCAGCCGGATTTATGGTATAATAGAAAGTGCCTGATAACCGGAATATGTTTTGTTTTTTTTAAATTTTTTACACAGAAAGAAGCTGAAAGTATGCCAAAGTCAAAAGATGATTCGAAAAAGCCCGGTATGGATCCCGAAGTTACCAGGGTTGTGCTGATTTTTCTGCTGCTGCTTGTGATTATTGCCTTGCTAGTAGCCGCATTTATGAGCCTGGGCGGTGCGGCATCTGATGATCCGGATCTGGATCATGTGATTCAGATCGAAATGACCACGGATGAGAACGGCAATCTGATCCCTACAGAAGCGCCGACAGAAGATCCCAATCACAATTCTCAGACAGATCCCATTCCGGATGAAATCCTGAATCCGACAGAGGAAGAAACGGCAGATCCTGAGCAGGATGTTCCGCCGATTGAAACGGACAATACGATTGCACCGCCGGAGCAGGAGACGGAAGAAATCCCGAAAATGACAGCAGGCAGTGACAGACCGGCAAGTACAACGCCGGCGTACATTTCTACGGAATCGGAACTTGCCACACTTGCACCACCATTGACAACTGCCGGAGACGGAAGCAATCCGACGACGCTGACATCTACCGTTTCGGAAAACAGTGCCGGAGGCGGGGAAGCTGTTACAGTTAATTATACAGTTTCGCTGAGTGGTTCTGCCGGAATTTATTCTGAACCGGGCGGTAGTTCCAATGGTACAGTCGGCTCAAATGGTACATTTACGATTGTACAGGAAAAAACGGATGCGAGCGGTGTCAAATGGGGAAAACTCAAATCCGGTGCAGGATGGGTCAGATTAAATTAAATTTCTATCAATATAATACGCAAAGCGGTCAGACAGAAAACTGACCGCTTTTTTATGATTTTTAATTAATTTTGCAGTAATGGCAGAATAAAAAATCCGAGTAACATAATGCAAGCCATAATCAGAACGAAAACACGCATGGCGGTGCTTTTTTTGGGTTTCAAGCAATCAGCTCCTTGTTATATTATTATATTATTTAATTAAATTAATTTAATTAATGAATGATCTGCGTTTCCGTGATTGTCTGATTCTGGGAAATCATGCCCGGCTCATGCCTGACATCATCAGAAAATTCCGGTTCTGCTCCGGATTCCAGGGGCTGTTCCAGGTTCTCCGAATTCTCGGAATTTTCCTCCGGTGCAATCGTCTCCGTTTCGGTCGATCTGAGCGCATCCCACACGCTTGTTGTCGCAACGGTTGTGACCAGCCGGGAGGCAAGCGCCTCCCCTTTTTGCTGTTCCCGATGTTTCTGATTGAGTTCATCAATGCGGGTCATGCTGTGGAGCGTGAATCCCATAATCACGAGCATAATCAGGATGCCGGCGGCTACGAATACAATCCGTTTCATGTTCATAACAGCAGATATGCCTCCTCCTGCGTGATTGCCTCATCGCTGTCTGGAAGGATCAATGCCCAGGAGGCTGTGTTTTCTTCCGTAAATTCAATTTCATCTCCGGCGTGACAGTCCGGGAGCGTCGCAAATTCCTGTGTGACATATGCCCGGACGGTGTTGCCGTCACGTTTCAGATCTGTCCAGACAAGTTCAATGCTATAATCCGGTTCGTCATCTTCATCACCATACAGATAAGCCTCAGATTCATAATAGCCATAGTCATCCAGATTTAGTTCCAACCGGACGGCGGCTTTTTCAAAGCCATGTTCCAGGGCATTCCGGAACACTTCAAATGTTTCTTTGGCAAGCGCAATTCTCCGGTGAAAATTTCTGTTTGTACCGGGATATGAAATCTCCTCCAGATCTTCAAATACTGGATCAATTGCCGGGGATGTCCCGGTCTCTGTCAAAATCAGGACTGCAGACGGCACTTCACGCTGAAATCCCACAGCAATGGAATCTTCTGGCAATTCTGGAATCACATGTTCCGGCATATCCCATGT
>CAMWTO010000169.1 GCA_947177205.1 uncultured Ruminococcus sp. | reverse complement strand
GTTCGCCACGCTGTCACCTCACTTAGAACGAATCAAAATCAGATTGCCGTGCCTTGTAGGGATATTTGTACTCGTCATTTTCTTTTTCGATAAACATATCGTTGACCATCCCTATTGTTAGCAGCTCCAATTCATCAAGAGACAAGCCGATCTGTTTACAGCGGAGCAGAAACAGTGGCGTTGTCATTTCCCTGTCAATCGGGCGAGATTTTTTTTGACTGTGCCTGTGTTTCTACGTTTAGCCCCCAGAGTTCGATCAATTTTGGCAGAATTTCGTAAATACTGAATGTATTGAATTGTTCTAGCCAGACATCCGGACTGTCCGGCACGTTATCTGGAACGGCATGTTTTGCCATGATATAGGCAACGTTTTCAAACATCTCCAGACTTTCTATATCCATTTCAGAATTTTCAGCATTGCCATTTTTGACGGATTTTTGCAGGATTGCAAGATCTTTGTAGATGTCCCGTCCGAATTTCAGGTGATAAAGACGAGGCACAGCTGCACTCGCCTTGAATGGCACTTCTAAGCCGTCAATTGTAATATTTTTCTTGATTGCCATGCGATCACCTCATTCTTAGGATTGTTCTGACGCTGTAACTGTTTCATTTCCCTCTGTAAATTCGGGCATATGAACAGATTTGAACCATTCTTTGTAGACTGTTTCATCGGTGGCAACAGTTGTTTTAGCCTTAACAATACCATTTGGAAGTGAAAGCATTTTGAGAGAAATTGTGTCTGTTTCCGGTGTCTTGGAGTCTTCCGTTGTATTACCGTTAATTCCCGGTCTGGATGCTGCACAACGATATGCTACATGCCGGATATGATTCTGATCACCATCGAATTCCCAGAATAATGCGAATTCTGAAAGTTCAGCATTTGTATTTTCCACTTGAAGTCCATTGTTATCAATTTTTTCACCGAGAATGTCGACAGCAAAAATAGTTTCCATCAAAGCAATTTCGAGATCGCCCTCATAGCCGGAGTTGTTGTTGATCACATAGTAAACCGTGTTGTCAGCGTAGAAATTTTCTGATTCACCGTTTGCGTCAATCGAAAGCGATACTGCTCCCGGAATCGGGACAGGCGGCGCATAATTAGGAAGCTTTTCGCCTGTTGTGGTGGATTCAGACCATCCTAGAATTTTAGCGTAATGCACATTTTTCAATCCAAATTTTACCTTATTTTGTTTCTTTGTACCTTTTGCCATTAAAAACGCTCCTTAATTCAGATATTTTTTCAAAAGCTCGTCAAAATTTTCAGATCCGTGTTTTTCTGCCGGAGCGATATGCGGCTGTGCTTCTACTCTGCCGCCGTTTCGCTTAGCGTGTCCGTTCTCCAATAAATGGGCGATCTGGTAACGATTCTTGGAATGAACTACTATTTGTAAACTGTGGCTTTTTTCAGCCACTTTCTTAGTCGTCCAGCTTTTACCGTATTTTCCTGTGCGTTCCGGTGCATTTTCTGAAATTTCTTTCCGGACTTGTGACGCAGTTTTCTGGACGGCTTTTTTCATAGCAGAATCTGCAAGTTCTGAATACTCTTGCAAGCCATCCATGATTTCTTCTGCCATATCGTCTATACTAATCCCTGCCATTATTCATCACCATCTAGAATGATTTCTGTTTCGTATAGTACTTCATACATCTTTTCAGATGTGATATATGCTTCTGTCTTGCTGAATGGGATTGCGTTCTTACGCAGGATTTTTTTCCAGTTTTCGTTCCATCGCAAAGTCTTTCTGATCTGAATATAATTCTATATTCAGATTCACAATTGCCTGATAATTGGAATTATCTGCATAGAAATCATCCCGACTCGGAAACAGGTACACCAGATACGGCAATGGTGGCGCAGAATTGTCCTCCCAGTGATGATAGACAAACGGCAATCCAACTGTAGCAAGCATTTCCGCAATTTCTCTATAAGTCATTGCACGCCGCCTTTCTGTTCCGCATACAGCTCCAGTGTGTCAGCATTTTTCAGGAACGTCCGATAAATCGCATATCGAACATTATGAAAGATCAGCTCCGGCTCTGAATGATAATCCGCCGGGAATATTTCAAACACAAAAGCCGGATGCAAGCCATTCTGTCCGCCTGAAAAAAATTCGGTACGAGATACGGAATGCACCTTGCAGAAAATTTGACGTTGTTTTTCCTGGTCATGCTGTATGTGAAATTCATCCTGCGTTTTTACTTGTTTCACGAGAATCAACACATCATCCATGTGACCCCCCTTTTTCTGCGAATACACGATTATTTAATTGATAGCGTAACATCCGGGGCATTGCTTCCCCGGTGTCACGTTTTCGCCAAAGCCAAGCCGCATACATCAATTCAAGATGCAGATCATCATCTGTCAAGGTGATTCCCTCTCTAGTAATTTCGATACAGGCGGCATTCAGATAGAATCCTAGAACTGCATCAAATGCTGTTGTTGTAATTCCCAGCTGTATTTTCAGCAGGGAAATTTTTTCATCATGTGTTAGCATTTGCACTGTCTGTTGCAAACGTCATTGTCGCTGTCGGTACAGATCCACCGATAGAAACCGCAATGAATGCTTCTGGGATAACCGGGATGCCGTCGTAACGTGCCGTACCCTTGAATACGGTCTGATCCTCAATGAAACGAGTATGCTCGGACTGTGCCAACTTCACGCCGGATCTTTCCGCCAACAGATACAGATCACCATAGCCACCAATAATGACATCATCTGGAATGAAATTCAGCTTTTCAATCGTTCCGCCAATTACCGGCATTGTATTTTTCTGTCCGGAAACAATCGCACCTGCACTGGTGACAGACATTGCATTGGCAAGCAGTTTTGTATATGTTTTAGGATTCATTGCCCAGAACAGATCGCCGCTGCTATAATCATTGTCCAGAACACCAGTAGCAAGCACTAATTCCTGGTAGAGATCAAGCCCAGTAGTCGTTTCATCAATTGCCAGAAGATGTGTTGCACTCAGATTTTCCCATTTTCTAGCTGTATCTGGATAAGATCCCGGTTCTGCTGTCTGTGCAAGGCGTGTGACAATGCCCAACGGCATTTTTTTACCCGTACCATACAGAACGGCTTTATCCAGGGCATATGCAATGGATTTGGACAATGCCTGAATCAGTTCTGTTGCCAGATTGATGTCCGAATCTTCCAGAACGGAATTGCACACTGCAAAATAACCGCCGACTTTGTAACCGTCCACTTCCACGTTGTTAAACTGTATGGACAACTCATTCAGCTTGCCACACGCTTCTGTCCAGATTGCTTCCGGGATAGATCCCATGATGTTTTGACGTGCCTTGCCGGGAACATGTACCAGATGCAAATGTTTCAGCATTTTTGAATATGTGGGGATATTTTGGCGAATCAGCTCAAGCATGACTTCTGGAATGGTCAGCTCTGCACCTGTAATACTGCGTTTTTCCCGGATGCACGTTCTGACATGCTGGAGCATGTCTCTGACTTCCTGATTCCTGAAGAATGCTTCCCGTTTCTGCATACTTATCCCAAAAAATTCCGCTGTTGTCATGTGTGAACCCCTTTCCTCTCGCTGTGGATTTGCAGAACGCTGTTTCTCTTCTAATTCTGACAGCTCCTGCTCCAGATCAGCAATTTCTTTCTTCAATGCAGTTGTCTGCGATTCATGATTTCTCTTTTCCGTCTCGAATGCGTCAACAGCATTTTCTACGGCGGTGCGTTCTTCTTCTGTCTGCACTTCGGCAATAGACTGCTCCAGTTCTGTTTCACGGATCTGCAAATTTTTCGCTGTTTTCTGCAATTCTTCTAGAATTTTCTTCTTGTCATCCAACTTTTTTCTCAACATTAATGCTTTCAGCATGTTTTTGCTCCTTTCAGCTTGCTTTGCATCATTTCACGCCAGCAATCCAGTTTCCGTTTCTGTATTGCTTCATAATCCTGTTTCCGGGCATGGATTGCGGTTTCTTCGTATGCCGGGAATGTCACACAACTGACTTCGTGCAATTTCACAGCATTGATTGTCCAGTGCGTCGAACCGTCCTCACGATGTGTAACTGTTTCATCCAGAATTTCAAAACCAAAGCTACACTGCGATACGTCTCCACGTTTTACACGCTCATAAATATTCATAGCATCACTGTCATTGGGATTAATACGGATTTTACCCCATAATCCGTGATCGTCCTCTCGCAATTCCAATGTGCCGGCTGTTGTTCGTCCCAGAACAAGTGTGGTGTTATGATTAATCAATGCCCGAATATCTGCCTGCAACGCATTTTGAAACGCCCCAGGAGCGATGCTTTCGCTCAGTCCGTTGCAGATATGATAATCACTGTTGAAAACTGCAAAATAGCCCTCAATCACTGGATCATCATTTTCGGCTCTGGTCTGAAACTTTGCCTCAGCCGTTATCCGATGTTCCATCTTCATCAGCTCCCTTCAATTTCTTTTGTTTGCCGCTCATATTATAAGGGATATAATTTTCCAGGATTCGTAATTCGTCCAGTCCGTCCAGTGGTGA
>CAMWTO010000168.1 GCA_947177205.1 uncultured Ruminococcus sp. | reverse complement strand
CCAATACTGGATTTTATTATTATAACATAAAAAAATCAGAATGTCAAGTGTCTGAAAAAATATCATCAAAATTTTTTTCAAAAAATTAAAAAAATCAAGTGAAATTTATCAAAAATTAATTTAATAAAATTGAATAAATGAAAATTACTGAATCATGGCTTTCGCCGCAAGAAATCCCGTGGCAAATGCAATCTGCAAATTAAATCCTCCAGTATAAGCATCTACATCCAAAATTTCCCCGGCAAAATACAAATTCTGAATCAATCGGGATTCCATTGTCTTCGGATTGACTTCTTTGCAGGAAATTCCGCCCCTGGTGATAATTCCCTCCTCGATGGGTCTGGTCTGCCGAACGGTGAATTCAAAATTTTTTAATTTCTCACAAATCCGGATTCTATGCTGTTTCGTCAAAGAATGATTTTTCAGATATGGCGGTATCTGTAATCTGTCAATCAACGGCATGACCATATTCGCCGGGACAAGCTTTCTCAACAGACTGGACAATTGCTGATTGGGATTCGCCGCAATTTCCCGTTGTAATCTTTTGTCCAGCTGTTCCAAGGTCAATGCAGGTTTCAGATCAATTTGCAATTTATGGAATTTTCCTGCGTCCGGATCTGCATGAAAATCCAGATGCGCCGACGCACTCAGTACCAGAGGACCCGAAACACCGAAGTGCGTGAACAACATTTCCCCTTGTTCCTGATAGAGAATTTTATTTTCTTTCCGGAGCGTCAGCGTGACATTTTTCAGAGAAATCCCCATCATCTCAGCACAATCCCGCTCCAGTGTCTCCAACGGCACTAACGACGGCTGAAGTGGTTCAATCCTGTGTCCTGCCTGTTGTGCAAGCCGATAACCGTCCCCCTCTGAGCCAGTCCCCGGATAAGTTGCTCCTCCGGTAGCTAACAAAATCCGATCCGCCCGGAAAATCTTTTCACCGCAACGGACACCCTTGCAATTCTGGTCTTCCGTTAACAATTCTGTCACTGTCTCATGCAAAATTCTGACATGCAGTCTTTTTAATTCTTGATAAAACGCTTCGACAATTTCAGCTGCTTGATCGCTCACCGGAAACACCCGATTGCCTCGTTCTGTTTTGAGTGCTACACCTAAATTTTCAAAATATGCCATGACATCCTGCGGAGAACACGCCGAAAATGCGCTATACAAAAATCTGGGATTCCGGGGGACATTCTGGATTAATTCCTGCAAGCCGCAGTTATTTGTCAGATTGCATCTGCCTTTTCCTGTAATCCGGAGTTTTTTGCCGATGATTTTATTTTTCTCCAGAATCGTCACGTCATGTCCTGCCTTTGCAGCATGGACAGCGGCATAACAGCCGGCTGCGCCGCCGCCGATGATTAAAATTTTCATAAAATGAATGCTCCTGTTTTTTTCTGATTTTTCTAATTCTGATTTCTGATCTTAAGAAGACGTCGTCTGCGCTCTGCAAGTGTTTGTCTCCTGGATTCTGTTTCGTCCCGGCATAATTTCCAGTCTGTTCCGGTGAATTCCAGAATATCGCCCTCTTTGAGATATTCCGGGAGCATGGTTTTCAACACAGAAATAAATGCCTGTCCGGATTCCGTATCATATTCCAGTATCGCAAATTCACCTTCAAAACGATCTGTTCTGTATTTCATCGAAAATTTCATGACTCCTTGCCACTCGTGGTAATATCGCAAGATTTTGTATCTTTGTCATAATAAAATACAATATCTCCCTGCTGTGCAGTAATATAAATCTGATCCGTCCAGACAGCAAGATGATCCAATGTGCTTTGTACCGGATGTCCGTATTTGTTATTCACACCACAGGAAACTGCTACATATTTTGGCTGAACCTGTGCCAAGAAATCCTCACCCGAAGAAGTATCACTGCCATGATGCCCGGCTTTGAGGAAAGTTGCTTTTAATAATCCCAAATTTTCAAGATTTCCCAGGATTGTTTTTTCTTCCTGGACTTCCATATCGCCTGTGAACAGACAAACAATATCATCATATTGAATCCGTAGAACAAGCGAAGTATTATTCAGATCCTTTGCAGATTCGTCCACTGGCGCAAGGACTGTGATCTGCGCATTGCCGAGCGTGAAACTGTCTCCGGCTTTCATCGCTGTATATTCTGCACCAGTTGCTTCGACTGCATCCAGATATCTTTCATAAGTTTTCGTAGTCGGAATCAGGGAATCCGCATAGACCGGCTCAATCACATGTTCCGGTTTGATCTGTTCCAGGACTTTCGGAAAACTTCCGATATGATCGGCGTGCATATGCGTTGCTGCCGCATAATTCAGTTCCGTGACATTCTGGGACGCCAGATAATCCAGAATTTCCGTACTTGACTTAGATTCTGCGGCATCAATCAACATTGTTTCACCGTCCGCACAGACCAGAATACTGTCACCCTGTCCGACGTCAATCACATGTACTTGAAATTCTGCGTCTGCTAATGTGATTTCCTGATCTGACTGTACTGTCTGATTTTCTTCGGAAACGCTGTATCTGCCAGTAATCAAGGCAACAGCAGACAGAATTGTCACCAGAATTGCATAAATAATCTTATTTTTTGTTTTGGGTTCCTTGTTTAATTTATTTAATTTGTTTGAATCCGATTTGTGATTTTGAATTGCCATAAATTTCTACTCCTATGAATTTAAATTATAAATATTTTAAATTATTCTATTTATTTTTTAATTGATTCATTCTACGTTCTTCCAATTGCATGGGTGACATCAGCACACGCCGTGGCTTTGCACCTTCGTATGGTCCGATAATGCCCATTTCTTCCAGTTCGTCCATGATCCGGGCAGCTCTCGCATATCCTAATCTAAGACGTCTCTGTAAATTACTTGTGGATGCCTGTCCTGCGGCAACGACCACTTCAATTGCCTGTTCAATCAGATCTTCATCACCGTTCACAGTAATTTCTTCTGCATGAGAATTTTTCTTATCGCCTGTGACTGCCATCCGGTCTACTTCGTGAATGATCTGCTCATCATAATCCGTTTCGGATTGGGATTTGATAAAATTCACGACTTTCTCAATTTCCTGCGTGGATACAAAACACCCCTGTACCCGGACAGGTTTCGGCTGACCGCTCGGCAGATAGAGCATATCCCCATGACCAAGTAATTTCTCCGCACCTCCGACATCTAGGATGATCCGGGAATCAATCTGCGACATCACAGATAATGCAATCCGGCTTGGAATATTAGCTTTGATTAAGCCCGTGATAATATCCGTTGTCGGTCTTTGCGTGGCGATAATCAGATGCATGCCTGCGGCACGGGCAAGCTGTGCCAGACGGCAGATGGCTTCTTCCACTTCCTTGGATGCCGTCATCATCAGGTCGGCTAACTCATCAATGCAGATCACGATCTGCGGCATTTTCTGCAATTCCAATTCCGGCTTTTCCTCACAGATCCGGTTATAGTCTTCCAGATTCCGGACGCTGTTCTGCGCAAAAATATCATAACGCTTCAACATCTCCTGGACTGCCCAGTTAAGCGCACCGGCAGCTTTCTTCGGATCTGTCACAACCGGGATTAATAAATGCGGAATGCCGTCATAAACCCGGAATTCTACAATCTTCGGATCAATCAGGATTAATTTCACTTCATCCGGGGTCGCATGATACAGAATACTCATGATAATCGAATTCGTGCAGACGGATTTGCCCGAACCGGTCGCTCCAGCAATAATCATGTGCGGCATCCTTGCAATATCGCCGATAATCACGTTTCCGGCAATGTCTTTTCCGACGCCGAACGTGAGTTTGCTCCGGGATTTCTGAAATTCCGGAGATTCAAGCAGCTCCCGGAGTGACACCATGTCTTTCTGAGAGTTTGGCACTTCAATGCCGACAGCAGGCTTTCCAGGAATAGGCGCTTCAATCCGGACACCGGATGCGGCAAAATTCAGCGCAATATCGTCCGCAAGATTTGTAATTTTAGATACTTTCACGCCTGCCGCCGGCTGCACTTCATATCTCGTAACGGATGGTCCTCTTGCAATGTTTGTAATTTTAACTTCCACATTGAAACTGCCCAGAACATCATGTAATTTATTGGCTTTTTCTAATAATTCCTGCTGGAGCGTTGCATCATCTCCATGGCTTACACCACAATTCAGAAATTCAATTTTCGGCATGTGATAGACTTCCTGGACGGGATTGCTCTCTGTCTGGCGTGAAATTTCCTCTGCAATAGCAAGCATGGATTCTAAACGTTCTGTTTCTTTCTTGCTTTTCTTGGAATTCTCCGTCGCTTGTTCAATCAATTCTTCCAGGGACGGCATCAGCGAAAGCTGTTTATCTCCGGATTCCGGAATATGACCGGATTTCGGTTTTGGTTTGGCTTTGACTTTCCGGGAATTTCCGGAGAGATCCTGTGTGTATTCTGGATTTTTATCAGGATTTTCTTCAATCGGAATATCAAAAAATTCCCTCATGCCCTGCGGATTCTGTGAATTTTTCTGCGCCGGGCTGTTCCCGTTTGCCAGACCCGTCATAGGAATGTCAATCGTGAGAAATTCTTCCTGCATGGAACGTTTCCGGGCTGCACCCTCTGCGGCAATCGCAAGCGCTTCCTGCTCGTCAAGACGTTCCTG
>CAMWTO010000167.1 GCA_947177205.1 uncultured Ruminococcus sp. | reverse complement strand
ATCATGAACATGACCATCATCACGAGCACTGCTGTGACCACGATCATGAACATGAACACCACCATCATCATCACCACGCTGACGACGTTTTCACCAGTTGGGGTGCTGAGACTGCCAGACAGTACACCATGGAAGAAATCCAGTTCGCTTTGGAATCCCTGGAAGATGCTGAAACATATGGCATGATTCTCCGTGCGAAGGGTATTGTTGCCGGAACAGACGGTCAGTGGATTCATTACGATTACGTTCCCGGAACGCCAGACGTCCGCCACGGATGCGCCGCTACAACGGGACGGCTGTGCGTAATTGGTTCAAAAATCAACGAATCTGCGATTGCAAAATTATTCCACGCTGAATAATCCGGAAATCTATTCAGGAGGGTACAATCAATGTACCCTCTTAATCATCCATTAAAATATGTTAAAATTATCAAAATAATTAAATTCATGAGGTGAAATTATGGCATTTAATAATCAGAATCAGGAAATCGAAGATATTCCGGTTTATCTCTTTGTCGGCTTTCTGGAGGGCGGTAAGACAAAATTCATCCAGGAAACACTTGAGGACAAGCGTTTCAATAACGGCGAAAAAACACTTCTCCTGCTCTGCGAGGAGGGCGAGGAAGAATATGATTTCTCAAAATATCCCAGTCAGAATATTTTCCAGTATGTCATTGACGAACAGGAAGATTTCAACGAACAGAACCTGAAAAAAATTCTCAAAGAATCCGGCGCAACCCGTGTCGTTCTGGAATATAACGGCATGTGGACAATCAATGATCTGTTTGAGAATCTCCCGGTCGAATGGGCTGTCTATCAGGCAATGTGCTTTGTGGATTCCAACACATTCCTGAATTACAATGCCAACATGCGCAGTCTGGTCGTGGATAAGATCAACGTCAGTGAACTGGTCGTATTCAATCGGTTTGACAAAAATTCCATGGATCAGCTTGAATTTCATAAAATTGTCCGGGGCGTCAGCCGGCGGACACAGATTGCCTATGAGACAACAGACGGTGAAGTTGCATATGATGATATTCAAGACCCCCTGCCGTTTGACATCAACGCCGAGGAAATCATTATCAAAGATGAGGATTATGCGCTGTTCTACCGGGATATTATGGAAGAACCGGAAAAATATCATAATAAAAAAGTCTCATTCCGTGCGGCAGTTGTCCGTGACAGGAAATTCCCGAAGAACACATTTGCCGCAGGTCGTCACGTCATGACTTGCTGTGTGGAAGATATTCAGTATTGTTGGCTTGTCTGTGAATGGGAAAAAGCGCAGATGTTCGACACACGGCAGTGGGTAAAATTAACAGCAAAAATTTCCGTCCAGCGTCACAAACTTTACCAAGGCAAAGGACCCGTCCTGCAAGTGCAGTCTGTTGTATTGACAAACGCCCCGGAACAGGAAGTAGCTACTTTTTATTAATTAATTAATTTAATATAATTAAAATTTTAATGCATGATAAAAAAATAAAATTTGACAAATGGGAAAAAATATGATAAAATATATTTAGCCTATCAAATTACTAGCTTTTAAAAGTCAGAAAATTAAAAAAATTTTTAAAATTAAATTTTAAACGAAATTAAGGAGTTTTTTATCATGAGTTCTCAAAATTACAGATTTGAAACCGTTCAGCTCCATGCCGGACAGGAATCCCCTGACCCGGCTACGGATGCAAGAGCCGTGCCGATTTATGCAACGACTTCTTATGTATTCCCAAATTCTGATTCTGCTGCCGGAAGATTTGCCCTCACGGAAAACGGCAATATCTACACAAGACTGATGAATCCGACTTCGGATGTGTTCGAAAAACGAATTTGTGCACTGGAAAAAGGCGCAGGCGCTTTGGCAACGGCATCCGGCTCTGCGGCGATTACGTACGCTGTTCAGAATATCGCCACTGCCGGGGATCATATCGTATCTTCTGTGAATCTCTACGGAGGGACTTATAATCTGTTTGAGAACACACTCCGGGAACAGGGACTGTCCACAAGTTTCGTGGATCCATCCGACCCGGAGAATTTCGAGAAAGCCATTCAGAATAATACAAAATTACTTTACGCTGAAACACTTGGTAATCCCAATTCTAATGTGATTGATTTGGAGGCAATTGCCGAAATTGCGCATAAACACGGCATTCCGTTCATTGTAGACAATACGTTTGCAACGCCTTACCTGCTCCGACCCATTGAACACGGTGCGGATATTGTTGTTCATTCTGCGACAAAATTTATTGGCGGTCATGGGACTGTCATGGGCGGTGTTGTCATTGATTCCGGCAAATTCGACTGGGCACAGAATGACAAATTCCCCGGACTCTCCAAACCGAACCCATCCTATCACGGTGTCATCTTCACAGAAGCTTGCGGCAATCTTGCGTATATTTTAAAACTAAGAACAACACTGATGAGAGACCAGGGCGCAGCAATTTCGCCGTTTAATTCTTTCTTGTTATTACAAGGACTGGAAACACTCTCCCTGAGATTAGAACGACATGTAGAAAATGCGCTCCGGGTTGTGGATTTCCTGAAAAATCATCCACAAGTAGAATGTGTCAATCATCCATCCTTGACAACAGGCAGGGAACAAGAATTATATCAGAAATACTTCCCGGATGGTGCGGCATCTATTTTCACATTTGAGATTAAGGGTGATTCCGGAACTGCCACAAAATTCACGGAGAGTCTGGAATTATTCTCACTGCTTGCAAATGTCGCAGATGTAAAATCCCTGGTGATTCATCCGGCATCTACGACACATTCCCAAATGACAGAAACGGAATTATTAAGCGCCGGAATCAAGCCGAATACTATCCGGTTATCAATCGGCACGGAGCATATTGATGACATTCTGGAAGATCTTCAGCACGGATTTGATGCTGTGAAATAAAATCTATTAAGGGAGCATTTACTATGGGTAAAATTTATAGAAATTTTGAGGAATTAATCGGCAATACGCCATTAATCCAACTCCGGCATATCGAAGAATCCAATCAGTTGCAAGCAACCATTCTGGGCAAATTAGAAGCCGCCAATCCGGCAGGCTCTGCAAAAGACCGGATTGCAAAAGCCATGATTGATGATGCGGAAGAAAAAGGCTTATTAAAGCCAGGCAGTGTGATTATCGAGCCGACCAGTGGTAATACTGGGATCGGACTGTCTGCCGTTGCCGCTGCAAGAGGCTACCGATTAATTATTACCATGCCGGAAACAATGAGCATTGAACGCCGGAATCTGATGAAAGCCTACGGCACAGAATTAGTCCTTACAGAAGGAAGGCTCGGCATGAAAGGTGCGATTGCAAAAGCCGAAGAATTAGCAAAAGAAATCCCGGATAGTTTCATTCCGTCGCAGTTCACGAATCTCGCCAATCCGGCAATTCATGAAAAAACAACCGGGGTGGAGATCTGGGAAGATACAGAAGGCAAGATTGATCTGTTCGTTGCAGGGATCGGCACAGGCGGTACGATTTCCGGTGTGGGAGCTTATCTCAAACAGAAAAATCCGGATATCAAGATCATTGCCGTTGAGCCGGCGGATTCTCCGGTTCTGAGCAAGGGCAGAGCCGGTGCGCATAAAATTCAGGGAATCGGCGCAGGATTCGTCCCGGAAACGCTAAATACAGCAATCTATGATGAGATTATAACTGTTACAACAGAACAGGCATTTTCTGCCGGAAAAGCCATTGCAAGACAAGAGGGTATGCTTGTCGGGATTTCTTCCGGGGCGGCTGTCTGGGCAGCAATCGAACTGGCAAAACGTCCGGAAAATCATGGCAAGACGATTGTCGCATTCCTGCCAGATACGGGAGAGCGTTATTTATCCACACCCATGTTTGAATAATATTAAATCATATTAGAACCGGAGAATTTCTGAGATTCTCCGGTTTTAAATTTGTATTAATTTATTTTTTCAAAATCCGTTGCCGGGTGCTTGCATAACGGACAGATAAAATCCTCCGGCAGTTCATCTCCGATATACTCATAACCGCAGATACTGCAACGCCAGATGGTTTGACCGGATTCCGTCGTACCGATTTTTTCGGCTGTTTCCGGTTTCGGCTTGACATGTTCCTGATAATACGCATAACTGAGCGACGGCACATCACTGAGAATTCCGGATTCTGTTACATCCGCTAGAAACAGCGTATGTGTCCCGGCATCAATTTCCTGGATGACTTCTCCGGAAAGAAACGAATTTACATCTTTTGTCACGCACATTGTCCAGTTGTCAAGCAGTCTGCAATCCGGATAATCCCGGAATTTGTCGCAGTTCTGACCGGATTGAAATCCAAAATGCCGGAACAATTCAAAATCCGCCGTCTGATCCAGGATCGAAATTGTAAAATGTCCCGTCTGCCGGAGCATATCGTGTGTGAGATTAGATTTGTTAACGGCGAAACAAATCCGGTTGGGACTGGATGTAACCTGCATCACGGCATTGATGATGCAAGCGTTGTGCTTCCCCATGGAAACAGAACTGAGGACGCACAGTCCATAAGTTAAATTCTTCATGACATCTTTCATAAAAATCACCTTTTTATCAAAAAAATAATTAATTGTATCAAGTTTCTCTGACGCAAAAAGAATTGCACCAGAAAAAATGAAAAACTGTTATTTCACACACTATTAAATTAAATAATAG
>CAMWTO010000166.1 GCA_947177205.1 uncultured Ruminococcus sp. | reverse complement strand
TTAATCTTTTAAACATATTGACATTTGAAATATTTTGTGCTAGAATAATAGAGGCTATGAATGACTTATCATGCTGATTCTAAAAAAAGGTAGATGATAAACTATGTCACGACATCAAGACAGAGACAATATCAATATTGATGTTGATGTGAACATGAATGATGTAATCGAAGATGATGACGAAGAAGAATCCGGATTTTCCAGAGTTGCTCCCGGTATTCTGATTGCGATTTTGATTGTGGCAATTATTGCTGTCCTCGGATTCGGGATTGTGAATCTTGCGAAAAGAAGTCCAAGAAAGGAAAATGACTATATTCAGGACGATATTACTTCTGAGACGACAACAGTAACAGAATCAGAAACAACGATAACAGAAATGACACTGGCAACAAGAAAACATTCTACAACAAGTTCTACTGAAATTGATTTCGGATTTGAAACGGATGAGACAGTTCGGTACACAACCTACCAGAATACAAAATCTTCCAGTATCACAACCGATGTGACAACTGCAACCGGCGAAGGTGAAACGGAGTTCAGTACAAATACGGAAAAAACAGAAACAAATGCAGATAAATCTTCTTCCAGGGTAACACAGCATTCAAACTCTGATCCGGATCAGACTCCGGAAACTGTCACGGAAACAAAACGCCCGTCTACTACACCCATTGAGCCGAATCCATCCGACGCACCGCAGACAGCTCCGCCGGTAGATGAACCTGTGACAAATCCTGCAACCAATCCGCCAAAACCAACAGATCCACCGGAAACAGCACCACCGCCGCCGGTTCACACAGACCCTCCTGCAACTGATCCTCCAAAGCCGACAGATCCGCCGGAGACAGCTCCCCCACCGCCAGTGTATGTAGAACCTGATCCCGTGCCGGAACCAGATGTACAGGATTCACCTGCGGAATAATAATTATGATAATTTATACAAAATTCACAAAATTAGCAATGCAGATCTGTTTTGAAGCGCATAAGGATCAGACAGACAAAAGTCAGCTTCCTTATGTATTCCATCCGATTCATCTGGCAGAACAGATGCAGACTGAAGAAACCATTATTACAGCACTTCTGCATGATGTTGTGGAAGACAGCTCCTATACATTGCAGGATCTGAAAAATTATGGATTCCCGGAGACTGTTCTGGAGGCTGTTTCTCTGCTGACACATGAAAAAACAATCCCCTATTTTTCGTATATTGCTGCTATAAAGCAAAACTCGATTGCAAGGGCTGTAAAATTAGCAGATCTGAGGCATAATAGTGATTTGTCGAGATTAGACAAGATCCGTCCGGATGATCTGGAGAGAAGACAGAAGTATCTCAGAGCGATTGCCATTTTAGAAGATAAAAATTAAAATACTAAATAAAAAAGCTTTTGCATGATTTTGATTTTTCATGCGAAAGCTTTTTAATATTTATTGCGGAATTACTTCCGGCGCATCTATTAATTCTAATTCTTGTTCTGGTTCGGATTCTGAATCTGATGATACATCCGAATTTGGCACAGAACAGATATAAGTAAATTTCGGTGATTTCAGATCCAGTTCGTAACGAAATGCGTCTCCCCTGACAGTCAGCTGATTGTCAATATTCACCTGCTGAACATAACCGCCGTTTCCCTGGATTAACTGAATCCAATTTTCTGGATGATCTGAAAGATGAATCTGATAAGCGTTCTCAATCCTGTTTCTGACTTCTTCTATTGGCATATAAACGACATCGCCATAATGCGGATCATAATCCGCATCATAGTCACTGGAGACACTTCTGAGATACGGTAGATTCATCTGGAAAATATCATAGGAATCTGCGGTAATACCACCGCAGGACGCTCCAAACATCGTCATTGCAAACTGATCCTGATAATATAAAGCTTCCCCCAGGACAGATGCACAGGCATCTATGACGTTCTGCGGAGGGTCTGGCTTCCCTTTCAGATCATGTGCATCATTGTTATAATATTTAATATATGTATAGACTGCAACAGCCTGCGCTTTGAGTGCCTCTGTACTGAAAGATGCTCCCATTTCCCTATTGACGATTTCAGCGACCTGCTGAAGCGAATTCCCCGGAACTTCCTGCACAGTAATCATTTCTGTTTCTGCCGTACCAGTATTCATCAGGACTGTTCCGGGATAATAATGGAATAAAATATCCTGATAATTCCACCCACCATAGAGTGCATAGAAATTTGCGCCGTTCTGACTCAAACCGACACAGTGCCCCCAGCCATAAGTAGAAAACGCAAAATATCCCTCCTGAACATCAGAAACAACGGACGGTGTCGGCTCGTCGGAGATGACAACATCATTCCGGGACTGATCGGAAACCAGGACAGTTTCTGTTTTCTGGGATTCTGTGATGATCTCATAAGAAACAGCAGACAAGCTTTCATAATTGGTATAACCATCTAACAGGACTTTCTTGCATTCCTGTTTTTCAGGATTTTGTGTTTTGTGTTTTTGTTCCGAATTCTGGGAATTCTCAGAAATTTTTGGATCAGAATGCACAATCCGGACGGAACTTAATTTCTGTTCCGGATCAGCTCCGGCTTGTGTATCTTCTGCACTCACCGGTGATAAATTAACAGATAAACTAAGAACACCTGCTGTGATAGCTAGGATAATGACAAATATACTATTTTTATGCATTGGTTCGCTCATTCGCTGACAGAATTTTCGGTAGGCTTTGTATTTTTGAATGTTTCTGCAGTCTCTCCTTCACGGAGTTTTCTGCCAATTACCAGAAAACGGGAATCATCCTCATCAGAATAGCAAGTAGATAATGTAATTAATTTGTCTCCATACTGCACATCGACATTGTCAATTGCAACAAGACTTTTTTCTCTGGCATGTTGGATATAATCATCAAAATCTGCCTGTTCCGGAAATTCAAGTTGATCCCAGTAACGCCATTCCGCATCTGCTCCGCCGTAAGTAATCGGCAGTGCAAAAATCACATAAGTAGCATGTTCATAATTGGAATCAATTTCAATAAATTGATTGTCTTTGTAATATTCCAGATCCTGGCGGTATCTCCTCAGAGAACCGAACATCTCATTATTTGCCATATTATGACCGTATAAAATTAAATTGGCAGACCATGTATTCTGGTCAAAATCCATGACATTCCGGAAATCCAGAAAGACCGTTCCCGCACGGTATTTTTCATGATTATATCCCATATCTAAATAATAAGCATCATCGTTACTTTTCACAATGGGATTATTGACTTTTGTCCCGGCAATACTGATCCAGCCGACCGAATCGGCATTATACTCTTTCATGCTCCTTGCAAGTCCTGTCACCTGGTTTGTCATACCGGTATCCCCTGCCTGTGCCGTCAGCGTCTTCAGATCAAATGCCGGTGACTCCATCATTTCCGGAACGGTTTCTGATTCTGTCAGCTCCGGGATGTCAGTATCTAACATAGATGCTGTTTCATCCGGTTTATTATGATTCAACGCAAGCATTGCACCTGTGAGAACAACAAGCACAGCTGCACAGATCCCTGCTGTTGCCCATAGTTGTTTTGATTTTTTGGATTTTTTAGAAGCCATTTTTCAGCCCTCTTTCTTGTTACTTAGTTTTTTAGTTAAAATTATTCATTAAAATATCAGCCGTATGGCACAAATTCTGCATCTGGATCATAAGTGTTCTTGTGCCATTTATAATAGCTGTTTGACCATTTGACGTTTGGATTCTCCCGGCTTGTGCATCCTTCATAGAGATCTTCCCCATCACGCAGAAGCCGTGCGAAGACAACAAGTCTGCCTTCATTAAACGTACTGTTGCAGGTTGACAATGTCAGAATCTGATCGCCATAAGTGACGTCTACATCTGTCAGACGGATTGTCCGGCGTTTGACTTCATTGACATAATCATAAAATTCTTTTTTATCTTTGAAATTAATAGTGTTCCAGTATTCAAATTTTGTATCTGTCTGATCATCCACATCTACTACAATCATACCAAAAACTTTATATTTATACTGTAAGAAATTAGAGTTCAGCTCCACAATGGCATGATTTTCATAATAATCATTCGTATTGATATAAGATTTCAGACTGCCGAACATGGAGAAATCGTGCATATTGTGTCCATAAATTATCAGATTCTGAGAATTTTCTGCAACTCTCTTATAAGTTTCCAACGGATTTCCGTTTTCATCCTCATTCGGAATCATATAATCAAAGAAATTCCGGTAATCCATGAAAATTGCACCGCTTCTGGCTTGTTCCCGGTTGATATTCTTATCCAGATAATATTCATTGCCATCAAGTGCATTTCGTCTCTGGACAACAGGGTAACTGATCGGATAGGGATCTTCCTCTCCTGTTTTGTTGGGGATGTGAATATATCCAATGACATCGCTGTTGAGTTCCAGCATGGACTTTGCGGCATCAAGCATCTGATATTCTTCATTCACAACAGGTTTTGTTTCCTCCTCGGTAAGTTTTTCATATTTCAGACGAATGGGATCATTAATCTGCCGTGCCTGGTAATTATCCCAGAAATATTGTCCGATCAGGAACAGACAGACGACAAACACGGTGGAAGACACCAGAAAGACCATTTTTCGCAGCGCCTCCCCGAAACTGTCCCCCTGTTTTGGAAACAGTGACGGAAATTTTCTGCCATGGGATTTCTTTTTCTTCTTTCTGCGTTTTTTATTCTGATTTATTTTAGTTTGATTTATTTTATTC
>CAMWTO010000165.1 GCA_947177205.1 uncultured Ruminococcus sp. | reverse complement strand
CACGTCGAAAATACTTGGTTGGCGACGACCTGGAAATTCAGATAAGTGCCGGCATTATTATTAAGAAACCATCTTATATAAGATGGTTTTTTATTTTATCAGAAGGTGATTGTATATGAAAATGTTGAATGTATTAACGGAAATCATGAAAAATCATCAGATGGTTTCTGTCTATGGTGATAGTACTGACTGGTTTTTCACAGGATATATTCAAGCTGTGGATGAAACAGGCTTGTTATTAAGTAAGCAGAATTATGGCGGATATTCTAATGGATTTGTGTTTTTTACTGATATTGTGCAGTTTGAAATAGATTCACCTGATACACATCGTCATGAGAAACTGTTTCGGCTCAGAAAAATTTTGCCTGATAAATTTGAGATAGTTTCAAATGGTAATTTGTTGGAAGCTGTTCTTAAAATTTGTTTTGAAAAACGCCTGTTCTGTGATTTTTTCAAGAATGAAGAGGATGAAACAGATCGGATTGGCTTTATTTCTGAATTACATGAAAATGATATCATAATTACTAATATAGATATTTATGGTGCCTATGCCGGAAAAATTTATCTTCAAAAATCAGATATTTATCGTTTGTTTATTGAGGGCGAACAGGAACAGGCAAGAAAATTACTTTATTATGATAATTTAGAGATTAAAGCAAATCTAGATGAAATATCATAGGATTTTTTGTTATTTAATGAGGGAATCAGAAAAGCGATCAGAGTTTTGTCTGATCGCTTTTTGTATTATGCAGTTTCGGGATTTGTCTGAGCATTTTTATGAAACAGTAATTTAAATACAGTTCTGACGAATGGTTGAATGAAAAACAGTTGACTGAAAAAAGCAAACGGGAAGTTATAGCAAACAAGTTTGAGCCAGTTCGCAAGCAATGTAATGATAGAGAACCCCATATAATAAGGATAATAGAGCCATGCGGCAATAAAGCTCATCACAGGGCACATGATACCGACAGTAGCACAGATAATTGCTGTCTCAAAGATCACGGGATTTGTGGAGCGCATGTCAAAGACATTGCAGGCAAGTTTGAATGATGCCGGACTCCCGACGAAGATTTCCAGCAGGTAGGCAAGGCAAAATTCGACAAGAACGATAGTCCAGATAGGGACTAATTTTCCGCAAAGCATGACACCGCCTTGCGCATTGATCGCCGCAAGAACGCCGGATTCTCCGGTGACATTCATCAGTGTTGCACCGTTGATGACATAGAGACTGTAGAATACATAGGCATGCACGGTGATGATCACGGTAATCAGTGCAAAAATGCATCTTTGAAATTGATTGGTTGGCATAACATTTCCTCCTGTTTCCAGACAAACAAAACACACATCAAATCCGGATCAGGAATGCAGAAATCCGGAATACGTCAGTGTACCGTAATCAGATTTACATATCCTGAGGGATAAAACGTGTGTCGTTCGTCAGTATGAAATTAATATTTAATAATATTATTATAGCACAAAATCAGGAATTTGTCAAGCGAGTGACGGAATCAAAAAATCGTCGGAATTATTCAGACAATTCTTTGCAGCTTTTGTGATTAATGCCATATACTGTGCATTTCAACTTGAGAAATCTCTGATCCTGAAAGTGGTCAGCAAGACTTTTCAGGTCTATTTGAAAAGTCTTGAGTTTTTCTTTCTTATATCCTAGTATGACTGTAACTGATGTCCCGGATGCTTTACGGAGTATTTCACGCATTTGCTCATAATCACCATTCTGATACATAATTTTCTCTTTTAATTCAAAAGAAGCATAGAAATACACCATTTTTCCCTCAATACATTTCTGTGCTTCCAAGCTGATTAGTCCAGCAAGTTCTTCCTGTTCAGGATCGGAATAAGTATCTAGGATGAATGGCATTTGCACGGAAACATTTGTAAAAATTCCAGTGATTTTAAGATTTTTTAGACTTTGAATTAAAGACATGATAAAGCTCTCCTTTTTGTTATAAATAGTAAAAATCAAACAGATAATGTTGTTCATCCCTGGAATCACAGCAGATTTCAGATAGTACAGTCTGTTGTGCATTAAGAATTGTGATTTCCCTGGCTTGCCACAGATTTTTGACAGCAATTTCTGTATTGAGGATTTTTACTTTAATCGGAAAAGAATCCAGTAAAAGAAACAGGATTTTTCCGTCTTCGAGTTGTAAGCATTGGATGATCCAGGCATAGAGATCGGATGCTTTAGAATATATAGAGATTTTAGAATTGGGTATTTTTTGATTCGCATAATAGCCTGATTTTTTCAGAATTTTAAAATCAAAAGGAATTTCAGAAATTTCAAGAATTTTCAGACCATTTAAATTTTTCAAAATATTTCGGATTTTCTGCATTCTGATTTTGAATTCTAATAATTTTTTATCTGTCATGATTTCACCTTTTCGTTGACAAATTGCAAATAGCATGTTATAATAGATACTATCAATAGATTATAAAATATAAAAAATTAAAAATCTGTTGAAATTATTTTAAAATTATTTTTAAGGAGAATTTTTCATGAAAATTGAAACGCAATGTTTGCACGAAGGTTATCATCCAAAGAATGGCGAACCAAGAGTTGTGCCAATCGTACAGAGTACAACGTATGTTTATGATTCCACGGAAGAAGTTGCCGCTGTGTTTGATGATCCGACAAAAAGTCTGATCTATTCAAGATTCGAGAATCCGACCACAATGGCAATTGAGGAAAAAATTGCAAAATTGGAGGGCGGTATCGGTGCAATGTGTACCAGTTCCGGACAGGCGGCAACGCTGTTGTCTATCCTGAATATCTGCAAAGCTGGGGATAGTTTCATCAGCACACCGGAGATCTATGGCGGTACTGTGAATTTATTCTCTTATACGTTGAAGAAATTGGGGATTGAGTGCATTTATATTGATCCGAATGCGAGTGAGGAAGAAATCGGGAAAGCATTCAAAGCCAATACAAAAGCCGTTTTCGGCGAGACACTGGCAAATCCGGCATTGTCTGTACTGGATATTGAAAAATTTGCACGGATTGCCCATGCACATAATGTACCGTTAATCGTAGATAATACGTTTGCGACACCGATTCTGTGCAGACCAATCGAATTTGGTGCAGATATTGTGATACATTCCACAAGTAAATACATGGACGGACATGCAGTCCAAACGGGCGGTGTGATCGTTGACAGCGGTAATTTCAACTGGGCAAATGGGAATTTCCCGGAGTTTGTAGAACCGGATGAGTCTTATCATGGGATCTCTTATGTAGAGACTTATGGAAAAGCGGCATATATCACGAAAGCAAGAATGCAGTTAATGCGTGATTTTGGATGCTATCCGGCGGCAAACTCATCCTTTTTGCTAAATCTGGGATTGGAAACGCTTGCTGTAAGAATGAAGCAGTATTGTGAGAATGCGATGAAAGTCGCAGAATATTTTGAAAATTCTGACAAAGTAGAATCCGTGACCTATCCGGGTTTGAAATCAGATAAGGGCTATGCATTGGCACAGAAGTATCTGACGGGGTGCAGCGGTGTGATTTCATTTGTCATCAAAGGCGGACGGGAGAATGCGATCAAATTCATGGACAGTTTGAAACTGGCATCTAATGAAGTGCATGTTGCAGACATCCGGACATGTGTTCTGCATCCGGCAAGTGAAACGCACCGGCAATTGACGGAAGAGCAATTAATTGCTGCCGGGATTGACGGCGGCATGATCCGTTTTTCGTGCGGATTGGAGAACGTGGACGATATTATCGCAGATATTGAACAGGCATTTGCAGCGATCGCATGAATCCAGACGGGAATCTGAAATTACATCCAATCGGATATATTTACACGGATTTTAAAGAAAAATTTGGAATCCCCCGGCAAAGCGGCAGAGTCCCGGCACTTTCCGGAAGAATTGTGATGCTTCCGGCATATGCCAGACCGGAAGCATTCCGGGGGATCGAAGATTTTTCGCATCTGTGGTTGATTTTTGATTTTTCACAGTCCCACCGGGAAAACTGGTCGCCGACCGTACGACCGCCCCGGCTGGGAGGAAATCAAAGAATCGGTGTATTTGCGACAAGATCGCCATTCCGACCGAATCCGATTGGCTTATCCTGTGTGAAACTGGAAAAAGTGGTTTCCGGAGAATCCGGGATAGAACTGCTTGTTTCCGGCGTCGATTTGTTAGACGGAACGCCTGTTCTGGATATAAAGCCCTATCTGCCATACGCAGATAGTTATCCAAATGCTATGGGGAGTTATGCACAGACATTCCGGAATTATCATTTGGAAGTCGTTTTTCCGGAAGAATTTCTCAGCCGGATTCCGGCAGAAAAACGACAGGCGCTGTGTGCATGTCTGGCAGAAGATCCGAGACCGTCGTATCAGGAAAACCCGGAACGGATTTATCACATGAATTTTGCAGGGTTTGAAATTCATTTCCAGGTGAAAGGTCAAAAATTAGAAGTAACCGGATTAGAACGGGATTGAAATTAAAACAACCGGGTAAAAAATCCGGTTGTTTTTATAGGATAAAAAATATAATATATAATATTGTAAAAAAAGAACCAGTAAACTGGTTCTCTTTTTTGTTTGTATTTCAGCACACTCAAAAAATGAAAGGATGAGTCATGAGGGATTCGAACCCTCGACACCCGCCTTAAAAGGGCGGTGCTCTACCGGCTGAGCTAATGACTCATATTTTTTTGACTTATTTTAATTTTTCTTGTGTGCCTCACAACGTATATTATTATAG
>CAMWTO010000164.1 GCA_947177205.1 uncultured Ruminococcus sp. | reverse complement strand
ATATAGTATTATTATACTATATTTTTTCAAGAAAGTCAATTGTTTTTGTGAAAATAATAAAATTTTTCCGGGTACTTTACATCAATTCAAAAATATGTTATGATGAATACTACAGGGAGATGATTCTTCTGGGTCATAAATTAAAAAATAAATTACATTATACTGGCATTGTTGCCGCAATTGCCTTTGTCTGCTGTGCGCTTTGGGGAAGTGCGTTCTCCGGCGTGAAAGTCGGGTATTCCGAAATGCAGATTACATCTGACGATTGGGCAACTCAAATGCTATTTGCCGGCGTCCGGTTTTTTTTCGCCGGAATCATGGCGCTGATTGCTGGAAGCATGTCACAGAAAAAATTATTGCTTCCGGATTGTAAAAGCATTCCGGCAATTGGTGTAATTAGTTTGTTTCAGACGATTCTTCAGTATTTTTTCTATTATATTGGTCTGGCGCATACTACGGGTGTGAAAGCGTCCGTGTTGGTTTCGGCAAATGTCTTTGCGGCAATTCTGCTTGCAGGTGCAGTTGGACAGGAACGTTTGACGATCCGGAAATTAGCTGGCTGTGCAGTTGGATTTTCCGGAATTGTGCTTGTGAATTGTTTTTCTGAAACGGTGAATTTCAACTGGCATCTGAATTTCCTGGGGGATGGTTTTATCCTGCTTTGTACCATTGCAAGCGGCTGTTCAAGTGTCTGCATGAAAAAATACACAGCAAAAGGGGAAAATCCTGTACTTCTGAGCGGGTGGCAGTTCACGTTCGGCGGTGCAGTGATGGCGCTTGTTGGTGTGCTTGCCGGAGGTTCTTTGCACCTGACGGGGAAAGCAATCCTGATTCTTGGCTATCTTTCATTTGTTTCAGCATGTGCCTATTCACTTTGGGCTGTTCTCCTGCAATATAATCCGGTCTCGAAAGTGACAGTATTCGGCTTTCTGAATCCGGTCTGTGGTGTTATCATTTCCAGTATTGTCCTGCATGAACGGGGGATTTTCAACTGGCAGGGGATTACGGCGCTGATTCTGGTGTGTGCCGGGATTATCACTGTGAATCTGGAGAAATCAGAAGTAAATGAATAAATTTAAAAATTACAAAATAACTTAAAATAATTTAGAAAGAAGATTTTTATCATGAAATTTATGAAATCTGTTTCTTGCAAAACGATTCTGCTTGCATTGTGTTTGTGTCTAACAGGCTGTCATATGGCGGATTCTGATTCGATGGATGTCCCCACCAGTCTGGAGAGTGAAGCGGATGCCTTGAATTCTGAAGATTCTGAAGATTCCGGAGATTCTGGAGACACAGAACCAGCAACAGAACCTGCACCCAGGGAATTATATTATATTACAAGCAGCCAGACACAGGATACTGCACAATTAACATCTTTTATTGACAGAATCCGAACGGACGGTTACAACTGGCATGAAGTCACTGTTTCGGAGCTTCCAGCGGATGCAGGCGCTGTGATTCTGAATTCTCCGCAGGAAGATCTAAGCGCAGAAGATTTTAACATTCTCGAAGAGTATATGAATACAGGCGGAAGAATATTCGTCTTGTTGCCGGCGTCCGAAAGCGAAACCAGATATAAATATCTGGACCGTTTGCTGGAAGAATTCTACATCCGGTTTGATTATAACCTGATTACGGATGAGACACACGCTTTGGAAGATGATTACATCCAGATTCAGGCGATTAATTATCCGGATCGTTTTCTGTTTGCGGATTCGTCTATGGAGGATGGCATTGTGTATCTGAGAAATGCAAGGAGTTTCCATCATCTGCCGCAGGGGGAAAATACTGTCTATGATGCCATGCTGCAAACGTTCGACACGGCAAGCGGTCTGCCGTACGGCGGTGTGGAAGATGATCCGGAAATCTACGAATCCGAAAAAATGGATGTGATGATTTACTGTCGTGAGGAAATCAAAAAAAATGCGTCCGTTGTCGTCATGGGGAGTTCTGATTTTCTTCTGGATGAAAATTATGAGAATCACCGTGCAAAATCGGCGCAGAACTGGGCATACAGTGCCATTGACTGGTTATATAATTACTCCAGGAATTTTTAATTCTTATATTACAGTAAAAATTATTTATATCAAATTCATTTTCAAGCATTGACTGAAGCTCTACACAACTCAAAAACATGATATTTATATTGCTATATAGAATTTTTTAACATTAACAATATCAACTCTGCGGATTCAGGATATACCTGAATCCGCAGACTAAAACTAACAATATCCGTTAGAATGGAGCGTAATATTGCTTGTTAGCATATATTTGAAAATACTTTTACATTTCACACTATAGACAGAATGAAGGCTATACATAAAATGTACCTCCAAGGTAAAAACATCGGATGTCCTGTGCTGTATTTGGAATAATCAGCTTTTTGAAATCAGAGGTATACTTAATAACGATAAATGAAGACGTATCAACGATTTTCACATTATTATGAATAATTACAATTTGAAAAATAATAACTTGATTCTGGTTTTGACCTGAATTTAGGGCTTTTATTGTTTAACTTGTTTTTAGACTGAACATAAATAGGAGGATTGAAATGGGAGCTAAGAAAAATACTTTTTCAAAAATAAATGCTTTCATCATTCTTATATTTTTAATAATGATGTTTGTTATGAACCAAAAATATGTTTGTTTAAATAAAAAATTATATCCAGTAGATATAAGAGAATTATCAATTGACTGCTCAATTGATAGAAATCCAGATTTAGAAAAACTACAATACTTTAAAAGCCTTGAATGTTTCTCTTTATCATTTTTACCAGAATCAATCTCTTACGAAGTAAAGTATATAGAAACTCTCAACCGTTTAGAAAAACTTAGGTTTAGTTATTGTAGCGTTGAAGATCTTACATTTATAAAATCATTAAATCAACTATGTAGTTTTCATATATTTCAATCCGACGTTGACTTTTCAGATTTAGAAAACGACAGTTTAAAGGAAATAAGCATATGGGAAAGTCATGTCATTGAATTCAAAGCAATTGAAAAAATATCAACATTGGAATCTATTGATATAATCAATATTGATGGAGTAACTACTAATAAACTTTATGAAACACTAAAAAAACTTCCAAATCTAAAAAAGATGCGTTTAACCAGTTCGAGTTTTGCAGAAGATCTAAGTGAACTAGAAAAACTTGAAGAATTAGAAATTGCAGGACAATTCGACTATTTAACCATATTAAGCATTCCAAGTTTAAAAAAAATTACTATTAGTGAAAATATATTATCGAATCAAGAAATAGAAAAGCTCAAAGAATGTGGAGTTTCAGTAACGTTTTTTAACTAATATCAGCAAGAAATCCCCCGCCTAAAGAGGCGGGGGAGCATGTCACAAATAGTATAAATAGTATTAAAAAACCAGTATGCGTTATGCACACTGGTTTTTGATTTTGTAAATTATAATAGATCTTCCCAGTTTACAGACTGTCCCGAACCGGATAAAGCAGTATATTGCAGGATCAGAGCGGCATCCTTGGCATCGAGCGAAGAACCGTCTTTCCCGGAATCTCGGGATTCTCCGTCAATGTCTGCCAGGAAATAGGCAAAATCTTCTGGAATTTCGTCCGTATCTTCCGTCAGGTGTGCGTCATTGCCTGCACCGCTGTCCGCTGCATATGTCAGAATCAAAGAAGCATCTGCGGCGTTGATAACACCATCAGCATTGGCATCGCCTTTTTGTCCGATGTAATAATCCAGAGATGCCGGCGCTCCGTCACTGTTTTCTATAGAAATTCCTGCCAGTGTCAGGGGATTTTTCAGGATTTCCGGCTGTTCGATGTAGAGACTTTCCGGATTTCCGGCGGTGAATGTTTCCAGCAAATCCTCACAGCTTTTTGTAAAATCGTCTTCACCGTAACGGATTGTCAGTTCTGCCGGGAAATCATCTATAGAAAAATCCGCCGTATCCTGTGCAAACCGGAAACATGTCAGATCCGGATTTTTTGTCACCCGGGGATGATTCTCACAGATCACAATTTCAAGTGATTTCAGTTCCGGTACGATACTGGTATAATCGCTGATATATTTACCAGGATTGTTTGGGTCGGGATAGCTGTCATCACTGGTTAAATACGTCGCACCCGTCACAAAACTGTCTTTCCGGATGTAATTTACCCCGTAAGTACCCGGCTGTATGCCGGGGAGAATTTCCAGATCCAGATCAAAAAAGCTCAGTGCGTCAGAAGATCCTCCCAGGAAATCCGCCGAAAATGTCTCTTTGTTCAGCAGGTCATAAGACCATGTCAGAATGGCATTATTTTCTTGAATATTCGGTAAAAAACTGTAACTGCCGTGCCCGTAAGTACCAGAACTGCTGATCCGTCCGAAACAGAATGGTTTGAATCTGGTGGAAAAGCTTGTTCCGTCCGGGAGCGTGAAATCCTGTGCCGTATCATAAGCGTAGGATGTGGGATTCTGAAAAAGATCCTCCCGGAAAATGATCTGTTCGCATCCGGATTCCAGGGCGGCAGAAATATAGGAAATATCCGCATAATCGGCTTCAATATACATACTTGACGGAATCACAACCCCGTCTGCGGCATCTTCCGGACTGATGTAAATCCGGTTCGGGTTGTCTTCCGGGATGTAGCCGCCGCTGACGGCACGGAGCGTGAATGTAACATCTTCGGGGCTCTCATAAGCCGCTTTTGCTATGAATGGATTTGCCATTATTTGCAGACAAAATGCTGTCATGGCAGATATTACGAGACATTTTTTTCTGATTATCATAAAAATAAACTCCTGTAGTAATTATCAT
>CAMWTO010000163.1 GCA_947177205.1 uncultured Ruminococcus sp. | reverse complement strand
TCGAAGGCGCACAGTATGAAATCCCTGTTTCCGACGTGTTTTATATTGAAGGAGTAGACAACAAGGTATTTATTTACTGCGAAAAACAGGTATACGAAACACGTCAGAAACTGTATGAACTGGAGGAAATTTTAAAGGAAAAGCATTTTCTGCGTGTATCAAAATCTGTGCTGTTGAATCTTATGAAGGTTGAGTCGATAAAATCTTCACTGAACGGCAGGTTTACGGCTGTGCTTCAGATCGGAGAACAAATTATGATTTCAAGAAAATACGTACCTGAGCTGAAAAAAGCTCTGAAAGGCGGAAATTTATGAGTCTGAAAGAAATACTTTACAGGTCATTTATGACATATTTTATTCTTGTGACCTGTATTACAGCAGGAATTATGATTCTTGGATTAGCTTTTGACCCAGATGCCAGATTCGGCTATGACGCATTTGCATCGCCGTTTATTTTTGCGATTCTGGGATTGATTCCAAATCTGCTCATGTACTCTGCAAAGGAGTTGACAGACAAGCAGATCATTTTGCGTAAAATCATACAGTTTGCAGTGATCGAAGCGGAAGTAGTGGGTATGTGCATCATAAGTCCCGCAATCCCCACGGAAAAAGCCGAGGTGATTACGGGCGTCATGATCAGTGTATTTGTGATATTTCTACTTGCCAATTTTATCAGTATTATGAATGGCTATTTTTCTGCCAAACAACTTACCAAAGAACTGATGCAGTTTCAGAAAAATACAAAGTAGATCAGACCTGTTCCATAATACATGGCAATAAAAAATCAGATAAATAAAGAGCTAACTGATTTTTTGATCGGTTAGCTCTTTTATTTCACAGCTTTGTAAAATACCATAAAAAGGTGTATTCATTGAAATCAATGCTGTTTCCATCATCATCGGTTACTCTGATAAAGTCAATACCATATGAATATTCATACGCAGCTCCAAGCTGAAAATTGCCCTCAAAAGGAAGATTATGACATCTGCACTGATTCATGATTATCCTCGATTCTCTTCTCCGGATTCAAAATCCCTTTCCGTCAGTATAATGGAAAGGGATTATTATAATATTATGATTCTGTATAATTGATGAGTTCATCTAGCATTTTTGGAAGTTCTGTGTCCATGTTTTCATCTGAAAACTGACATGTCCCGACAGCTTTGTGTCCGCCGCCGCCGTATTTGAGCATCAGACTACCGACATCAATTTTGGAAGTCCGGTTCAGAATGGAATAGCCCACAGCCGCACTGCATCCCTTGCCGCCCTTGCCGTTGACGATCCAGGCGGAAATATTCTGCTCCGGATAGAGACTGTAAATCAGAAAGCGATTTCCGGAATAAATCGGCTCTACGCCCCGCAGATCTGTGATAATCACATCTTTTTCAATCCGTGTATGTGCCGTGATCATTTCTTTGAATTTTTCTGTCTGTTCATAATAGACGGCAATCCGTTCTTTGACGTCAGGCAGATTGAGAATTTCTTCCGTTGTCATTGTACGGCAGCAATCAATCAGCATTTCCATGAGCTGATAGTTAGAAATCCTGAAATTACGCCATCTTCCCAGACCTGTCCGGGGATCCATCAGAAAACCGATCAAAATCCAGCCTTCGGGATTCAGAATTTCCTCACGGGTGAGATTACCGCTGTCCACTTTATCGACAGCAGTCATCATTTCATTGTAATGGCTGAAACGTTCCTCACCGCCATAGTATTCATAAATAATTCTGGCGCAGGAGGGTGTAATCCGGCTTTCGCCTTTATATTTTCCCTCTAGCTGATTGCGTTCAAATTCACTGGAATGGTGATCAAACCAGAGACCGCAGCCCTCTACAAACGGAACATTTGCAAGGCAGTCATTTTCATTGATTTCGATTAAGCCATCCTGTAAATCTTTTGGATGAGCAAATTTCCAACAGTCTATTACACCCACATCTTTCAGCAAAGCCGCACAGGCGAGACCATCAAAGTCCGAACGGGTTACAAGCCGCATAACAACACTCCTAACAACGATATATTTATGTAAAATTATAATACGTCTTCTGCAAATAGTACAATATATCTTAATTATAGCATAGAATTTTCAGAAAGTCAAGTGCTTTTTTGTGTATTTTTAAACCATATTTTCATAGGGGGTCATTTTTTGTTTGTTTATTTTGCATAAAAAACATTTCTGAATTTGTGCATACATACGAATTTGAGGAAACTTTGCAGATTTTCTCCAATTTTTTTCAGAAATTGCTGTCTTATAAATAGAAACAGTAACACAAGATTCTAAAAACAAGATTCTGAAAGGAGAAATTATCATGATGAAAGAATATCTTAAAACAAGGCAGTATCTGCACATCAGAATCAGAGCATTGCGGAAACAGGCGCATCTGACACAGCAGGAAATGGCAAGTCTCCTTGGGATCAGCCGGAGAACCTATGCCAATTACGAGCGTGGCGTCCATGCAATGCCTGTGGAAGTTCTTGTCTGCATTGCGGATATTTTTGATGTCAGTCTGGATTATCTTGTCGGACGGGAATTGTCCGATTATATGACGGAAACGCTTGTTGCAGTCTGATTGTAGTTTGATAAGATGTTTTGTTCTGAATACTCTACAAAAAATACTATAATTTATTGAAATTTGACAAACCTTTTTGAAACTGTTGAAAATCGACATTCTTGCTTGACAAAATTCGTTTTTTATGGTATACTCTTTTTGTCGGTCTAAGATAGTAAAGCAGAAAAAATACGAAAATTGAGTATGATTTATCATTTTTTGTCAGATTATCAGTCTATCAGTTTTCGGTAACGGAAACCATCAGGTTTCAGATCAGAAAGGGTGTTCAGAATATGAAAATGTATCAGAAAAGACTTGCTGTAATCCCTGTACTCTGTTTATGTGCCGCACTTGCAGGATGCGGAAAAAAACAGATTGATATTATGACAGATCTTGACATGTCATTTGATGGTTATAATGGCTACGGCAGTTCCGCACTTTCCAAAGGTAACTGGATTTCACAGATTGAAGCGGAATTCGGCGCAGAAATGAGCCTTATGGAACTTGCTGTTATGGAAGAAGTACTTAACGACGCTGTAAGTTATACCGTAACGCCGTCTGAAAATCTCAGCAACGGCGACGAAGTGACTGTTGTGGTGGATGTGGATTCTACAAAACTGGAAAATTATGATTTTAAATTGTCCGGCGGTGAAACGACTTTCACAGTGGAAGGGCTTGGAGAAATTGAAGCATTTGATCCTTTTGAGGGCGTTGCAGTTAATTTTTCCGGGATGTTCCCCAATGGTTCAGCAAGTGTCAATACGACAGATTCCAGGAATGACATCAGCTTGAATTATACATTGGATAAAAGTTCCGGACTCTCAAACGGTGATGAAGTGACTGTCAGCATCAGTTCTCCGGGCGGAAGTGATATTGAGGAATATTGCCGGAGTTATGGAAAGATGCCGACGGCGACAGAAAAAACATTTACGGTCAGTGATCTTGCAGGGTATGCGATGAAACTGGAAGAAATTCCAGAGGATACAATGCAGAAAATGCAGAGCCAGGCGGAAGACGGTATTCGGAGTTCTGCATCATCCTGGGAATCCGGGAATACCCTGAAAAATATAGAATTACTGGGCTATTATTTTCTGACACCCAAAGAAGGCTTTTCCGTTTCTCTCAACAATGAACTGTATTATGTATTTAAAATCACAGCCGATATTACAGGTTATGAAACTGAGGAAGAAGCAAAGGCAGACGGCGCACAGATGATGACCCGTGAGGATAGTTATTATACATACTACAGATATAAAGATATTGTGATTCTCCCGGATGGCACATGCTCTGTGGATCTGAGTGCAGGCACACAGCCATCCAATACCGTCAACAGCAAATATGGCACATACAGTTGGTTTTCCATGTCTTATTATAGATTTTACGGTTACGGCGATCTGGACAGCATGTTCAATGACTGTGTGACTTCCAAAATCAGCAATTATACTTATGAAAATACTGTAAAATAAATGAATGATAAAAAACAGCTCCGGTTCACGAATTGCCGTGCATACCGGAGCTGTTTTTTCTGATTTAATCTGATAATCTGGATTGCTTATGCAAAGTATCTTTTCAGGAGTCCGGCGAATGCCTTGCCGTGACGAGCCTCATCCTTTGCCATTTCGTGAACTGTGTCATGGATGGCATCCAGATTCAGTTCTTTTGCACGTTTTGCAAGCTGGAGTTTGCCATCTGTAGCGCCGTGTTCTGCGGCAACACGCTTTTCCAGGTTTTCCTTTGTGGACGGAGAAACCACTTCACCGAGGAGCTCAGCGAATTTGGCGGCGTGTTCTGCTTCTTCGTAAGCAGCCTTTTCCCAGTACATGCCAATCTCCGGATAACCCTCACGGAAAGCGACTCTTGCCATAGCAAGATACATGCCGACTTCGGTACATTCACCGGAGAAATTTGCACGGAGACCCTCCAGAATTTCCGGATCTTCCACAGCCTTTGCGATGCCGACTTCATGCTCGCAGGCGAATTTCAGTTCTTCGCTCTGTTCTTTCACAATGAATTTCTCACCGGCAACGCCGCACTGCGGGCATTTTTCCGGCGGTTCTTCGCCTTCGTGTACATAACCGCAAACAGGACATACGTAAGTTTTCATAGTTATAACTTCCTTTCGTAACTCTTACCATAGAAATGATTAAGATTTTTAATAAAAATAATACAGAGCCGGAAAATTTTTCCGGATTTGCTAAAAATATTATAGCATTTCAGAAAGGATTTGTCAAGAGAAAAAAATATTGATTGGTTAAAATATTTAATT
>CAMWTO010000162.1 GCA_947177205.1 uncultured Ruminococcus sp. | reverse complement strand
GCTAAGACATGAATGCTGAAAGTCCCTGACAGAGAATTGCTATTTATGAAAAAATAATTAAATTTGAATTTTCATGAATTATTTCAATTTTTTGGATAAAGATAAATATTATATATGTTATTTATAAAAGAAACAGGAGCGTTTTGAAATGGCAGAATTAAAATATGAAATTACCGAACACCTCGGCAGTCTTGGTGAAACTGCAAGAGGCTGGACAAAGGAGCTGAATCTTGTCAGTTGGAATGACCGTGAGCCGAAATATGATTTGCGTGACTGGTCTCCCGATCATTCTAGAATGGGCAAGGGCGTGACGCTTACAACAGATGAACTTGTTGCGCTGCGTGATCTGCTTAACGAGTTGAAAGATCTGGATTCTTTTGAGGAAGAATAAATTAAAATTTATAAACGATATTAAAAAATATTTAATATATTATTAATATATTAATAGTTCAGAGATGCAAAAGAGGTGAGATGATGCGTTCCAAAGGCACAAAATTGATTACCGAAAATCGACAGGCAAGGCATGAATATTTCATCCTTGAAAAATTTGAAGCTGGAATTGAACTAACCGGAACAGAAGTTAAATCCATCCGGCAGGGGAGCGTTAATTTGAAAGATAGTTGGTGCAGTATTGAAAATGGCGAGCTGTTTATCAAACAAATGCATGTTTCACCCTATGAAAAAGGCAATATTTTCAATCGTGATCCTTTGCGTGTCCGACGTCTTTTGATGCATAAGGGGGAGATTTTCCGGCTTTATGGCAAACAAAAACAGGATGGTCTGACACTTGTTCCTTTGTCTCTCTATTTTAAGGATTCCCGTGTGAAAGTTCAGTTAGGACTCTGCAAAGGTAAGAAACTTTATGACAAACGTGCGGATCAGGCGAAGCGGGATGCGAAGCGTACAATTGACCGGGCTTTGAAAGCGCATAACAACTAATTTTTATATATAAATTTTAATATAACACTATGGGGGCGTACCGGTTTCGACGGGGGTTCTGCACCATGATAAGCGAGCAGAGTTCTGCCATAACTCTTTAATCAATGGCACGTTTTTAAATATAAACGCTAAAAAGAACATTTCTGTAAGCTTCAACAGAAGTTTACAGGTTGCTGCCTAAGTCAGCATCTGTCCTGTAACTGAGTACCACGGCTTTTATAGGGCATCGATGAGTGGTGAACGTTCTGGTAGTGCGTCCGGACTACAAGAATGTATGCGGACTACTTTCATACACAGCCTGTTTACCGGCGGTGTGTGGAAGGAATTTCAGTAGATAAACTACGCTCGTAGAAATTTGTGGGGATGGATTTTCGGACAGGGGTTCAATTCCCCTCGCCTCCACTACATTCCATAAAGCCGCTAATTTTAGCGGTTTTATTTTTTGATCCCCGAATATTCCCTGAAAAAATACAATAAATATCTACAATGTTTGCCATGTAAAAAACAAAATCTCTCCGCCTGAACTGACCTCGACGGAGAGAATTTGTTTTGTAGAGCATTTAATAGTATCTGGCTTTCACCAGACCCAATCTTATGATAGCATATTCATGGGATGATGTCAAGTAGTTTCTGACCTTATTCAGAAAATTTTTCTTTGAGCGTCCCGGAGTAGGTCTTGCCGTCTACGCTGATGGAGAAATATTTTCCTGATTCCGTTGTCGTGCAGGATTCCGGATTCAAAATTTTGTTGACTTCTGTTTGGACAGCATTGTAATCATACCCGGCGCAGATCAGCTTTTCTTTGCGTTCAGAACCATCTCCCCACAGTCCGGCAAGGACCTCCTGTGCGATATCGGCAACACTCCTGCTCGGCGTTCCTGTATGGACCTTTCCTGCGAATAGATCATAGTATTTCTGTCCGAGTGATGCACGGTATGCCATTGCTTTTTCTGAGGTATCTGCTGGTATTTCATAGTAGCACATAACGCAGTTAGATGCAGTTGCTACGCTTTCAGTTGTTTTCAACGTTTTTAGTACATCAGAGCAGTGTTCTGACATTTCTTTCAGCAAAAAATCAACTTGCATATCCAAGTCACCAATAGACTTTTTACAAGCTTTGGCATAGGACAGCAATTCTTGTTTTCTCGTCCAGTACGTCCACTGTGCCAAGCCGTAACCGGCACAATCTTTCACGAAATTAGCATATGTGCCGTTATCAACGGCTTTTGTATAGCTTTCATCTGTGTAGCCTAGAGATTTCTCATAGGTATTTTGCAAGTTTTTCGGATTCAAGGCAGATTCTGCTTCAAGATTTCCCATCAGTCCGGCAGCTCCGGCTTTTGTCATACCGGCAGAAATCAGTTTGTCCCAGATTTTTTGTGCGTTACTCATTCTTATCATTCTCCTTACTATTTTTCAATCTTTTAATCATTTTAGCCGCCCACTGCGCTTCTGGATTGATTTCAGCGTAATTTTCAAAAATACTAATCATTTCCATGATGACGATATAGGCAAAGACGCAGAACGCTGTGACTGATCCCGTGATCGTAGAAAATTCTTCGACATCATAATAATTGCCCAGCACGTTGATCCCCAGGTCCAGCCCACAGGATGCCGTCATGATCAGGATTTCGGCAAGTTTATGCAATCCGCCGATCCGCATACTACGGCTGCTGATCTCATTTTTACAGTACGCCTTGATAATTCCAGTTAAATAGTCTACGACGGCGAGTCCTGTAATCATAAAAATCATAATAATATACTGCATGGTTATCACTCCAAATTTAGTAATTCAGATATTCGATTTTGGCATAGGTAAAGTTTGAATTATCGCCTTTGGACGTACCGTCAATGTAGAGATAGTAATTCCCGGCGGTTACTGATCCGAATGCAAAAATATCGTCTGTCTGCGCCACAGATCCGGCAAGCGTATAATCCGCACTCTGCACATATTCTCCGGGAAGTGCTTTTTCCTGTGCATTTTCCAAGTTTTCAGCCTGGATCAGATGGAAGTGCAAGGTCTGATTCGTCCAGTTGGAAAAGCTTGCATAGATGGAAAATAGTAATCGCCCTGTGAATAATTTCAGTTTGTGAGTAAACAGGATTCCAGTGTCAACATTCGTTTCCGACCAGTTCGCCATGTTGATGCCGCAATTTGGATTTGTTTTGCTGACAAAATTATTGTTGGATGCTACACCGCCCCATTTATCGACAATTTCAGCAAGTGTCTGGAAATTTTCCGCAGAAGATTCATAGATATACACAGAATTTCCGTAACTTTCCAGAGTTTCTTCCGAACTGGAAAAGTCCAGCGTATTCAGCAGAGTTTCTTTGCTGACCGGCGAAGCAGTCTCATTCTGTGGGATTTCCAGTATTTTTGCGGCAAGCGTATTCAGATTTTCATCTGCTGCAGCCGGAACGCCCATCGTTGTCAGATTCTGGGCAAGTCTTGTCGCAGTATCAGCTAATTGCTCTGCTGTCTGATTCCACTTTGCAATCATGTCCGCCGTTAGAGCGTTCAGAATTTCGGCATTTTCGTGCAAATGTGCTTTAGAAGCGGAAAGATTCCATGTATCAATGTCATTGATACTCAGCGAATTAAGTGCTGTAAAATTGACATGCGTGTGTGCCGTCTGGACCAGGTTTGCAGTCAGGGAATCTACATAGCTGATCGTGGCATAATTCGTCAAATCTACGCCGTCGAGCGTTCCATCCTGTCCGTTATGCAACATGACAGTATGAACACCGATTGCGTCCGTGATAGTAATAATTGCGCCGTTGGTGGTCTGTTCTGTGGTGACAACCGGACTGAATCCATCAACACCATCTTTGCCGTTCTCACCAGATGCCCCCTTTTCTCCGGGGATTCCCTGGATGCCAGGTTCACCTGGATCGCCTTTCTCTCCAGGATCTCCCTTGTCGCCTTTTTCTCCCTGCTGTCCAGGATCTCCCTGGATGCCTTGTAAGCCCTGTTTTCCGGGTTCACCCTGTAAACTTGCCAGCCAATCGCTGACAGAGCCTGTAAAGCCGTTCTGGATGGCGATTTCATAGGCTGACAAACCGTCTTTGCCGTTCGTTCCTGGGGCATTGCCTGGAACAGATGCAATTTTCTGTTCAATTTCAGCTAGTAACTGCTGATACAGATCTGGTGTCGGTGGTATCGGGGAAATGCCGTCATTGATAAATCCGGACGGCTTGATGTGAATTGTTACCGGAACAGTTGTCGCACGAAGTCCGGCTGTATTGTTTGGATCATATCCAAAAACGGACATTCTGGCATCGCCTGAGCGAAGTTCCGCCGGAAGATGACAGGAGATCCCATCTGTGCCAAGCACAAGGTTATAAGTTTTGTCGCACTGCGAAAATTGTACAACTTTGTGCAGTCCAGCCCATTTATTTCCAAAATTGAACTGCAACACAACAAATGCAATCTGATCGGAAGCGATTACTTCACGTTCCTGGATTTCTATTTTCTGATGATCAACAAAAAATTTCCACATCAGTTGTTTACCTCGAATCTTCTAGTTTCAGTGTCCCTATCAGTCGTAATGCTGACATTTTCCTGCGTGTCAATTTCTGTCCAGGTCTCTCCGCCATCTGTTGATCTGGATAAAATCCAGGAAACTGGATCACGTTCCGGAAAATCTCCGCCTGTGATGTAGCTGTAGGATGCCGGTGGCGTGTTTCCCGGAACGGAAAGAAAAATAGAAATCGGCTGATTGCCGGATCTTTGGATACAGGTCTTTCTGTCCTGCTGATTCACAAGACAGCGACATGTTTCTTCATCATTTGGAAAAGATACACAAGCTCCGTTTTCATAGCAGGCAAACGCATAGCTCATGCAGGCTGTGTCCAAACGATTCCCGGTGATATCATATAAACAGAGCCTTTTCATCTGTGTATAATTGTCACTACCTCGGAAATTT
>CAMWTO010000161.1 GCA_947177205.1 uncultured Ruminococcus sp. | reverse complement strand
ATAATTAAGAAAGGAGTCTGCAAATGAGTAATGATGATAATAATCAGAATCATGATCGCCGGAACAGAATGTCGGAGTTGAGAAAAAAAAGAGGAATGACGCAGAAACAGGTCGCTGCAGCGCTCGGCATCGGAGAATCTTCTTATTGTAGTTATGAAAATGCTGCCAGAGAACCAAATTATCAGCTGTTAATCAGGATTGCCGATTTCTTCGGCGTTTCTCTCGATTATCTGCTGATACATAAAATTCCAGGAACAGACTATACCATGTCCCCGGAGGATCTGGAAATCATTAAAAAATATTACGCCATGGGTGTCCCTGCAAGAAACTTGATAAATTTGCTGATGGATCTTGTGCGTGATTATGAATCAAAGATTCCCAATTCTCCCAGAATTACTGTCAGCTCCGGAACGGGTGACAAAGCTGATAACAGTGAATACATCCAGATTGCAAGCCGGGACGGCGGCGGCATCAGAAAAGAATCCGTGACACCTGAACAGATTCGTATGCTTCAGGATCTTGAACCATTGGATGATGATCTTTAAATGACATACGGTGTGTATCAGCAGGCAAGGAACGCCTCATGAAATTGTCTGATTGACTGTCAGATTCGCAGTCTTCCAATTCAGGCAGTGAAAATTGCAAAGTGCTATGGCATTGACTGCAAAGCAAATCTTAGGGAAAGAATGAACGGCGATTCTGGTGAAATCATCCTGTATCAGAATCAGGTGTATATTTTGGTGGATAAACAGGCGTCTCCGACAAGAAAGCGCTATACCGTCATGCACGAACTGGGACATTATCTGCTAGGACATCTGGGAGAAACGCCGCTGTCACGTTCTGAACATGCCTGCAAGCCGTCGGAGGAACAGGCAGCGGATAAATTTGCAATTGATATGTTAGCGCCTGCCTGTGTTCTTTGGGGACTGCATTTGCACACGCCGGAGGAAATCGCAAAAGTCTGCCACATTTCGATACAAGCCGCCGGATACCGTGCGCAACGGATGAAATTATTGTATCAAAGAAACAAATTTCTTTCCCATCCGCTTGAACGGAAAGTTTACGCACAGTTCAGTGAATTCATTCGACAGTATCATGCGGGGAAACCCGGAAATTTCTGAATTTCAGGAAACTATAAATTTAATTTCAAATTATTTTAAAATATAGTCAACCGCAATCCCACCGGCTTTAGATGGTGGGTTAAGGTTGACAAAATTACTTGACAAAAATAAATATTTATAATATCATAAAAGAAAGGTTTTCAAAAGCTGTTTGTAAAACAGCAGTACCGCAGGGACTGCGGAAAGGGTTCACCTCATAAAAAACCCATAGCCTTGGAAACTGATATCTGTAAAACGCAATCCCTTTTAGGTTAGACAGATAAGCCCATTGGCTGTAATGGGTAGTTCACATTAATTCTAAATTTTTAATCACAAAAAACCGCAGTCATCTTTGGGAAACTGCGGTTTTTTTGATTCTCAGGAAAATAAAATTTTAAATGAGAGTTTAATTCTGCATGAGCGCACTCATGTCATAGAGTCCAGGCTTCCGGTTCGCCAGAAATACAGCGGCATTCACCGCACCGACTGCAAACACTTCCTTGGATGCGGCACTGTGCGACAGCGTGATGACTTCGTCATGACCTGCAAAAATAATGTCATGCTCGCCTACAATTGTACCGCCACGGACGGCATGCATCCCGATTTCGGATGCTTCACGCTTCTGACGTTTGGAGTGTCTGTCGTAGACATAGTGACAGGAATTGTTTAATGTCTGGTTGATCGAATCTGCTAACATCAGAGCCGTTCCGCTGGGAGCATCAATTTTCTGATTGTGATGCTTTTCAATAATTTCAATATCAAACTGACCGCCCAGGATGGAGGTTGCTTTCTGCGCAAGCTGCACCAGCAAATTAATTCCCAGAGACATATTAAATGAGAAGAAGACCGGAATGGATGCAGCCGCTTTCTGGATTTTTGCAATCTGTTCTTCGCTGTAGCCTGTCGTTGCCAGGACACAGGGAACACCGTTGACGAGACAATAATTTAATAAATCATCCAGAACAGCCGGATTTGAGAAATCTATCAGAACGTCCGGTTTTTCCGGAAGATCTGAAAATTTTGAATAAATCTTAAAATCCCCATAGGATTCTGTGTGAAGATCAACCCCTGCACATGTAATGCAATCTGTACGTCCGGCAATTGCTGCTGCAACCGCATGCCCCATCTTTCCGGAGGCACCACTGATTAAAATTTTTGTCTGTTTCTGTTCCATCGTTTTTCACCTCAAAAATTTATGATAATTTTAATTAATCAACGACAGAAACCGGCAGACCGACATTCTGCATGGCAGATAACAATCTTGCAACATTGTCTGCACTCATTTTGGTCAGCGGCATCCGGCATGTACCGGCAGCCATTCCCAAATGATTCATTGCTTCCTTGACAGGAATCGGATTGACTTCACAGAACAGGGAGTTAATCAATTCCAGATATTTCAATTGGAGTTCTCCGGCTTTCTGGAAATCATTATCTAGACAGAGTTGTGCAATTTCATGCGTTTCTTTCGGCAGAATATTGGACAATACGGAGATAACACCCTTTCCGCCGAGGGACATGACAGGGACGATCATATCATCATTGCCGCTGTAAATGTCAATCAGATCACCGCAGGCTGCTGCAACCTGTGCTGTGTAGCTGATATTGCCGGATGCTTCCTTGACAGCGGCAATGTTCTTGTGATGTGCCAGTTTTTCCAATGTTTCCACAGAGATATTCAGACCTGTTCTGCCGGGGATGTTATACAGAATAATCGGAATGTTGACACTGTTCGCAATAATCGTGAAATGATTCAGCAGACCTGCCTGTGTGGTTTTGTTATAATAAGGGGTTACGAGAAGAAGTCCATCTGCTCCGAGTTTCTGTGCCTCCACGGAGAGTTCAATCGCACAGCGTGTGTCGTTGCTGCCTGTTCCGGCGATGACAGGGACTCTGTGATTTGTGTAATCCACCGTGAATTTAATACAATCCAGGTGTTCCGCTTCCGTCATGGTAGAAGATTCGCCGGTTGTACCGCAGACAACGATGGCATCCGTGCCGTTGTCGATCTGGTAATCAATATTTTTGCCAAGTCCTTCATAATTAATCGATCCATCCAGATTGAACGGCGTTGTAATCGCAACTGCTGCGCCAGTAAAAATTGTATTTTTCATAGGAAAATCCTTTCTTTCCAGAAATTAATTAATCAAAATAGCCCTTGGCTGCCAGAAGTTCCGCAAGCAGGACACCGCCGCCGGCTGCACCTCTGAGCGTGTTGTGGGACAGACATACGAATTTGTAGTCATACTGGGTATCTTCACGAAGACGACCAACAGAGACAGCCATGCCTTTTTCAAGATTCCGGTCAAGATTTGCCTGAGGTCTGTTATCTTCTGTGAAATAGTGGATAAACTGTTTCGGAGCAGACGGCAGATCCAGTTCCTGCGGCTCGCCTTTGAAATTCTCCCATAGTTCCAGGATTTCTTCTTTGGAGGGTTTGTTTTCAAAAGATACAAATACGGCAGCAGTGTGTCCGTCAGAAACCGGAACACGCAGGCACTGCGTTGTGATGGACGGGGAGGATGCCTTGACAATTTCGCCGTTTTCAATAGAACCCCATACTTTGAGTGGTTCCTGTTCGGATTTTTCTTCTTCACCGCCGATGAACGGGATTAAGTTATCCACCATTTCAGGCCATGTTTCAAATGTCTTGCCTGCGCCGGAAATTGCCTGATAGGTACATGCAAGCACGTTCTTCAAACCGAATTTTTTCAGGGGATGCAGTGCGGGGACATAGCTCTGAATAGAGCAGTTGGATTTGACGGCAATGAAACCTTTCTTTGTGCCGAGACGTTTTTTCTGTGCCTCGATGATTTCCAGATGTTCCGGATTGATTTCCGGAACAACCATCGGAACGTCCGGTGTAAAACGATGTGCGGAGTTATTGGAAATGACGGGGCATTCTGCCTTGGCATAGCGTTCCTCCAGTGCCTTGATCTCGTCTTTTTTCATATCCACAGCGCAGAAAACAAAATCTACATCATTGACAATAGAATCCATTTCGGAATTGAGATCACGGACGATCATATTTTTCAGATTTTCCGGCATCGGGACAGTCATTGCCCAGCGGCTGCCGACAGCTTCTTCATAGGTTTTGCCTGCACTTCTGGGGGATGCGGCAAGCACTTTGACATTGAACCACGGATGTTCTGCCAGAAGCGTTGCAAAACGCTGTCCTACCATACCAGTTGCGCCAAGAATACCGACATTATACTGTAACTTGTTCATAAAAAAAGCTCCTATCTCCGGTCATGCAGGATATGGACACGCCGGGAAAATAATAATAAACAAATATAAAAAACCGGTAAAATACCGGTCATCATGCGCTATTTACAGAAAATTACTGGCTGACAGCCGATAGCTCTCCATCACACATGATGACAGTGCGGTACTTATTCAGTACAACACCAGAATCAGAACCGCTTACATTCTGTTCTTCGGCGGCATTGCCTTTTGCTGTCTTTCACAGAGTCAAGCACTCTCCAGACAGTGACTGATCGCAGCCGCACCTCTATCTTTTATCTTTTCTCTTTACTCAAAAAATATATCCTGATTATTATCATAACATGTTCTGCGTAATTTGTCAAGGGGAAAATTAAAATATTTTTAAAATTATTTAAAATCATAAAAACTATTGACTTTTTTCAGATTATGCAGTATGATTTAGATAGAATTTAATTATTTTAATTATTTTAATAAAATAAAAATACAGGAAAGGACAGAAATTGATTTTATGATGAAAAAATCAGATTTTTATTATGATCTGCCGGAGC
>CAMWTO010000160.1 GCA_947177205.1 uncultured Ruminococcus sp. | reverse complement strand
AGGATGGTACTGTGACAGAAGTAATCATGAAAGATGACACTACGAAAGTGAAAATTTCCAAACAGGATATCACCACCGGCAAGGAACTGCCCGGTGCAAAACTCCAAGTAATTGATGAGGACAAAAATGTTATGGATGAATGGATTTCCGGCGAAAAACCGCATTTCATTGAAGGCAAGCTGACTGCTGGAAAGACCTATATTCTGCGTGAAATTACCGCTCCGGATGGTTATGAAATCGCCAACGATGTGGAATTTACTGTCAGCGAAGACGGTTCTGTGACAGAAGTCGTTATGAAAGACGAGAAAACTCCGGATATTCCCACAACTCCCGTTGTTCCGACGACTCCGACAGTTCCCACTCCGACACCTACAGTCAGCACACCAACTCCTGTCACAAGCACCCCGGCTACAGGCGATCCTGGAAAGAATCCGGTCGCTGTGACAATGTGCATTGCAGGACTTTGCAGTCTGGTACTGACAATTGTCATGCTGAGAAAGAAGGAGCAGAAGTGATGAAGAAAACCATTATCATTATGGCGGCTGTTTCAGCCGCCCTCCTTTTCGGAGGAACAACTTTGCTCTTGAAAGACGATGCACAACAGGCACAGAAAAATGCCGAAATCAAGCCTTATGCACTGACACAGGATGTGCAGAAAAAGCTGGATGAAATCACTGATGAGCTGACTGCTGAAACTGTACAGGAAAGCATTCCGGAAATAACTGATCTGACAGAAACTACTGAATTTTCAGAGATGACAGAACAGGAAAATTCCACACAGACTATGGATCGTTCGGGGACTCTCCCAGCTGAAATTTTACAGCAGCTCAAGGATGCGGCAAGTATGCTGACACAGGCATATCCGGATGCCGTCGGATGGCTGTATCTCCCGGATACGAATATCAATTATCCGCTGATGCAGGGAGAGAACAATGCATTTTATCTGCACCATGCCTATGACGGCAGTTCTCTGTCTGCTGGTTCTGTATTCCTGGATTACCGCTGTGAGCCGAGACTTCTGAATCCAATCAACATGGTTTATGCTCACAACATGAAGAATGGTTCTATGTTCGCAGGACTGCTGAAATTTGGAGATTCTGCCTATTTTGACAGTCATCGTTACGGCTGGCTGGCAACTGCTGACAAGGTGTACCGGATTGACTTTTTCTCTCTGGCAAAGGCAAACTATCATGATCCGATTTATGACGGTTCACAGCCAATTCATGACTGGATTTCCCGGATTCAGAATTTATCCGTTATCTGCAAAGAAATAAGCTATGATGCGTGCGACCGGTTCATTTCACTGTCCACATGCAGCAATGAATTTGCAAATGCAAGAACAGTGCTGACCGGAAAGCTCGTAGAGATGGAGGGTGATACAGATAGATAAAGTAAAGAAAAAAGCTGTGGCAGTGCTTGCCAGTATGCTGATGTTTACCAATATGCTGACGATTACTGCCCATGCCAGTGGTGATGTAGCAAGTGCCGTCACAAACACATGGAACAGTGCAAAATCACAGATCAAGAGCATCACCGATAATGTGATATTCCCTGCTTTAGACGTAATTCTGGTAATTTTGCTGTTTGTGAAGATAGGCAGTGCTTACCTGGATTATCGTAAGCATGGACAATTAGAATGGACACCAATTGCCATTATTTTCGGCGGTCTGTTGTTTACACTGACTGCCCCACTTTATGTGTGGAACATTGTCGGTATTTGATATACACTGAAAATATGCCTTAAAATAGGGTGTTGTTGGTATCTGACAACACTCTTTTACATATCCCGAATAGCGGGATTCAGAAAAAACAGTCACTCACTCAAGAGGACTGCACAAGAATTTTTCGCAAAATTAAGCATTTTATGATACTCTTATTGTAGCATAAAATCTGAACGAAATCAAGTGTTTTTTATAGAATTTTTTGAAAGATAAAGGAGGAGTCAGGCATGAGCCACAGCATCTATCTCCGCAAAGACGGGCGATGGGAAGCCCGTCTTTCTTTGGGAACAGATGAACACGGAAAGAGAAGAACACGTTCTTTCTATGGAAAAAGCCGTGAAGAAGCGGAATATAAGCTGCTTGTTTCACAGCAGAATCTTGCTGATGAGTACGCTGTAACGGAAATGACGGTCAGAGAATTATCCATTGAATTTCTGCACACTTCGGCAGTCAGATTAAAGGAATCCACAGCCGCTAATTATCGTATGAAAGCCGAAAAGCACATCATTCCGGCATTCGGTGACATCCAGTGTTGTATGCTGAAGTCAAAAATGATTTATCAGTTTGTGGAACAGAAACTCAAATCCGGACTTTCTGCCAGATATATCGCCGATATTCTGGTGCTGATGAAGTCCATGTTCCGTTATGCAAGCCGGGAATATCATATCCGGAATGTGATGGACGGCATTATCATGCCGAAATGCCAGAAGTCCGAAACTACGATATTTTCACATGAACAACAAGAAATATTAAAATCATATATCACAGCAAATCAGAATCTGACAACGCTGGGAACAGCTCTGTCACTTTATACAGGTGTCCGGATTGGTGAACTTTGTGCTTTGCAGTGGGCGGATATCGACCTTAAAAAACGGATTCTGACCGTCAGAAAGACAATTCAGCGCATCCAGTGCCCATCCGGCAAACGCCGTACAAAATTAGTGATCACTGCGCCCAAAAGTCACAGTTCCTGCCGTGAGATTCCGATTCCGGAATGCCTGTGTGCAATGCTTGCACAGTTCCAGACTGATCAGAATATTTATTTATTATCGGGAAAAACTAAGCCTGTTGAGCCGAGAACTATGCAGTACAGGTTCTCTAAAGTCCTGAATAACGCAAATCTGCCGTCAGTACATTATCATGCTCTGCGTCATGCGTTTGCAACAAACTGTGTTACATTAGGCTTCGATGTGAAAACATTGTCAGAAATTCTCGGTCATAGTTCTATAGAATTAACATTGAACCGTTATGTGCATTCTTCCATGGAACGCAAGCAGTCCTGCATGAATCTGTTGTCCTGGTCGGCGGCTTAACCGTCAGATGTGTGTCATTGTCCGTCAGGAATATTTTTCTATCTTCCGCAATTTCGGTATTTCAGAAAAATTTCGCTTAAAATGCTTAATTTTGCGAAATTTTTTTGAGATGCAAAGCAGAAGAAAAGGAGAATCTGAAATGACATGTACAATTTTATCATCAGGCGATGAATTCCGGACACTGTGCCGGAATGAATCAGAAAAGCCATTTTCCACAATCAAAGCGAAAGTATGGGAAACTGTCTGGGGCTTGTATTGCAGAGGATATGACAGTTTCTATGTCAACTGTGATTATGGTACACCGATGTGGGCGGCAGAGTTCATCCTGAATCTGAAAGCCGGAAACGAAGTGAAACTGCACATCATGATCCCCTACGAAGAACAGACAACAGAATGGCCAGAAGAATTAAGAAATCGTTATTTTGATATCCATGCAAAAGCAGACAGTGTGACGCTGGCGCATACGCAATACGATCCGTTCTGCTATCAGGACACGAACGAAAAAATGATTAATAAGAGCGACTTACTGCTTGTGTTCGGCAGTGAAAATGGTGCGCCTTTTGCGGAAGAATATGCTAAAAAGAAAGGCGTTCCTATTGAATATCAGGAGATCATAAAGAAACCGAATTGAAATAAAACACAAGCAATTCATAGCAAACGCTGTGGATTGCTTTTTTATTGACCAGAATCTTTGCTCATTGCCAATTCAGCAAGCAGTTCGGCTCTGCCGAGTAATTTAATCTGTTCCTTATCCGGCAGACTGCGGAACAGACGAAGCATCTGCTGTTCATCTTCATCTGTAGCAATGATAATATCACGGCAGTCTTTTCCAAACAGAAGTACATCTGTCGGAATATTCAGTCTTTCGGAAAGCTTCATGATGATGTCACTGTTTGGAACAGCACCGTTTTTCCATCCACCAAGCATTCCCTTTGTACCGCCACATTCCAAGACAACAGGGGTGATTTTAAGCCCTTTTTCCGTACAGATGGCTTTCAGATTATCATAAAACATACAAAAAACTCCTTTTCAATTTGTGTAAAAAGTAGAAATCTATATTTATAGAACTTTTATATTGACAAGTTACTGAAAAAGAACTATAATATAGATAGGTTCATTTTATATAACTTTCAAAAAAACAAGTTATTGAAAAAGTACCAAAAAATAAAATACATTTATTTTTAAAGGTACAAAAAGTCTAAACCCCTTTATGATAATCATAGCACAAAAAGCCGTAAAATGCAAGAGTAAAACTGCAATCTGCTAAAAAAAGCTAGATTTTTCGTTAGATATATGCTAGTGTGTAGTCAGCGGACTACAAAATTTTAATATGGAGGTATTTACCATGTCCGTTATGAGGGTTCACAAAAACAAAGATTATACCGTGGTCAGCAATGTCCATCTGCGTGACAAGAGAATCAGCCTGAAAGCCAAGGGTCTGCTGACGCTGATGCTGTCCCTGCCGGAAGACTGGGATTATTCCATTGCTGGGCTTGCTGCCATCTGCAAAGAGGGCAAGGATGCAATTCAGACCACACTCAGCGAACTGGAGCAGTTTCACTATCTCAGACGAACCATGGAACGCAATGCAAAGGGACAGTTTGAGTGTATCTATGAAATTTTTGAAGTGCCACAAAAAGAAGATTCCGGCACAGATGAAAATGACAGTCAGCCGAACAACGGATTCAGTGCAAGGAGAGATGCCCACGTTTGCCCAGCCGTGCCGGAAAAACCACGGCACAAAAACCATACCGGAAAATCCGTCATGGGAAATCAACCGCCGGATACTTATAAACAAAATACTAAAAACAAAATACAGAAACAAAATAAAAAAATAAAAAAA
>CAMWTO010000159.1 GCA_947177205.1 uncultured Ruminococcus sp. | reverse complement strand
GGGTTGTGATATTGCTATTATGATATCACAGTTGTCTGCGGAGAGGAGGAATCTGCTTGACAGATGCGGAATTTGCGACCGCTGTCGAAAAAATCCTGCACGGGGATAAAACCGGTCTGCGTGAGATCTACGATGCGTACGGCGACAGGATCTACAGACTGTTTCTCGGCAGAGTCAGAAATCATCAGGACGCTGAGGATCTGACTTCTGATTTTTTCCTGAAAATCTGGGAATGTGTTAAATTCTATCATCCGGGACAGGGACATAAATGCTGGCTCACGACGATTGCCAGAAATATGGCGATTGATTACCAGCGCAAAGCCGGTCGGGCTGTCCCTGTGGAAGATACAGAGATCATCGGTTCAGAAACATTCACAGAACATACGACGGCGGAAGATACGACAATCGGAAAACTGTACATGCAAAAGCTTCTTGCATCACTCTCGCAGGAAGAACAGGAAATTGTACAGATGCATATTGCGGCAGAACTGACTTTCCGGGAAATTGCGTCTATTTTAAAGCGACCTCTGGGCACAGTGGCATGGAAGTACCGGAATGCGATCGGGAAATTGCAGAAACTGGCAAAGGAGGGGCAGCTGATATGACCAGAAAAGAAACAGAACAGAAGTGTCGTGAAATGATGCAGGAAAATATCCCGGATAAAGAAGCACTCTGGATGAAAATCGAATCCGGTCTTTCGCAGCAGCAACAGTCGGAGATCCCGGCACGGCATGCGCATATTTCCGTGGTGATGATGCGGAGAATTCTGACAATGGCGGCATGTCTCCTGCTTGTGTTCGGCGGTCTGCGGATGTATCATAACAGAGAAAATTTGCAATCTGAAAAATCTGAAATTGCTGAAAATTACGGATATGATGCAGATGCCAATTGTGATGCAGTAGCAGATGATTACGAAGCCGCCGCACCGGAGGAATCCGTTAAAAATTCACAGGAGAAAGCAATTTTGCGTTATCAGGATCTGCAAATCCTGAAAAATCAGGAAATCCGGGAAAATGCAGATTTGTCCCGGCTCGGTGTCCAGGATGCTTATTTTAATGAATCTGATATTTTATCGAAAACAGAGCTGTTTCTGGATGTGCAAGTCCTGAATGGCTATCAGAATCAGGAAACAGGCGAAATGCAGTATATTTTAAAAATTCTGGATGTGTACGGCGGTGATCTGGAGATTTCAGAATTTGTAATGACAAGCCGGTCTGCGTATGTATTGGAAAAAGATCATGAATATGTGATACCAGTGTATCAGGATTCCGGAAATTCCGGAGCGCAGAGAAACTGGAGTCTTGTTTATGAGTGTGCGCCCCAAATTGAGAAAACACAGGATCATCAGATCATTTTTCCGAACGGGTGGCAGTCTGTGATGCAGTCTGATCCTGATGCAGAGCCGGTATTATATGACAGTTATGGCAAAGATGATTATTTTTATGACCGGATGTATCTCACGGGAGATACAGCAATTGAGATTTTAATACAGACATGGCAGAAAAATTTATAATTACAGGAGGTTTTTGCGATGAAAAAACTGAGAAAGACAGCATTGTTCCTCACTGTTGTACTGACAGCTGCATTCTATGACGCTTGCGGTGCAAAAAATGAGGAGGGAACATCTTACAATTATGTACAATATAATAAGAATAATTCCGTAATGAACATTGCACCAGAAATGGCAAAACAGGCTGATGCAGACGGTCTGGAGAGTTTCGATGATGCAGCATTTGCTGATGCAGACCAGTTCGTAAATTCGGAAGAATACAGCCAGATTATTGAAAATACTTTTATCAATACGACAGATGAACCCGTCAGCACGTTTTCGATTGATGTGGACACGGCATCTTATGCGAATATCCGTCGCATGATCCAGGAGGGCTATTCCAGGTCAATCCCGGCGGATGCTGTGAGAATCGAAGAAATGATTAATTATTTTAATTATGATTATCCAGTTCCCCAGGATGATGCGCCGTTTTCCGTCACAACGGAATTATCTGGCTGTCCCTGGAATCCGGCGCATGAGTTGTGTCTGATCGGTTTGCAGGCGGATAAAATTGATCTCAATGAGAGAATGCCCATGAATCTGGTATTTTTAATTGATGTCAGCGGTTCCATGTACGGCGAAGACAGACTGGGGCTTGTGCAGAAAGCTGTCAACATGCTTGCGGAGAATCTGAATGAGAATGACACAGTTTCGATTGTGACTTATGCAGGACGGGAAGCGGTTCTCCTGGAGGGAACGCCCGGCAATGACGTTGTAACGATTACAAATGCGATCAACAATTTGGAAGCTGGGGGATCAACTGCCGGCGGTGCAGGGATTGTCAAAGCGTATGAAATCGCTGAGAAATATTTCATCCCCGGCGGCAATAACCGGATTTTACTTGCAACAGACGGCGATCTGAATGTCGGATTATCCAGTGCGGAAGAATTAAAAGCGCTTGTGGAAGAAAAACGAGAATCCGGTGTGAATCTGTCTGTATTAGGATTTGGTACAGGGAATCTCAAAGACGACCGTCTGGAAACACTTGCCGATTACGGCAACGGCAATTATTCTTATATTGATTCTGAACTGGAAGCACAGAAAGTCCTGGTGCAGGAGATGGGAGGAACGCTCTACACAGTAGCGAAAGATGTCAAGTTACAACTAGAATTTTCACCGGAAACCGTCCGGAGTTATCGTCTGATCGGGTATGAGAACAGAGTTCTTGCCAACGAAGATTTCAACAATGACAAAGTCGATGCCGGAGAGATCGGCGCAGGGCACAGCGTGACAGCATTATATGAGATCATCCCGGCGGATGCGCCGTCTGACAATCTGATGACATTATCCATGCGTTACAAGAAACCGGACGGCGAACAGAGTCAGCTCCGGGAATTCCCCGTTACAGTTTCCGGATGCCGGACAGAACAGATCAGCAAAAATTCTGCTTTTGCCGGAGCAGTTGCAGAGTTCGGCATGTTACTGAGAAACAGCAGTTATGCAGGCATGTCCAGTTACTCTCAGATCATGGAACTGCTCAGCAAGACGGACATTCAGGATCAGTATCGTTCAGAATTCCGGGAACTGGTGCAGGAAGTGTATCAAGCAGGGATGATTCCGGAATCTGTCGATCCGGCGAGCATTCCGCAGGATGAAGATAAAGATGTAACGACGGAATCCGCCACAGCACAGGAAATCCCTGAAAATTCAGATCAGAATTCACAGCAAGATCCTGCGCAGAGTAAAGATTATGCGCTCACAGCGTATTATCATGGGAATCCTGTGGAATTGTTTGAAGAAGAATGGTTTGTTTCTGTTGTTGAAGAGTATATTGATCTCAACACAGAAACAGGAGAATCCGCAGATGGTGCGATAGAAGCATCCGCAAAACAGAATGGCATCTATGTAGATATTTTCTATTCTGAAGAGATTTACGGCAAGGACGGCAAAATGCTCACGCTGAAGGGAACTACTGAGCCATATTCTGTGTACGGAATTACAATTCTGATAGATGAAAGTACCGGGACAGAGCAATTGATTGTAAATCATGATGGCTACCGGAATGTCTATGCAATACCGGAAGTCATCCAGAATGAATTGCGATTCCGGATCGGAGAAGAAAATTCCTGATTAATTTCAAAAAAAAGATTGACTTTTATTGTCTCCTGTGTTATAATAAATTAATATTTAGAAATGTTAAAAATCAGGAGAGATTTAAAATGCTTCACATAAAATACAGTAAAATCAGATGGAATCATAGTGTTATTTTCCTGTTCTGTTTATGGATGTTTCTATTTCTAATGATGCAGAATCCGGTGACGGCTTCGGCGCTCACCACAGGACAGGAAAATATTGTTGCCAGAGCGGATTATTATTATAATACCAAATGGACTGCGCAAAAAAATGTCAAAGGCTGGCGCAATGAAAATGTTTTTTATGCAGGACAGTCGCATCATATCCCCTACGGACAGCCCATTTCCGCCGGAAGATATATCGGTTGGGGTGTCTCTATGGATAAATTTCTGGAATCTACCAGAGATTCGGACAGTGTTTTCTATCAGTCTCGTTCCGTCAATAATTACGATGTCGGGAGCTATTCTACATTCTATGCAACGGACTGCTCTGCATTTGCATCTTACTGTTGGAATCTCCCACAACGGACAACAACCGGCACTTTTCCTTCTCTGAATGTTAAGAGCTACGGCAAGTGCATAGAAGAAAATATCCCGAGTATTCAAGTCGGCGATGTACTGAACAAGGCTTATTCCCATGTCGTCGTTGTCACAGATATCAATTACTATGAAGACGGTTCTATTGCAAGTATTGAAATTACCGAACAGACCGTTCCGGAAATGAAACGCTCCTGTTATTCTGTCACGCAACTGGAGGCGCATTTCGGGAGTTATACAATTTATCGTTATGTCAAGCGTGAAAGTGTACCACCTCCGGCGGCGTCTTCCAATGAAAACTGGTATGATGCCATGGAAACGGCGGATCTCGGCGAAGCCTTCTATGCAAGATTAAAACTGCATTCCGGAGAATCCTATGTGACCGTTTCGGAAAATTCTATTTTAAGCAGACAGTTGGATTCTGAGAATTATGAACAACAGATCTGGAAATTTGAACGTCAGACCAACGGCAGTTATTCCATTTCTTCTGTTTCAGATTCTTTTTTATCTTCGGGAAATTCCGTGATGACACTTGCCGGAGAATGGCTCGGCATGTATGGTGCGGAAATTAAACTGGACAGAAAGCAGATCGGTATCCAGCAGAATTACAGAATCTACCGAGATCCGGGCAAGAATTGTTATTATATCCGTCCGGAAAGTACAGATCTGCCGATTTCCTTGAATCGCATTATTTATTCTCCTAACAGAGATGATTTCGAGAATCAGGAGGAAATTGCAGATTT
>CAMWTO010000158.1 GCA_947177205.1 uncultured Ruminococcus sp. | reverse complement strand
TCAACGCCGGACGCCTCCAACTCAAAAATAATCAATAAATTTTAAGAAAAATTTAAGAAGTAAGAAGGAAGAAAAATTATGAATCAATCAGAATTAGAATTATTGAACAAGCCAACAAAATGGTTTACTGCTATCTTCCGTATGGTGATTGCTGTCTTTATGCTGTTTGCTCTGGGAACGCTTATCATGCAGGCATTTACTGCGACCACCGGAATGGAAATTATCCTTGACGATGGTGACGTTGTCAGTTCTGTTGTGCAGTACATCCGCAAAGAGTGGGAATCCGTAATTTATTATCAGGACAATGTCCTTGCGAATCTGGTTTTTCTGGTCGTGGGATTTTTTCTGCTGTGGTTTGTCACGCCACGTCTTCCATTATGGGCGGAATCGCTTCTGATTGCGTTCTGGACAATTGCACTCGGCGTTTTATGGGTTAAAATGTCTCAGGTTGCCCCAAGCGCAGACAGTGGGACGGTCTCCAGTACGGCTATAAATTTTGCGAAGGAAAATTATGAAATGCTTACCGGAAGCGATCGCTATTTCCGGAATTATTCCTTTCAGCTTGGTTTTGTGTTCTTTGAAGAAATCCTCATCCGGATTGCCTCTCTGTTTAAAGAAGAAATCAACGATCTGATCTTTATCCAGGAAATTTCTGCCATTCTGCTTGCGTCTGCCTATGTCGCAATTTTGCATGTACTGGATCTGGTCTGCGAGGACAAGCGCATCCGTCATACCGCATTCCTCCTGCTGGCGCTCTGTGTACAACCGATTCTTTCCTGTGTGTTCCTCTATGGAATCATTCCGGGCTTTGCATTCGCTGCTTGGGCGGTCTATCTGGAAATTCGGTTTTTAAAATCAGATTCCTGGAAAGGCAAGCTGCTCTGGGGGATTCTCTCGGCAATCTGCATTACAATTTCTGTTGTTATCAAATCCAATAATCTGATTGTCCTGGTGGCAATGGTACTCCTTGCCGGCGTGACGGCATTCCAGAACAAAAAAACGCTCTGCAACCTGATTCTTGTTGTTGCCTGTGTCATTCCCTGTGCGAAAGTACCAGATGCAATTATTGGGATGTATGAAAAACGTGCCGGGACAGATTTAGGCGATTCGATTCCCATGATTTCCTGGTTTTCCTTGGGGATGAACGAGGGATTCAGTGCGCCGGGTTGGTATAATTACGGTGCGACGCTTACCAATTTTGAAATCTGTGAATTTGACGCAGATGCTGCTGCGAAGCGCTCCAAAGAAGCAATTCGTGACAGGATGAATTATTTTCAAGAGAACAAACAGTACAGGAATGATTTTTTCTACAAAAAATATGTCTCCATGTGGAATGAAACAACTTATCAGTGTATCTGGAATAATACTGTCCGTGGACAGTACAATCCAAAAACAGGAATTGCAAAATTAATCTGTGAGGAAAAACAGACGGAAGCAAAGCAGTATATGGATTATTTTTCACAGTTAGTCTTTGTGCTCTGTTTCTTTGGGATTATTTACTGTGTGAAAGAAAAGAACACGTATTTGATGATAATGCCTTTGATTGTTATGGGCGGTATGCTCTATCATTTTCTTGCAGAGGCAAAATCACAGTACGCACTCCCATATTTCATTTGGATGACAGTGTTTGCGTCCTGCGGATTTGTGTTCTTGCAGGATTGGATGAAACCGTGTCTTTGTCAGTATCTGGAAAAACTGCATATTCTTAAGAAAACAGGAAAACCAGAGAAAACAGAAACTCCGGGAAATCCGGAAAGAATGGAAACATCTGAAAATTTCGAGAATTCTGAGAATTCTGAGGATTTTCGGAATTCTGAATATCCGGAATATTTTGCGAGTTTTTCAGAGTCCGGCGTTTCTTTCAGTCAGAATCCGGAAAATCCAGTAACTGCGCCGGAATTTCTTGAAAATCCGATAAATTCAGAGATCCCGGAAGAAATTCCGGATGCCGTGAGCGAAGTGGAACAGATTCTAAAAAATCTGGAACATACAGAGAATGGAGCATAAAATGATATGAAGTATAAACTGGATATTCTGTATTTAGTCATTCCTTGTTATAATGAAGAAGAAGTCCTGCCGGAAACATCCCGGCAGCTTAAGGAAAAAATGACATCCTTGATTCAGAAAGGTGAAGTTTCTCCCGAAAGTCGTATTCTGTTCGTCAATGACGGTTCAAAAGATAAAACCTGGGAAATGATTTCGCAGCTCCACCAGGAAGACAAATTATTTCAGGGTGTCTGTCTTTCCCGGAATCGTGGGCATCAGAATGCGCTGCTTGCCGGACTGATGACGGCTAAAAATTATTGTGATATGGCAATTTCTCTCGATGCCGATCTCCAGGACGATATTAATGCCATTGATGACATGGTCGTCCAGTATCACAAGGGCTATGAAGTCGTCTACGGCGTCCGCAATTCCAGGGAAACAGATACATTTTTCAAGAAAACCACAGCCGAGGGCTATTATAAAATTATGAAACTGCTTGGAGCGGATCTTGTGTTCAATCATGCGGACTATCGTCTGCTGTCAAAGCGTGCCTTGGAATCTCTTGCGTCTTTTAAGGAAAATAATTTGTTCCTCCGTGGAATTGTCCCCATGATCGGCTATTCTTCCACGAATGTTTACTATGCCCGGAAAGAACGTTTTGCAGGAGAATCCAAATATCCTCTAAAAAAAATGCTTGCTTTCGCCTGGGAGGGAATTACTTCACTTTCCGTTAAGCCGATTCATACGATTATGTGGCTCGGTGCAATTGTGTTTCTGGTAAGCGTGGTAATTCTGATCTGGTCGCTTGTCCGCCATGCAATGGGGGAGACTGTTGCCGGGTGGACTTCCACCATTGTGAGTATCTGGGCAATCGGTGGTTTACAGCTCCTTGCCATTGGCATGATCGGCGAATATGTCGGCAAGATCTATCTGGAATCCAAAGAACGCCCCCGGTATATTATTTCTGAATATCTTGGGGACGGTGATGCCAATCCAGAAGACAAGTCCTGATTTCCGGCGATTATCACATGCAGGATTATTTTTGCATATACTATTCTGAGGTGATAATTATGCAGAGAATGGAAACCATGACAGGCGTGATTCTGGAAATCAATGAAAATCAAATTCTGATCCGGGATGAGGCAACCAACCAGGAAGTTGCCGTGAATACATCCTGTGTATGCAATCTGGCTGTCAATGACAGAGTGAGTATTCTTTATTCTGGTATGATGACAATGAGCATTCCGCCGCAGATCAGTGCAAGGAGGATCACAAGGCTGAACTGCCGGAGATGCTGAATGATTTGAAATAATTTAAAATCAGGAAAAGCAGAGCTCCGGCTCTGTTTTTTTGTGCCTTGCTAAGTTGTATCACTATAAAAACTCTTTCTCTTTCTATTGACTATCGTCAAATTTTATGCTATGATTAAGCTATACATTTATAATTCATTGACAGTTAATATTATATCATCTAAATAGGGGAAAGTCAATATATTTCCCTCATATAGGGGAAATTTCTGCTTATTGCACAAAAAAGGAGCGTGTCTGTTGTGTATAATTCACAAGAAATAGCAAAAAGAATAAAAATTAAGGCAAAAGAAAAAAAAATCACGATCAATCAGCTACTACTTGCATGTGGATTAGGAAAAAACACTATTGTAAAAATGGGAAACGGTACTGATATTTTATCACAAAACCTTGCGAAAATTGCTGATTATCTTGAAATATCCGTTGATTATTTATTAGGTCGGAAAGATACGCCGGAAATTACAGGGGGGATTCATATTTCATCTGGGGATGGTGGTGTTTCCAGTATGGGAGACGATGCAAATATTACCGTTTCAAATGGTATTGCAAATGGTATTGACGCAACAACGGAAGAATTTGCAAAAGTATTTAGCCGTTTAAATTTAGATGATAAGTTTGAAGTAATGCAGCTATTGATGCAGAAGAAAAACGGAAAATAAGATAAATAATTTTATCATTATTGTTTCTGAAGAAGTAAAAGAAAGTGAGAAATTTTGTTATATGACAGATAAAATAATAAAAAAGACGAATCATTCAAGAAATCAAGAGATAGCAGAAAGTAAAAGAAAAGAATTTTTGCATTACAGGAATTGTGGTCATGGTCGCTGTTTCCAGTTTCTGCAATCCGTCCAGGATCGGGAATTATTCCGGGATCTGGTTCTGGATGGCTGTCTGCATCCCTTGGCTTTTGATCTTCAGTGTGAGGGTTCAAGAGGAGAGTTCATGTACAGACTGGCGTCCGTCTATCAGGATTTTGATTATTTTTTGCAGCCTGTAACAGAAAAGTTCCTGCGTTCTGATACAAATGATGATTGGTATCTGTTGACGCATATGTGTGATTTTATTGCCGCTTCTGATGATCCGGCATGTTTTCAGATTCTGGAACAGAAATACCAGGATCTCTATCAGCAAATTATGACAATCCGGTGGAGCGCTCATGCCAATAAGATTGTGCAGTGCTATGAATATCTTTCTATTGTAGTGATGCAGGGGAGTGAATTTGACCGAACTGTCAGAATTTTTCAAGATATAGGTGCTTATTTTCTGCGTCGGAGACGTGCTGATCCAAAAAATCTTTTCTGGCTTTTCGGGTGGTTTCTAAGCTGTGCAGAAGAAAAATTTGGAGAAAATCTGCTCTCTGATCTGTTTTCATCCGAAAAATCAAAGGAAATGCGGTGTTTTGTCAGAATCATGCGCCGCAAACAGGAATTTATAGAAAAGCTTGCCGATAAACCGAAATTCTCAGCGGATGAATTTCAGCAGAAAGCGGATGCAGGTCAAATCAGCCGTCGGGATGTAGCCATATTCCGGAGATCAGATCCGGATCAGACAGAACATCTCCGGCTTGCAGAAAGATTCATAGAAGAAAAAGATCCGGATAAGAAAGCAAATCTGTTACAGGCATTCACGATTTCGAGGTGCGCTTTTCCGTTGAATCCAGA
>CAMWTO010000157.1 GCA_947177205.1 uncultured Ruminococcus sp. | reverse complement strand
CTATAATAATAGTATTGCGGTGACAGGGCGAAAATTATTTTGCAATTTTACATAAGAAAGGAATTTACTATGGAAGAAAGACAGATTTCAATTACAGCAAAAAATAACAAAAATGTCCGCCTTGGGCTGATCCCCGGACATTTCGCAACGAATCACTCTCATGTCAATTATTTTGTAGACATGACGACGATCAAGACGCAGTACCGTTCAGCAAAAGAGGCGGCGCATGAGCTCGCCAAAGCTTACGCACATTCCAAAAAGATTGACACGATTCTTTGCTTTGAGGGAACGGAAGTCATCGGCGCATTTCTGGCACATGAACTGGCTGACATTGCCAACCGGATGAACGGCGGTCAGGATGTGGCTGTGATTACGCCTGAGACAAACATGAATAATCAGATGATTTTCCGGGACAATCTTCAGAAATATATTTATAATAAAAATATTTTATTATTGATGTCTTCTGTGTCAACCGGCAAATCTATTACACGTTCTGTGGATTGCCTCCAGTATTACAGCGGTGTCCTTGTGGGGATTGCCTCTATTTTCAGTGCAATTAAGGAGTATCACGGCATTGAAATTGACAGTGTATTTCATTTGGATGATCTGCCGGGCTACAAGACCGCTCTGCCGTCAGAATGCGAACTGTGCAAAAAGGGCGCTAAAGTGGATGCCATTGTGAACAGCTTTGGCTATTCTAAAATATAATTATTATAATTATAATTCATTTTAATTTATTAATTTTATGAAACTGCCGAAAATTGAGGTCAATTCCCCTGTGATTATCTGGTATGCGGCGATTTCGTTTGTGATTTTATTATTCGGCTATGCAACGGAGAATCATTCCACTATGACGCTGTTCACCTGCTACCGGACAAGCGTTTCTGATCCGATGATGTACGTCAGGATGATGAGCTATGTATTCGGACATAAGGATATTACCCATTACATGAATAATTTTTTTCTGATTACGCTGATTGGTCCGATGTTAGAGGAAAAATATGGGAGCAAGCGGCTTGTCGGGATGATGGCAATCACGGCATTTGTCGGAGGTGTGGCGAATCTTCTCACAACGGATCTTGGACTGCTCGGCGCAAGCGGGATCGCATTCATGATGATTGTGCTGTGTTCGTGCACGTCTGTGAATGCCGGAAAAATTCCGCTGACGCTGATTCTCGTTGTGGTGATTTACGTCGGGCAGGAAGTTGTCACTGGTGTGACGACAAGAGACAGCATTTCGCAATTAACGCACATATTGGGGGGACTCTGCGGTGTTGCATTCGGATTGTATTATAACAAATACGGTATTCCGAAAGCATCCAAGGCATCGAAATCAAAAGCATCATAAAAAAACTGACCGGATCGTAAAAAATCCCGGTCAGTTTTGTTTTTCTTCAAGCAGTAATTTTAAATTTTCTGTAATTATTTCTGACGCTGTGATTAAATTCTGGATTGCCTGCTGTTCTGTGGTACTATAAGATTTCCGACCAAGCAAATAATCGATAGTCACACCAAAAAAATCTGATAATTGGATAAGTGTTTTAATATCTGGTTCATTCCTGCCCTGCTCCCACAGACCATAAGTACTTGTGGAGACATGCAGACAATTTGCTACTTGCTGTTGTGTTAATTCTCTTTGACTGCGTAATTTTTTCAGTTGTTTGCCAAGCAAGTGAACCACTCCTCAAATTGTTATAATGGGTATTATAACATGTTTTGTATGATTTTTTCAATTAAATTTTATAAAATATGTGGAAATACTCTTTAAAAAATAATTTATCTATTGATTTCATACAAATCGTATGATATAATAGAGATAGAGCAGGTTAAAAAAATATCCTCTTTTGGTTAGCTACGCCAAAAGAGGAAAAGGAAATTTAAAATCAAATAAAATAATTTTTTAAATAATTATCTGGTTTTTTTCCAGTCCAGATATTCGTCGTATGTACCCGCCCTGTCAAGACAGCCCTCCGGCGTGATCTCGATGACTCTGTTAGCTACTGTCTGCAACATCTCATGATCGTGAGACGAAAACAGTACAACGCCTTTAAACGCCGAAAGTCCGTTATTGACTGCCGTGATACTTTCCAAGTCCAGATGATTGGTCGGTTTGTCCAGTAACAACACGTTTGAGCCGTACAGCATCATGCGTGAAAACATACAGCGAACTTTTTCACCGCCAGACAGCACCTGGACGGACTTGTAAACGTCGTCCCCTGAAAATAACATTCTGCCTAGAAACCCTCGCAAATAGGTCTCCGTCTGGTCTTTCACTGCAAACTGCTGCATCCACTCTATCAGGTTTAACGGACAATTGTCAAAATATCCGGAATGGTCAACTGGGAAATAAGAAACTGATGTGGAAATTCCCCACTTGAAGCTGCCCTCGTCGGGCTGTTCTTCTTCCATGAGAATCTTCATCAGCATTGTAATTGCTTGTTCACTCTCACCAACAAAAGCGATCTTATCCGTTCTGCTTACGGTGAAAGAAACGTGGTTCAGGAGCTGTACGCCATCAACAGTCTTGCTGATGTCTTTCACCTGGAGCACGTCTTTGCCGATCTCACGGTCGGCATCAAAACCAATGTACGGATAGCGCCGGCTGGATGCAGGCATCTCCTCTACTGTCAGCTTTTCGAGGAGCTTGCGTCTTGCCGTTGCCTGTCCGGATTTGGATTTATTCGCTGAAAATCTTTCAATGAAAGATTTTAACTCTTTGATTTTTTCTTCGGTCTTCTTGTTTTGCTGTTTCTGCAATCTCTGCATCATCTGACTGGATTCATACCAGAACGCATAGTTGCCCACATAGAGCTTGATTCTGGTATAATCAATGTCTACGATATGCGTGCAGACATTATTCAGAAAGTGTCTGTCATGCGAAACAACAATCACAGTGCCAAAATATTCGCTGAGGAAATCCTCCAGCCAACGGATTGCCTCAATGTCCAGGTGGTTTGTCGGTTCATCCAACAGGATAATATCAGGATTTCCGAACAGTGCCTGTGCCAGCAGAATTTTTACTTTTTCATTGCCGGACAGTCCCTGCATCTGTGTATATAATAAATCTTCAGAAAGTCCTAATCCCTGTAATAATTTAGAAGCGTCGGATTCTGCTTCCCATCCGTTGAGTTCTGCAAATTCCCCCTCAAGTTCAGAGGCTAGCACGCCGTCTTCTTCTGAAAAATCTTCTTTTGCATAGAGTGCGTCTTTTTGCTGCATAATTTCGTAAAGCCGGGCATTGCCCATCAGGATTGTATCCAGAACAGAATACTGGTCATATGCAAAGTGATCTTGTTTGAGAATACTCAGCCGGAGTCCCTTGTCAACGGTAACTTCGCCGGTTGTGGGTTCTAAATCACCACAAAGAATTTTCAGAAAAGTGGATTTGCCTGCACCGTTAGCGCCGATCACGCCGTAGCAGTTGCCACCGGTGAATTTGAGGTTCACGTCCTTGAACAAGACAGAACTTCCAAACGAAAGGCTCATATTTGTGACTGTAATCATAGTATTTTCTCCTTGAAATTATAATTTATAATTTTATTCCGGATTTTAAATCCAGAATGATCATTATTTTTTATTATTATTTTGATAATCCTCACTGGTTCTGATCCCGGTGCGGACGGAATATATAGCTTATATATATCATAATATAAATATAATATAAATAGTATACCATAATTTGCAGGAGAAAAACAATTTGCAAAAATACAGAAAAACGCTTGCAATTTTTGTTAGAATATGTTATAATAATACAAATCAGAAATAGTTTAGAATATAGTTAGAATATAGATGAATCTGTCACAGGAAAGGAGCACTGTTGTTTATGTTTGAAGTAACTGTGAAAGGCGGCACACTGCCGCAGGAAGAAATTGATGCCTATATTTTCTATACAAAAAAGAAATACGGCACGATTCTTCCGGAACATTTGGAAATGATTCTCGAAGTGGACGGCGATTTTGTCAATATCCGTTACAAGCCGCCCCTGTCCTTTCATGCCTATCGCAGCACAGACTATCTTGTTAACGATATCCAGAAACTGAATCCGTCAAAATACGATGAATTTCTGGACAAAGTCGTACATACAGCAGAATGAAACAGGAATCGAGAAGCAAAAAAAAATTTTTATTTTGATCTTGCCATAAGCGATACGGGTGTTTTTGTCATTTCGATTGTCATCACGCTGGACTTTCTCTGTAAACGAAGCTTGTCCGTAATCAGTGCAATAAATTCCGAATTTGTCGGTTTTCCCTTGCAGGTGTTTACTGTGTAGCCGAAGAATGCGTTCAGGATATCAATGTCACCTCTGTCCCAGGCAATCTCAATGGCATGGCGGATCGCTCTTTCCACTCTGGAAGATGTTGTATTATATTTCTGTGCAACCGTCGGATATAACAGCTTTGTCACGCTGTCGAGTAATTCCGGATTTTCCACAGAAGCAAAGATCGCTGCCCGCAGATAGTGATAGCCTTTGATGTGTGCCGGTACGCCGAGCTGATGAATCATTTCTGTGATTGTCAGTTCCAGATCCCGTTCATTTGTGTTGGTTGCTTCCGGTTGGATCAGCGAGAGAATTCTCTCTGCAAGCAGTGAAATTTCAAACGGTTTCAGCAGGTAATACTTTGCGCCGTTTGTCATAATCTGCTGTTCAATAAATGGGTTGTCATATCCAGAAATTACAATGAATTCCGGGAAATAATCGCATTCCGCTTTTGTGCGTTTGAGCAGTTCAATCGCATCCATGTGTGGCATAACAGCCTCGATCACAACGACTCTGGGTTTTTCTTCACGGATTGTATTTAATAACACATTGCCATCCTTACGGCGTGTGATCGCATATAAACCATAATTGCTGCGCAGCGTGCTCGCAGTTGAGATACCGTAGTCAACGGTGTCGTCCCCGATCAGGACTTTAATTTTATCGTTCATTTTGGGATTTATGTCCTCCTTTGCTCTACAGATAAAATTTTATCATAGTTTTTGTAAAAAATCAAG
>CAMWTO010000156.1 GCA_947177205.1 uncultured Ruminococcus sp. | reverse complement strand
ATAAAATCCAGTATTGGTATTTGATGAATGAACTGGAAAATCAACAAAAATCAACAGGGGAGTTCCTAGAAATAAAATGAATATTGCAATAGACGGACCAGGCGGTGCAGGCAAGAGCAGTATTTCCAGAGCTATTGCCGAAGATATGAACCTGATTCATGTTGACACCGGAGCAATGTACCGGGCAATCGGACTGTATGCCATCCGGCATGCATGCCTGGAGGAAGAACAGATTACGGAAAAGCTTCCGGAAATCGAAGTCACACTCCGATTTATCGGCGGTGTCCAGCGAGTTATGCTCTGTGAAGAGGATGTTACGGATTACATCCGGAGTCCGGAAGTTTCTCTTGCGGCGTCGAAAGTTTCAGCCTTTCCGGCAGTCCGGGCACATTTACTGGATTTGCAGAAAAAAATTGCCTCGGAAAATGATGTGATTATGGACGGCAGGGACATTGGTTCTGTTGTGCTGCCGGATGCGGATTTAAAGATTTTTCTGACAGCATCTCCCGAAGAACGGGCAAGCAGGAGATATCTGGAACTGAAAGAAAAGCCGGATTGTCCGGCTTATGAAGAAGTTCTTGCGGATATGATCCGACGTGATGAAAATGACAGAAACCGTGCCATTGCGCCATTATGTCAGGCAGAAGATGCCGTTCTGGTGGACAGTTCTGAGATGGGCTTTCATGAAGTCGTTGCACACATCGAAAGTCTGATTATGAAATTAAATAATAAAAAATAATTATGATCTATTATTTTGTAATGATACTTGTCAGACTGGCAATGCACTTCTGGTTTGATCTGCATTTTGAACACAGAGAACGGATTGACAAGCATAAAAATTATATTTATGTGTCGAATCACAGGAGCTATGCAGATCCTGTTCTGGTTGCCCTGGCAGGTTATGGCAGATTCGGTTTCATGGCAAAAAAGGAATTGTTTGAAAATCCGGCATTTGCGGCATTAATCCGCTGGCTGGGAGCGTTCCCGGTAGAACGTGGCAAGGGCGATTCCGCCGTGATTGATACGGCTGTCAAAAGTGTTCAGGACGGCAGAAGTCTGTTGATTTTCCCGGAGGGCACCCGCAGTAAGGATGGACGTGTCGGCAGGGGAAAAGCAGGCGTTGCACTGGTGGCAACAAAAGTTCATGCAGATATTATTCCGATCGGGATTAATTTCCAGGGTGAAAAACTGCATTTCCGGAGCAAAGTTATTGTCCGTGTCGGTGAACCCATTCCGGCAGGGAGTCTGCCGTCGGTGGAAAATCTTTCTGAACGGGAACTGTTGAAAACACTCCGGATGGAATATCTACCGCCAATTATGAACGGCATTAAAAATTTAGTGGACGAACCGGAGAAATAATAATATTAATAATTTGAGGTGATTTTCTTGCAGGTCAGAATTGCAGACCCGGCAGGCTACTGCTACGGTGTCAACAGGGCTGTCAGAAAAGCAGAACAGGCACTGGATGAGGGTAAGCCAGTTGCGACGCTCGGACCAATTATTCATAATACGGACGTTGTGAATGCCTTGCAGAAACGAGGTGCACGGATTATCTCGGAAGTTTCCGAATTGCATCCGGGAGAATATGTTGTGATTCGTTCCCATGGCGTTGCCAGGCGTGTCTATGATGAAATTCACGAAAAAGGCAATCCTGTTATTGATGCAACCTGTCCTTATGTCAAGAGAATTCATCACATTGTCGCCGAGGAAACAGCCAAAGGCAGTTTCATCCTGATTGCAGGTGATGAAAAACACCCGGAAGTTCAGGGGATTGTTGGGCATTGTGAACAAAATTATTTTGTTTTTAAGGATAAATTTGTGCTGAAAGACTTTTTTCAGAATTTAGAAAAAAATTTTGAAAAAAAGCTTGCAATTGTTTCACAAACCACGTATAATAGTATATTATGGGGGGATGCTCTCAAAATTCTCCCTATGGATAAATTTGACATTACTGTCTATGATACAATCTGCAGCGCCACCGAAGAACGGCAGTCCGCTGCGGCAGAACTGGCTTCTGAATCAGACTGTATGATTGTCATCGGCGGAAAACATAGTTCCAATACTGTGAAACTATACGACGTCTGCTCCCGGTATTGCAGGACATATCACATTGAAAGTGCAGACGAACTTGAAAATTTAAAGCTTTCTGATGCTGATCATATCGGCATTACTGCTGGTGCATCCACACCGGCGCATATTATTAAGGAGGTAATTTTTACCATGGAAGAGAATCTGAACAGAAGTCCAGAAACAGAAGAAGACATCGACTTTGCGCAGGCAATGGCAGATGACAGCTTCAACAAAAAATTAAGAAACGGAGATAGAGTGAAGGGCATTGTCGTGTCTGTGAATAACAGTGAAGTGATCGTTGACTTGTTGGGCGCAAAGCAGACTGGTACTGTTCCGGCAAGCGAGCTGACAAATGATCCCACCAAGAAGCCGTCTGATATTGTAAAAGAAAACGACGAACTTGAACTGATTGTAACAAAAGTCAGTGACCAGGACGGCATGGCTACTCTCTCCAAAAAGAGAGTTGACGAGCAGGCTGGTATTGACAAGATTGTCAAGGCAAAGGAAGAAGGCACAGTTCTGGAATCCGTTGTCAGCACAGTTGTCAAGGGCGGCGTGAACGTATTCTGCGAGGGCGTTCGTGTGTTCATTCCGGCATCCCACACAGGACTTCCCAGAGATGCGGCACTTGACACGCTCAAAGGGCAGACAGTTAAATTTGTGATTCTGGAAGCACCGGAACGCAGAAAGAGTGCTGTCGGTTCTATCAAGGCAGTTTCCCGCCGTGAGAGAGATGCAGCTAAGGCTATTTTCTGGAAAGATGCAGAAGTTGGCAAGGAATATGAGGGCGAAGTGAAGTCCATCACAAGCTACGGCGCATTCGTTGACCTGGGCGGCATTGACGGCATGGTACACATTTCTGAACTGTCCTGGAACAGAATCAAGCATCCGAGCCAGGTTGTTTCTGTCGGTGATGTTCTGAAAGTTTATATTAAAGAACTTGATCCGGAGAAAGAGCGCATTTCCCTTGGTTACAAGAGAACAGAGGACAACCCCTGGGAGAAGTTCAAGGCAGAGTATGCAGTAGGCGATGTTGTCACAGCAAAGATCGTTTCCACTACATCTTTCGGCGCATTTGCACAGATTATTGACGGTGTCGATGGTCTGATTCATATTTCTCAGCTTGCTGACCGCAGAGTAGAGAACGTCAAGGACGTTGTATCTGTCGGCGATGAAGTACAGGTGAAGATCACAGGCATTGACCTGGACAGCAAGCGGATTTCTCTCTCTATCAGAGAACTGCTTGACGAAGAAGATTATTAATTAATATTAATATCTTGATATTCGGAAAAAACCTGCCGGAAACGGCAGGTTTTTTGTATTATTTTTAAATTTTTTCGACTTTCATCAGATTTGTCATGCCGGAAATGCCGAGCGGTACGCCTGCCGTGATAACCACAAGATCACCTTCTTTGACATGTCCGTGTTCTTTTGCAGCCGCAACGGCTTTTGCAAACAGTGTGTCTGTGTTGTCCTCTTCGTCAATGACAAACGGAATGACGCCCCAGCTCATGTTCATTTTGCGCTGATTGTCTTCATCCGTCGTACAGCCGAGAATCTGCACAGCCGGGCGGAATTTGGAAATTAACCGTGCTGTCTTACCTCTCTTTGTTACGGCAATAATCGCTTTTGCGTTTAGGTCATGTGCCGTTGTGACAGCCGCATGAGCAATTCCCTCCGCAATTGTCGCATTTTCATTTTCTTTTCTGGATGCGAATTCGTGTTTATAGTCAATATTGCCCTCTGTGGTCGAGGCAATCAGATCCATTGTCCGGACAACTTCCACGGGGAATTGTCCTGCGGCGGTTTCTCCGGAAAGCATAATCGCACTTGTGCCGTCGTAGATCGCATTGGCAACATCCGTGATTTCTGCACGGGTCGGACGGGGATTATTAATCATGGATTCAAGCATCTGCGTTGCCGTGATGACCTGTTTTCCGGCATTGTAGCCTTTCTGGATCAATTGTTTCTGAATGGCAGGGATTTGCTCGAATGGAATTTCTACGCCCATATCCCCACGGGCAACCATAATTCCGTCTGCGGTTTCCAGAATTTCATCAATATTCTGAACGCCGTCCAGGTTTTCAATTTTGGCAATGATACGGACGTTGAACCATCCGAGGCTTTCTGTAAATCTTCTTAAATAATTAATATCTGCGGAAGACCGTACAAAACTTGCAGCGATGAAATCATAGCCCATTTTTGCACCAAATTCCAGGTCGTTCATATCAGCGTCGCTCAGGTATGGCATGGATAATCTCACACCGGGGACGTTGATGCCTTTATTATTTGAAAGCACGCCGCCATGAATGATACGGCAGATAACATCTGTCCGGGTAATTTTTTCGGCAAGCAATTCAATAACACCGTCATTGATTAAAATTCTTGTGCCGACGCTGACATCCTGGGGGAGATTTTTGAATGTGATGCTCCCCACTTCGTTCGTACAGGGGACGTCATTTGTTGTGAGCGTGTAGGTATCACCGTCGAAGATTTCCACAGGCTTGTCATCTACGAATCTTTTCAGCCGGACTTCCGGACCTTTCGTGTCAAGCATTGTCGCAATCGGGAGATGCAGTTCTTCCCGGAGTTTTACAATTGTTTCAAAACGCTGTTTATGTGTTGCATAATCACCGTGAGAAAAATTGAATCTTGCGACGTTCATGCCGGACAGCATCATTTCACGAAGAACGGATTCCTGATCTGTCGCTGGACCAATGGTACAGATAATTTTTGTTTTTCTGTTGCTCATAAAAAATTCTCCTATCTGAAAAATTAAAAATAATATTAAAATATTTTAATGATAATTTAATTGTAGCATAGCTTTGAGAATCCTGCAATAGCTTTGGAAGAATTTTTTGAAATTCAGCAGTTTGTGCAAATTTTCCTGAAAATTCTGGATAATTTCGCTAATCCGGACAAAAAAATAAAAAGTTGGAAAAAATCCGGGATTGACATTTCCGGGAAATTATGTTATAATAATACAGGGA
>CAMWTO010000155.1 GCA_947177205.1 uncultured Ruminococcus sp. | reverse complement strand
ATTCTATATATAATAATATAATATTTTTTTAATTAATATTTCATATTAAATTAAAACGGGAAATTATTGTGCTTCTTCGGCAGATTTGTCACACGCTTGCCTTCCAACATGGACAGCGATCTGCTGATTGTATCACGAAGTTGATCCGGCGTGAGAATCTCATCAATACAGCCAAGTTCTGCGGCGGACATTGCAGAAGCAATCGTGTCTGTATATTCTTTGGCAAGTTCCTGGCGCTTTGCTGTTAAATTCTCACAGCCCTTTAATTTATCATGCCACAGGAATTCTACAGCGGATTCCGGCATCAGCGGCGCAATGTAAGCATCTTCCAGAGCATAAGCAAAATCCGCATTGCATCCCTTTCCGGCAAGTGCCACGAACACAGCACCCACAGCTTTCCCCGTAATAATAGAAATTTTGGGTGTGGTTGCCTCGGCATAACTGCCGGCAAGACGTGTCAGCGCACGGACAGACCCTGCCTGTTCCGATGCTGCATTTCCCTCAAATCCAAGCGTATTCACAAGTGTGATGACCGGAATGGAAAACGCATCGCATGTCCGGACGAATCTTGCAATCTTTGCACAGTCTGCTTCTGTCAGCTTTGCATCTGTCTTATCTGTCGCTACAATCGCCGCTGTACTGCCGTTAATCGTTACCAATGCCGTATATGCCGCACCGGCATACGCCGGATAAAGCTCCATCACACTGCCGCCGTCAGCAATGCTTGCCACATAGCCGGACAGATCCTTTCCGGACGGCACTTCCGGCACATCATATTCCATACAAGGCGTACAAGCCATATTATTCAACGGCAAGATATTAATCAGATCCCGGACTTTTGCAATTGCGGTATCTGCATTCTGTGCTGTCAATGCGGCAATGCCGTTCTGCGCACAAGTCTGCGCAATGGATTTTTCGAAATTCGGTGTCAGGAACAATTCCGCTTGTTCGGTCATAATGACAAAATCCGCCGCACAAGCCATCACAGCAGCAGTCCCGGCACAAACACCGGCAATCACTGCAATCTGCGGAACAACGCCTGAAACAGCGGCTGTCTGCTCCAGCATAAGACTGTAAGCGTTCAGGGATACCGCACTGCCATCCATAAATGCGCCGTTGGAATCATAGATCCCGACAACGGGCGCACCGGTTTTAGCGGCAAGACCGTAAATTTTTGCAATTTTCTCCGCTTGTGCCATCCCGACTGCGCCATTGACAACACTCTGATCCTGTGCGAATGCATAGACCGGATTGCCATTGACATAACCATAAGCTGTCACCACAGCGGCAGGCATGGTTTTTTCCATGACATAAGAGCCAATTTCCTGATAAGCTCCCTCATCAAACAGAGCAGAGAGCTGCTGTCTTGCGGGGCTGTTCCAATTTTTCTCCATTCAAACAATCTTCCTTCCTGAAATAGTATCCTGCGAAAAAATAGAAATAAAAAATATAAATTTATGCTATTATTATAATGATACTATTTTTTTTGATTTTTTTCAAGTGTTTGCAGGATTTTCTTTGCATTTTTTACAATTTTCCATAACATCCATAATATTATTCAACTTTTTTTGGTTATTTTTCATAAAACCCAGTTTTGCAAGCCGTTGGATCATAGCAGGATTTTCTTCCAGAAACCATGCCTGATTGATTCCTCTCAGTTGTGCCTTGAACAGGACAGACCGCACAAGCCCGTCACACTGATTCCAGTCGCCACCGTCAGATACTTCATAGATGATGACCTGTTCAGGCTGATAAGCGTAAAGAATCCAGCCTTTTATGTTCTTGTTTTCAATTGCTTCTGAAATATGAATCTCTGCATATTCCAGACCTGGGATTTCTGAATTTTTTGCAATAATAATTTTAATTTTTTTTAAAATTTCCTGGTAATTTCCCAGATTTTTCTGTTCCAGAATTTCAAGCATTTTCAATCATTCCTTTCCAATTGCATTTCGAATTGCCCGGAGTTCTTCCGGCGTGAGATCACGCCATGTGCCAGGTTTGAGCATTCCCAGTCTGACAGGACCGATGGACGTCCGGCGAAGTCTTGCGACTTCCAGTCCGACCGCCTCGCACATCCGGCGAATCTGACGATTCCGCCCCTCCCGGATAGTAATCTGCAAGACAACACGCCGTCCGGGTTCGTTCGTCAATACGACGACATTCGCCGGGAGTGTTTTTTTGCCGTCATCAAGGACTACCCCAGCGGCAAGCTGTGTCAACTGTTGTTCCGTAACGGATGGTCTGACCGTTACCCGGTAAGTCTTGGCAACGTGCTTGCTCGGGTGCATGATATCATTTGCAAATCTGCCGTCATTCGTAAGCAATAACAATCCCTCGGAATTTCTGTCAAGTCTGCCAATGGGATAGACTCTCTCTTCGACATCCTCAAGAAGATCCATCACACAGCGCCTGTCAAGTTCATCTGAAACAGTTGTCACATAGCCACGAGGCTTGTTTAACATGATATAACGGAAATTTTTTTTTCTGGGAACAGTGATTTTTTGTCCGTCCACGGAAAGCAGATCTTTCGGGGATGCCTTATCACCTAACTTCACAGGACGCCCATTTTTCTGGACACGCCCTGCCTCAATTAATGCCTCCGCCTTGCGCCGGGAACAAAAGCCGGAATCTGCAAGGATTTTTTGAATTCTGATCAAAGCCACAAGTTTATCTCCTTTATAATTATTATAATTATTTATTATTAATTTATTTTCAGGCAGATTTCAGAAAATTCCGGAATCCTGTGAAAAATTTCTCTATCCAGTTCTGTTCTGGCAGTGCTGTTACATCAGCGGAGCCATCTGCAAGCAACGGAACGGAACAGATCTTCCGATCCTGATAGTAATATTCCAATTCGCCAAGAATTTCCCCGTCTGCAATTGGCGCATACGCAAAGGGGGCAAGCAGAATTTCCGTTGTGATTTCTGAAAGATCCCCTCCAATTGTCCCGATCATCACAGAATCCTGAATCCGCAGAGGAATTGTATTCCGGGAACTGCCCACAACAATTTGTGTCATTTCAGGGACTTCCAATTCTGTGGACTGAATCTGCGAAAAGCCGTAATCATATAATTTCATGTGATCATTCCAGTCATCCCGGTCATTGAGCGTCACACAGATCAGCGTGACGCCGTCCCGCTCACAAGCGGACACCAGACAGCGTCCGGCTTCATCCGTGAATCCGGTCTTAACACCAATCACACCGTCATACATACGCAGTAATTTATTAGAATTATATAACGTTCTCTCATACGGCGGATTTCCGAATTTCACAGTTGCCTGTGCCTTGGAACAGATTTCACGAAATAATTCATTCTGGAGTGCTCCCCTCGTGAGCAGCGCCATATCCCAGGCAGATGAACCATGTCCGATTCCCTCCAGTCCGGACGGCGTGACAAAACAGGTTCTTGTCATACCGATTTCTTTTGCACGTTTGTTCATTAATTCTGCAAATTCCGGAATACTCCCGGCAACAGCAACAGCGGACGCATTCGCCGCATCGTTCCCGGACGGCAGTAACATCCCATAACAGAGCGCCCTCTTGGTCACGACATCATTTTCCTGCAATCCCATGGAAGATCCTTCTACATGAATTGCCTGGTTATCCACCGGGAATTCTATATCGAGATCGCCGCTTTCAATTGTCAGGAGTGTTGTCATAATTTTTGTTGTACTCGCCATAGGCAACTTTTCCTGCGCATTCTGTTCAAACAGAATTTTTCCGGTCGCTGCCTCGATCAGCACACACGCCTTAGCGGATGTTGTAAGATCTTCCGCAGAAACATGCCACTGCGGCACAGCACGGGAAAACATGCAAAGGATCACACAAAAAGACAGACAAATCATCAGCAGATTGGCAAAAACAGTTTTCATCACAGATTCATCCTCCCGACAGCAATTGCGATCAATTTCATTAATAATTAAATAATTAATAGTAATGAAGTCAAATAAATTCTCATGCTATCGTATGCGGACAAATCTTTTGTTATGCGTTTTCTGAATTTTCTAAATTTTCCGGATTCTCTAAATTCTCTGATTTTTCTGGTGTTTCTTTTTTCTTGCCCTTGGAAATCATATCGCTGATTTTGTCCACCATTTCAGGAATTTTTTCCAATAATACATTCCCTTTGTCGGCGTCCATCGTCATTTGCATGAGTTTCACATCGCCGTCCTTGACAATCAGAAAACCAACGGGTTTCACGCTCATGCCGCCGCCTGCACCGCCTGCAAAATACTGCTTGTTTGTCCTTGTGGGCAAATCTGATCCGCCGGACGCAAAGCCGACGGAAACCTTTGAAACCGGAATTACTGTCGTGCCGTCGCCGCACTGAATGGGATTGCCGATCATCGTATCGGCATCCATCATACTGCGGATTTTGTCCATGCTTGTCCCGACAAACTGGTGAATGACATGTTCACTCATAGAAAAAATTCCCCTCTCTGAAAAAAATAATAATAAAATAAAAATTTTATAATTTTGGATTCACAATTGCAGATTTCATCCGGAATTTATCCCGGAAATACGCAGCGATAAAATACAATACTGCAAAAATTGTCAATCCGATATGCAACCGGAATGCGCATTTCAGATGATACATGCTTTCATCCTGCGCGAAATCGCAGGAAATCCGGATATCTTTCCGGCGTACTTTGATCCAGATGCCAGTCTGTGCCAACAGATTCTGGACAGCCGCTTGTAAGATTCCGTAATTCCGAGCGGATTCATAAGCATCTTCACCGCCGACCACAATATCCGTCTGAATGTCGCACCATTGTAAAGCGCCTGCAAAGATCCGGAGCGTTCCAGGGAGCGCCGCACAGACACTGCCAGCCACATCCATCCGGGAGACAAATTTCTGCCAGGATTTCAATTTCTGATCCATTTTGAAAACAGCTTTTTTTTCTGAATTCTCCGGATTTTTAGAATTTTCAGGACTTTCAAGATCTTCCGGCTTATCAGGATTGTCCAAATTCTCAGGATTTTTTGAAATTTCTGAATTTTCCCGATTTCCCGGCTTTTTTAATTTTTCTGAATTTTTAAAATTCTCAGAATTATCAAAATTCTTAGATTTTTTATAATTTTTCAAGATCTTCTCTTTTTTCTGAGA
>CAMWTO010000154.1 GCA_947177205.1 uncultured Ruminococcus sp. | reverse complement strand
ATTGTCTTTTCTCTTTGCTCTGAATAAAATTTCTCTCATTTTTACCAATCCTTTCTGCACCGCCCTGAATACGTTTCAAGGCGGTTTTAATTTTTGTAGTATAATTATACTCTTAACCGTTCAGACCTTTGTTAAAACTCAATCTGAACAACTTAAGAGTATTTTGTATTACACTTCCATAATTCTTATATATATTCCCGAATGCTCCGCCCAGAATTTTTCACAGATTTCAGAACATACAAGAGCATCATCTTTCCAGAAACCACATTCAGTCATACAATCTTTAAGAAGTTTCTGTAAATTGTCTGTATCAGGCTTAGTAATTCTGTATTCTCCATCAAGATGCTTTCCTCTCGGAAACAGCCATTTGACTGTCAGACGAATACCAGTAGTGAATGGCACAGCAGGTTTGTACTGAATCAGGTGTGATTTCAGTTTTCCTTTAGCTTCAACTACCTCTGGCGGATTATAAAATACAGGTTTACCATTTCTGACAGTAACTTTATGTTCCTGAGCCGTAACTGTCGGCGGTATCATACTCATAAAAAATTCCATTTTCATCACTCTCCTTTTTTCGCCCTTGTGAATGTGCAGGGTTCACTCGCAAAGGGCTGGCTTTTAAAGCCCTTTGCGGTTAACCCCATTCACATCATATTTTTTACCGCAATATTTTATATATATTATATAGCCACTTGCGGTAATTTTTGCGGTGATTTTATTCTGATTCTGCACGTGTGATTTTTCCGTTTTTTAATTTTAAATTACTGCACTTTTTCAATCGACGTTCAACTGTATCTCTGCTCACTCCAAGAAATTCTGCCATATCCTGTACAGTAACATTTCCGTCCACATTCACTATATCGAACGTATTGAGCAATTCAGCATCTTTTTCGGCAGCTTTTGCCTTTGCCTGTTTTTGCTGTGTAATATGTCCGTACTTAGCTCCTCGCTGATTGGGTTGTAATTTATCATCTGTTTGCAAGTCTTTCAGAACACCAATGGTATCTTCTTCATGTATAGGGTATTTGAACCAAAGATTTTTCGGAAAAAATTTTGGAAACTCTCTGAGTGTACCTTCCAGTCGCCAGGCTGTCATCTGTGAAATATGCCGGTCTGAACTTTCAATATTCTTCTTTAAAGTTTCATATTCCTCACGTGGCAGATTGTCATAACAGATTTTTAGTGAAGCAGTACAGCTCAGTAAATCGTCCTGTGAGGTATCTTCAAGAACAGACGGACAACAGCGTTTAAGGTACTCTGTGCAGATTTTACACGTTTCCTGATTCTGCATCTGCTTGATGATTTCAGGAGTCAAATCAAGTTCCGTCATATCCAGAAGTGCATCAGGGTCACGGGCAAACACGCCAGAACCTGACGCTCTGTCCATACTACGTTTATTTCCCTGTGAACCTTTGCTGTGGTGGTGACAATAAATAGCGGCACATCCAAGCTGAGTACAGACTTTATCAAACTGGTTGCAGAAATGGGCCATCTGGTCTGCACTGTTTTCATCACCGGTTATAACTTTATAGATAGGGTCTATAATGACTGCGATATAATTTTTCTTTCTTGCTCTGCGAATAAGTTTCGGAGCGAGCTTGTCCATCGGTTCAGTAACGCCACGCAGATTCCAGATATCAATACTGTTCAGATTCAAAGGTGGAATATTCATAGCGTAATATACGTCCTGAAAACGATGCAGACAGCTTGCACGGTCAAGCTCAAGGTTTACATACAGAATTTTACCTTTTGCACACTGCCAGCCAAGCCACTTTCTGCCTTCTGCAATTGCAATGCACATCTCAATCAATGCATATGATTTTCCTGCTTTTGACGAACCAGCAAGAAGCATTTTATGTCCCTGTCTTAGTACGTTTTCAATCAAAGACGGAGCTAAATCCGGCATATTTTCCCATGCAACAGCCATAGATTCAAACTCCGGCAAGTCGTCTGTAATACTGTCCACATAATCTTTCCATTCTGCCCACGATGAAAATCCTGTATTTGTTTCTACAAGAAACTGCTTTTTACCTTTTCGTATTACTCCGGGCATTCTTGACAGACGTGATGGATTTTTATTACTTCTGTCCACTTCCAAGCCGTTTTTGTCGCATACATTATAAAGAAAATCAACACGTTTTCGGTATTCATCGTAATTTCCGGCATCTACTCTTACAATGGCGTGCAGTGATTTACTTCCGGAATATACTAATGCAGCAATTGGCAATTGAAGTTCGTGCATTATACCATTCTGCTGTTCAATTGAAATTTTATCAGATTCTACAAGTGCATAACGAAATTCCGCAACATTTTCATTTTTACTTCCTTTTCCGTCCATTGGATTAAAGCGAATCCAAGCCCCACTTTCTGGGTTTGTGTCACCAAATACACTTGAAAAATCACCTTGATATTTTTGAAGTTCAGCAAGTAACTGTCCTGCAGTACGTGAACTGCTTCCGGCAGTTGGCAAATACTTACCATCACTGTTTTGCCAACACTCTGTTACATAGCTGACATAATCATCAGCTTCAAAAAGCGTTTCAAGATACTTTGTGATTTGCTGTGCAGGATTCCAGTCATCAGGTTCACGAATTGGTAATTCAGCTGCTTGTTCTGCTGATGTCACAACATAATCCTCGCCGATATAGTCATTCCAGTCAAGTGCTGAACCATGGTTAGAAACTGAGTATTTTCTTGGACTATAGCCATTTTCTAAAGCCATTTTTACAATAGTACCAGCTGTGACAGGATTGTTAGAGCCATTGAAGCTCCGCCATTTCTTTTCACATTCACCGTTATGATACCTTGCACTGTCCAGTGCCGACCAGTTATCCCATACAGAGACATCATAGCCGGCATCTTTCAGTGCCATACCAATATTGAGCCATTCCTGATAATCCAGTACAGAAGGGTTTATATAGTCCAGCATTTCGTCTAAATTATCATTTTTATAATCCATTTTTTATCCCTCTGGTATGTAGGTTGCAGGGTCTATTTCTGATGGAACATGTCGCCAGCCGAGTGATGCAATACGTGTAACCATATTGGAAGCTTGCTGGAATGTCCATTCTCCGACGTGCTGAAATCCATAACGCTCCAAACATCTGATTTGTTTTGGCGTAGAAAGTCCCTCACGCTTACGCTTGTTAAGTCTGTCAAGTATCAGGCTGGCTTTTCCTGCACACTCTATTTCGTCAGGAAATATACCAGCTTTTTCAAGTGCAATTTTCTGAGCATCAGATGGTGGAGCAGCTTCCCAGCCAAATGCAGGGACATATCCTGATAAATCTTCCGCCTGAATTGACATCTCAAATTGAAGAGGGTCAACAAGTTTCTTTTTGCGACCTTTCATTTCATGCAGTGTTTTGGCAAGAGAGGCTTCACGCTGAGCAACAACATCTTCGGCTGCCTGTTTTTCAGCTTCCTCCAAATCAACAGGACAGCCAGCCTGTGCAAGATTATCTGTTATTTTCTGAGCGACTTCATTATTTTCTGCAATCAGACAAGCTGGTCGACAAAGTTCATGACGTTCTGTATGCCAAAGAAAATCAAGTAACAGTAAATTTTCCTTTCCTTCACTGAGCCTTGTACCACGTCCCACCATCTGCGAATACAAACTTCTTACTTTAGTTGGTCTCAGAACTATCACACAATCAACTGACGGACAGTCCCAGCCCTCTGTAAGAAGCATTGAATTGCATAAAACGTTATATTTTCCAGCTTCAAAATCCTGTAAAATTTCTGCTCTGTCATCACTTTCACCATTAACTTCTGCTGCATGAAATCCATGCTGATTCAGAATGTCCCTGAATTTCTGAGAAGTCTTGATTAACGGCAGAAATACGACGGTTTTCCTGTTTCGGCAATAATTCTGCATTTCCTTTGCAATCTGTTCGAGATACGGCTCAATTGCTGAATCCACGTCACTTGCTTTAAAATCTCCTGCTTGCACGGAAACACCTGTAAAATCGATTTTAAGCGGAATCGTAACAGCCTGAATCGGACAAAGATATTTTTCTTTAATAGCCTGTGGCAGTGTGTATTCATAAGCAAGTGAATCAAATACCTTGCCGAGATTCTGCATATCACCTCTGTCCGGTGTTGCTGTCACTCCGAGTACATCAGCATCAGGAAAATGAGCTAAAATTCTCTGATAACTGTCAGAAACAGCATGATGTGCTTCATCAATTATAATTACATCAAAATAATCGTGCGAAAATTTTGCAAGTCTTTGTTCACGCATAAGCGTCTGGACACTTCCGACTGTTATTCTGTACCATTGCCCGATACAGGATTGTTCCGCTTTCTCTACACTGCAACCCAGACCGCAGGCTTGCATAATTTTATCTGCCGCCTGTTCAAGCAGTTCACCACGATGTGCCAGAATAAGCACTCTGTCAGTATGTCGCACACGTTCTTCTGCAATTTTGGCAAATACGATTGTTTTACCACAGCCGGTCGGTAGAACCAGAAGCGTTCTTTTTGTACCGTTCTCCCACTCGGAGAGAACGGCAGTTTTTGCGGCTTTTTGATATGGTCTGAGTTCCATAATTATCCTTTCTTAGGCTGATAGCCCTGTACTGGAGGCTGATAAGTTGGTGCAGGAGACTGCAAAGCCGGCATATCATAAGCTGGGTAAAGCTTTTCAATACGATTTGTTTCCCTGTCTTCTCCGTCACGGTTTTTATACTTATGAACGACAACCTTACATATACCTGTTTTTCCAATCAGCTCTGGAGTCCAACGCATACGAAGTTTTTCGCCTTTATTTCTCATGCCAACACCGCTAAAAAACTCACAGAGTTTCCATTCCATTTTGGTGTGTAAAAGATAATTTTCTGTGATTTCTGTTTCTGCTCCGTCAGGTGTAGAAACTTTGAAAGTAACAACGGCTTTTGGACAAGATGGAATTTTTTCACCACCATCATAGTGTGCCTTTTCCAGTTTCAAAATTTCAAATCTGTAATCACCGGCAGGAAGAATAACAAAGCTGTTTTCCTGCTGAATTTCATCGTCCCAGCTAAGTGCCCCATCAGTTTGTACAGCAGAGGGCTGATAGCCCTGTGCCTGATTCTGATGATAGTATGGATTTTGATAGTTGTTCATAAAAATACTCCTTTCGATTTAAAACG
>CAMWTO010000153.1 GCA_947177205.1 uncultured Ruminococcus sp. | reverse complement strand
ATATACTTATGATATACTTATTTAATAATAACATAATAACAATAGCGCAAATTGAAAATCACAAGGACGGATTTTTTATGTCAGAGATTTTTGAAAATACAGAAAATTCAAAAAATTCCGAAAAGCACAGACCTGATACTTCTGTGATTCTGGTCTGTGCCGGAAACGCCTCCCGGATGAACGGCGTGAATAAAATTCTGATGCCGCTTGGCAATTCCAACGTGATCGGCATCTGTATGCAGGCATTCCAGAATTGCCCGGATGTTGCGGAAATTATCATCGTGACAAAGCCGGAATCTGCACAGACAATCCGGGAGACAGCAGAATCTTTGCAGATTTCCAAATTAAAAGAAATCACGGGCGGCGGTGCAACCCGGCAGGAAAGTGTCATGCAGGGACTCCGGCTTGTCTCAAAATCCACGGATTATATTGCAATTCATGACGGCGCACGACCGCTTGTCAAGCCGGAACACATCACAAAAGTAATCCATGATGCCAGAGTGTTCGGCGGTGCGACCCTCGGCGTTCCTGTCAAAGATACGATTAAAACTGTAGATGAAGGATTAATCACAGATACGCCCCCACGTTCTTCCCTCTGGATCACACAAACGCCCCAGGTATTCCGGAAACGGCTTTATTTTGAAGCCGTTGATTTTGCGCTGGAACATCACCTGAATTTCACGGATGACTGCCAGTTAATCGAATCTATCGGCGGAAAAATCTGCATGACAACCGGGGATTATACCAATATTAAAATCACAACACCCGAAGACCGGGCAATTGCGGAGGTATTATTATCATGATAAGAATCGGTCACGGCTATGACGTGCACAGACTTGTCCCGGAACGGAAATTAATTCTTGGCGGCGTAGAAATCCCTCATACACTGGGATTGCTCGGACATTCTGATGCGGATGTGTTATTACACGCAATTTCAGATGCGCTTCTGGGAGCGCTTGCCCTCGGCGATATCGGGAAACACTTCCCGGATACAGATCCGGCATATAAGAACGCTGACAGCCTGGAATTATTAAAACAGGTTGTCGCTTTGATCCAACAGGAAAATTACAAACTCGGCAATCTGGATGCGATTATCATTGCGCAAAAACCCAAATTAGCAGATTACATCCCCGAAATGCGACAAAATATTGCACAGGTCTGCCATGCGGATCTCTCCCAGATCAGCATTAAGGCAACTACAGAAGAACGGCTTGGCTTTACTGGTGAAGAAAAAGGAATTTCCGCCCACTGCGTAGCACTGCTGATTCATTGCTGATTCACTGCACATAATCCGGAATCATGTCATATCATATAGTATTATTTTCAAGAGGGGTGATACAATTATGATATGTATGGCGGTTCTGCCGTCGGACACGTTTGCGCACAAGGCACAGCGCATTCTGACCGCAAACGGCTATTCCTGCGAGATGATCCGCACAACCAGTCAGCAAGACGGCTGCATTTTTGGGATCAGAATTCACGGCGATCCGGAACAGATCCGGGCGCTGCTGCAACGAGGGAATGTCCCTGTGAAAAGCATCCGGATGGAACGTGATGACACATGATGATCAATACTGTGAATTTCGACAATGCTGCCACCACATTCCCGAAACCGCCGGAAGTCCGGCTTGCTGTCGAAAAAGCGCTTGTCCGCTACGGCAGTTCCGGCAGAGGCAGTCATCCGATTGCACTGCGTGGCTCAGAACTGATCTACTCTTCCAGAGAAGTAATTTCTGAATTTTTCGGCGCAGAACCGGAAAATGTGATCTTGACAGCCAACTGCACCCATGCGCTGAATATTGCCATCCAGGGAATTGCATCCGTACACCGGAATGCGCATGTGATTATCAGTCAAATGGAGCATAATTCTGTGCTAAGACCGGTCTACGCACTTGCCAAAAGAAAGCAGATCCGGTACAGTATTGCAGAAGTAAAGCCGACAAAATCTGAAACGCTGGAAAATTTCGCCGGACTGATCCGACCGGATACGATTGCGGTCATTGCCACAATTGCAAGCAATGTCACGGGACAGATTCTGCCCTGGAGGGAAATCGGCGCTCTGTGCCAGGAAAAGAATATCTGTTTTATTGCAGACGGCGCACAAGCCTGCGGCTTACTGCCAGTTAATATCCAATCCGATCATATTAATATTTTATGCACCGCAGGACACAAGGCATTATATGGAATTACCGGCACAGGGTTATTGATTTCTGATGGAAAATTCCAGTTACCGCCGCTGATGCAGGGCGGTTCAGGTAGCATGTCCAATCTGCCGGAAATGCCGGATTTTCTGCCGGATTCCCTGGAAGCCGGAACGCTAAACCTGATCGGAGCGGCATCCCTGAAAGCCGGGATCGCCTTTGTGCAGAAAAAAGGCATTGACACAATTTTCAGATCCGAAAACGCTCTTTGCGAAACGCTTTGTGAAAAACTCCGGAAAAATCCGAATATCATCCTCTACCGGAACCCGGATGCCGGATCTGCGTATGTTCCGATTGTATCGTTTAATGTCCGGGATAAACCCGCAGAAGAAGTCGCCGCACAATTGAGCAAAAAAGGGTTCTGTCTCCGTGCCGGACTGCACTGCGCTCCCCTGGCGCATTATTTTCTGCACACAGTTGAAAATTATCAGGGGACTGTCCGTTTTGCGCCTTCTGTATTTTCCAAAATGCCGGACACACTGCGGCTTGCAGAGGCAATCCAGGAATTAAGCAAAAATTAATAAATAAAATCTTAATTTTTTTAAAATCACACCGGAGAGCACCTGCTCTCCGGTCAGAAAGGAAGTGTACCAATGAGTAACCTGAAAGAAATCCTCGAATCTGTATACAGCGTCATGCATACCATGACACCTGTGGATTTCCTTGATATTGCATTATTATCTTATATTATCTATGTTACGCTGAAATTAATCCGTGAAACCAGAGCAGGACAGTTATTCAAGGGCATTTCCTTTCTGCTGGTCGTCTATATGATCGGAAAAATAATTGAACTCAAATCCATTACGTATATTCTGGAACATGTATTCAATATTGGCATTCTTGCCATTTTAATCATGTTTCAGCCGGAAGTCCGCCGTGCTGTCGAAAAACTCGGTCATACCGGTCTGGGTCTGGATACCATTCTGTCTGCATCCAACCGGGAAATGACAACAAAATGGTCGCCTGCGATCCAGGCAATCTGTGATTCCTGCGTCGAACTGAGCCGGACATGCACCGGAGCGCTGATCGTCATTGAAAAACAAACAAAACTCGGTGAACAGATCGAAAATGGCACAATCCTGAATGCCGTCCCCAGTAAAGAACTGTTCGGCAATATCTTCTACCCGAAAACACCCCTGCATGACGGCGCTGTGATTATGCGTGACGGAATGATTCTCGCTGCTGCCTGCTTTCTTCCCAAACCCCAGAAAGAAGAATTAATCAATAAAAAATTGGGTTCCCGCCACCGTGCGGCAATCGGCATGAGCGAAAATTCGGATGCGATTGTGATTGTTGTCTCCGAGGAAACGGGACAAATCTCAATCGCAGAAAATGGCGATTTAACCAGAGATTTCGACCGAAATTCCCTGGAACAGTTCCTCACGGACAAGCTGATTCCCCGACAGCCCGAAAACAAGAAAATGCGTCTGACACTCCGGAAGAACCGCTCTTCTCCGGAAGAATCTGAAAATCCTGAAATTTTAAAACATCAGGAAATTTCAGAAAATTCAGAAAATTCAGGAGGCGAGAATTTTGAAAAAACTTCATGATTTCCAGAATTTTCTTGCCGGTCTGCTGGATACCAAGCCCGTTTCCATGATAATTTCGATCCTGTGTGCCGTCCTGATCTGGTTTTCCGTTTCTGTCACAGTCTACCAGACAACGCATGTGCGGTTCTATCAAATTCCTTTGACGATTGATCTGACCGGAACACCTGCGGCAGCAAGTGGATTAAGTCCCGTTTCCTGCGATGTTGAAACGGTCACTGTGGAACTGGAAGGCAACAGAGCACAGATTGGCAGACTGACACAGGAAGATTTAAAAGCCAATATTATCACGGGTAATACCGATACAATCGGAGAATTCTATTTTGAAATTTCTATTGAGACAGACAAAAATATCTCATTCGTGTCTACAATTTCCCCGGATTATGCAACTGTGAAGCTTGACCGGATCGAAACAAGAACTTATGACGTGACCGCATCCGTCCCGAACGTACAGGCAACCGTTGGTCATGCCATGGACAAGGATGATATTTTATTTGAACCTGCACAAATCGAGATCACAGGACCATCCACACAGCTTGACAAAATCAGCCGTGTGGAAGCCTATTCTGATAAATCACTGGAAATTGACAGTCTTTATTCTCTCTACACTAGCGAAGTGAGATTATATTCCCCAGAGGGTGCGATACTGGATACGGATGATCTGGAAATCCCAAACACAAATTTTCAGATCACAATCCCTGTGCTGACGCAGAAAGAATTAAAATTAACCTATGATATACGCAATGCGCCGAGTAATTTTAACCTTGACTGGCTGAGAGAGCATCTGCATCTTTCGGAAGAATCTATCACACTGGCATCTCAAACAAGCACGGTATTTGCGGAACGGGAAGACTGGAATCTCGGATTTATCAAACTCGATGACATTGGTCTTGCTTTCGAAAACTATTTCACGGTTGAACCGGGCGAAGAATTCATCAATCAAAGCGGCTTTCAGCAAGTCGGATTAAAACTTGACAATGAAGAACTCATATCCAGGGAATTCCAGGTCAGCAGCAGTAATATTTCTGTTGTGAATGCGCCGAAAAATTATGATATTAATATCATTACAAAGAATCTTTCCGTGACAGTCATCGGCACAGAAGAAGAACTGGATGCACTCAGCACACAAGATATTATTGTGACAGTGGATCTTCTGAATTATAATATTACACAAAGCACATCATTCAATGCAGACGCAATGATCTCATTCTACGGCGAAGAATCCAGAATCTGGGCAGTGGGTGCATACAAAGTTACTGTGGAATTAACCGAAAAGCCAACGGAAACAACCATTCCGGAAACATCTGATTTTACAGATTCTGAAACCGTCACGACTACAACAGAAAATAATAATTAAAATTAAACTAAAAAATCCGGTCTCTGTATTTTGCTACAGAAACCGGATTTTAAAATTTAATTTTTAAATTTTGATTTTATGATCCTGTTC
>CAMWTO010000152.1 GCA_947177205.1 uncultured Ruminococcus sp. | reverse complement strand
ACAGTGTCTATATTGATGTTGTGATTACTATTTTTATGCTGTTATTCTCCGTTAATTTCACGATGTATTATTTTTTATTAAGCAAGAAATTTTTACAGGTATTCAAAAATGAAGAATTACGTTTTTTCCTGGGTATTGTCGTAACGGCGTCTCTTTTGATTGCGATTAATATTATTCCGGTTTATGGAGGATTTTTCAAATCCCTGCGTTACTCGTCATTTCAGGTATTAACTGTAATTTCCACAGCCGGTTTTGCTACGGCGGATTTCACAGAGTGGCCTTTCTTCTCCCAGATGATTTTATTAATTCTGATGTTTGTCGGAGGGTGTGCCGGTTCTACCGGGGGCGGATTAAAAGTCATGCGCATCCTGATCATGTGTAAAACGGCACTGCGTGAGATTAGGTGTGTGCTGAATCCTCGTTCCGTTGTGACGATCAAATGTGATGGAAAAGCAATTGACAAAGAAGTTGTCCGTGGCGTAAGTTATTATTTCGTCGTATTCATGTTATTATTGGCGATTTCCGTTCTGCTTCTTTCACTTGACGGGCATGATATTCCGACAACAGTTACAGCCGTCATTACTTGTCTGAACAATGTGGGTCCTGGACTGGGAGAAATCAATCCGTCAGGGAATTTCTCCGGATTCTCCTCCTGGGCAAAGATTTTATTAAGCCTGGACATGCTTCTGGGCAGACTGGAAATTTATCCGATGTTAGTTCTGTTTACAATCCGGAAAAAATAATATTATAAATTTTTTAAAAAATAATACCAGGAATTTTCAGATTCCTGGTATTATTTTTATATTTAATTTATTTTTTCACTGTTCTGCAAGAATCTGGTAACATTCCGGTCTCCTGTCCCGGAACAAGCCCCATTCCAGACGTGCTTTGTCGATCTGGTCAAGATCCAGTTCCTGGATTAAAACTGCATCATGTTCGCGATCCGCCTGCTGCAGAATTTCCCCTGTTTCGTCTGTAATAAAAGAAGATCCGTAAAATAATAAACCGGATTCCTGATTTGCATTTTCTGCACAGGGTTTTACAGATTCCAAGCCGTAGCGATTGGCGGCAATGACAGGAAGGATATTCGCCGCCGCATGTCCCTGCATACATCTGCGCCAGTGCGGCATACTATCGCAGTTCAGAATTGGTTCTGAGCCGATTGCCGTGGGATAACATAATACCTGTGCGCCCTGCAATGCCATTGCTCTTGCCGTCTCCGGAAACCATTGATCCCAGCAGATTCCGACACCAATTCTGCCACATGCAGTATTCCAGACACGGAATCCGGTATCGCCCGGCGTAAAGTAAAATTTTTCCTGATAGAAATGATCATCCGGGATGTGTGTCTTCCGGTAAACGCCGAGAATTTCGCCATTTGCGTCAAGCATTGCAATGGAATTAAATAATCTGTTCTGTTCTTTTTCATAGAAACTGATCGGCATGACGATTTTCAGTTCTCTGCATAATCCTGAAAAATGCCGGACAGCGGGGTTTTCCTGTACCGGAGCTGCAAATTGATAATAGTCATATCTTCGCTCCTGACAGAAATAATTTCTCTCGAACAATTCCGGCAGTAAGACCAAATTTGCATTTTGTGATACCGCTTCCCGGACAAGTTTTTCTGCATTGGCGATATTTTCAGATGGATTTTCCGTGCATTGCATCTGGATTGCTGAAACAATCATAATATTTCCCCTCCTGATGGGATCTGCTGTGTCAGACAGTGAATGTTGCCACCGCCGAGCAGTAATTCTCTTGCCGGGATGGGGATGATCTCCCGATCCGGGCATAATTTCTCCATAAGCCGGATTGCCGTTTCATCACTCCGGATGTTCTCACCGCCGAACTGTGGCAGTAAGACAGCCTGGTTTGTAAAATAAAAATTCACATAAGACCCAGCAAGCCGTTCCCCGACTTCTCTCGTATCCTCGCCGGGTGCAAACACATAACCTTGTAAATCCTGTTCTGTGATACAGACCGGATATTCCGGAATCGGCAATTTGTGAATTTTTAATTTCTCTTGCTCTAGAACTTCGAGACAAGCTTTTGATAATGCATACTGTGGGTCATTTTGGTCATCCGTCCAGGCTAAAACGACTTCTTGCGGATTGACAAATGCACAGATATTGTCCACATGTTCGTTTGTCTCATCATTACAAATCCCACGGGGCAGCCAAATCACACGTTCTGCACCGAGATATTCACAGAGAATTTCTGTAATTTTATTTTTATTAAGATCCGGATTTCTGCCCTTGCTTAGTAAACAAGCTTCCGTTGTCAGGATACAGCCTTGTCCGTTACTATGAATCGATCCGCCCTCCAGAACAAAATGCTGCGCATTATAACAGATGAATCCTGTCTGAGAACAGAAATTTCCGGCAAGTGCGTTATCATCTTCCCAATCCGGGTATAATCCATCAAACGTACCGCCCCAGGCATTGAACTGCCAGTTAATTCCCCGGACTTCCCCAGTATGGGGATGTTTCACGAACGTGGGAGCGGTATCTCTCGCCCATGCGTCATTCTGTTCTATCTGCAAGAGCTGGATATTCTGAAGCTGATGTGTCCGGATTAATTTCTCTGCCTGTAAAAATTTCTGTTTGCTAGTAATCAGATATAATAATTCACTTTTTGTGATGGCTTTAAAAATTTCCACAAAACTAGGCAAAGCCGGTGCAGCGTCATAAACCCATGAGCCGGGACGTTCCGGGAAAATCATGATTGTCGCCTGATGACGATCAAATTCCGCCGGCATGAAAAAGCCGTCCTGTTTTGGTGTTGTCATGATAAACGCTCCTTGAAATTCTGATAATCAAATGATCTGATAATTTTATAATTATAATCCAGATCTAAAATTGCAATATCCGGCAAGGGCATGCCATTGAATGTGTTATTTTTTACCATAGAATAAATCATCATGTCTTCAAAACAGAGACGATCGCCGATCTGCAATTCATGGTCAAAACTGTAATCACCGATGATATCCCCGGCAAGGCATGTACAGGAAGATAATCTGTAAGTGTATCTTTTTTCGCCAGGCTGACCGGCATCAAATAACGGCGGTCTGTAGGGCATTTCCAGAACGTCCGGCATGTGACAGCTTGCGGAAGTGTCCAGAATCAGGATTTTTGTCCCGTGATTCTCCACAATGTCCAGAATTTCCGTCACAAGATACCCAGCATGCAATGCAATTGCTTCACCAGGTTCTAAATAGACTTGAACTTGATATGTTTCAGAGAAATTTTTGATTAATTTAATTAATAAATCTCTGTCATAGTCCGGTCGTGTAATATGATGTCCACCACCGAAATTCACCCATTTGCATTTGTATAAATATTTGCTAAACTTTTCTTCTACAGCTTTGAGTGTGCATTCCAAAGCGTCAGCGTTCTGTTCGCAGAGTGTGTGAAAATGCAGACCATCCACACGGCGCATCAGGTCTTTATGATGATTTGCGAATTTATCCAGATCATCAGCGAGAATCCCAAGTCTGGAACCGGATGCGCAGGGATCGTAAATCGCTGTTTCCTGCGTAGAACATTCCGGATTGATCCGTAAGCCAACGCTCTTTCCGGCATTGCAGCAGATATGCGAGAGATCCTGAAACTGCCGGAGTGAATTGAATACAATATGATCTGCAATTTCTGCAATTTCCAGCATATCCGAGAAACGATAAGCAGGTGAGAAGATATGCACTTCGCCGGGGAAGTGTTCCCGTCCTAACCAGGCTTCATACAGACCGCTTGCGGTCGTCCCGTCCAGATATTCCGAGATCAGGGGATAGACAGCAAACATGGAAAAAGCTTTCTGCGCTAACAGAATTTTACAGCCGGATTGATATTGCACAGATTTTAATATTTGGAGATTTTTGAGTAATTTTTTTTCATCCAGGACATACGCCGGCGTATGCGTCACACTTGTGAGTGCGGCATACTGTCCGGCAGGATGATTCTGCTGTTTTGGATAAGCCATGACTTAATCCACCAGTACGGGATTTTCATCCACAATCCAGGGCAAGCCATACTGATTCAGCATGTCCATGTACGGATCCGGATCAAATTCTTCTACGTTGAAAACACCTGCACCATTCCAGACGCCAGATGCTACAAGCGCTGTGCCGATCATTGCCGGAACACCTGTCGTATAGGAAACTGCCTGTAAACCTGTTTCTTTGTAAGCTTCCTGATGGTCGCAGATATTATAAATATAAATTGCTTTTTCTTTGCCGTCTTTGATTCCCTTGAAAATACAGCCGATATTCGTCTTGCCGACGGTTCTTTCGCCCAGGGATGCCGGATCAGGGAGCAGGGCTTTCAGAAATTTAATCGGCACAATTTCATGCCCCTCGAACATCACCGGCGTTGTATCTAACATCCCGACATTTTGCAGACAGTTCATATGCATCAGATAACTCTGTCCGAATGTCATGAAAAACCGGATGCGTTTCACATTCGGAATATTCTTGGCAAGAGATTCAATTTCTTCATGATGGAGCAGATACATGTCTTTTTGTCCGACGCCTGCAAAATTGTATTCTCTTTTAATTTCCATTGGCTTTGTTTCTACCCAGTGACCGTTCTCCCAGTAAGAACCATTGGCGGACACTTCCCGGAGATTGATTTCCGGATTGAAATTCGTTGCGAACGGATAGCCATGATCTCCGCCGTTGCAATCAAGAATATCAATTTCATGAATTTCATCAAAATAATGCTTTAATGCGTATGCTGTGAAAACACTTGTCACGCCGGGATCGAATCCAGTGCCTAACAAAGCCGTCAGTCCGGCTTTCTGAAATTTTTCCTGATATGCCCATTGCCAGGAATAATCAAAATACGCAGTGAATCCCTTTTCCTGACAGCGCTTTTCATAAATTTCACGCCACTGCGGATCGTCCGTGTCTTCTGCTTCGTAATTCGCTGTATCGACGTAATTGGCGTGGCATGCAAGGCAGGCATCCATAATTGTCAGATCCTGGTAAGGAAGTGCAACATTCAGAACCGTATGCGGCTGGAATTTTCTCATAAGATTTACCAGGGAATCAAAATCATCCGCATTGACAGTCGCCGTGGAGAGTTTGGCTTTCGTTGCAGGTGCAAGCTTTTCTGCAAGTGCCTCACATTTGGAAACTGTCCTGCTTGCAATGCAGATCTCTGTGAAAACCGGATTCTGACAACATTTGTGAATGGCAACTGTCGCAACGCCGCCGCAGCCGATTACTAATAATTTCATAAAAAAATCTCCTTGTTACTATTAAAATTTATATTAAAATTTAAAATTATTAATTTTAATTTTTATGTTCTTCTTCTTCCAGCAGATCTTCGACATATTTC
>CAMWTO010000151.1 GCA_947177205.1 uncultured Ruminococcus sp. | reverse complement strand
ATATTATATAATATTTTTTGCCATTTGTCAATAGCTAGCTTATATTTTTGAAATTTTTTAAAATATGCCCTGAAAGACAAACAACTTGAAAATAGAATAGAGGTGATAGCGTGACATTAGCAAGTAATATCACAAATGCAAGAAAATCTATGCACATCTCACAAGAAGAACTTGCCAAAATGTTAGATGTAAATCAGACCTATATTTCACAAGTGGAACGTGGTGTGCGAGTACCAACCGTTGCACTTCTGGAACAAATTGCAGATGTGCTTGAGTGTTCCGTGGATGGACTTCTTGGTAGAACAATCACAAAACAAAGTCTTGAAAGAAATTGCTGAAAGAATTTTTATGGCATTGGTGGGGGGTGAGCCTAGGACAAAATGCTTTTTGCACAGCCTTAAAGGAGGTGAATTACATGTATGTACCAAAGATTAGAGATATTGATACAGCACTGCGTATTTATTATCAATATACAGAGCTTGACACGGAGCTGATCAGAACCTTGTTTCCCGATATTAAGCAAGGAACAATGTCTAAGCTGAGAAAACAAGTGAAGCTGATGATGGCTGAAAAAAACATCAGGACATTTGGAAGGAATCATATCAATACGAAATGTGCATTTGAAGTATTCGGAATTGATATTGAAGATCTGGAACAACGAAAATTCAAGCTTCACAAGCTGGGGCTGGACAAATAAAGAAAGCGAGGTATACAAGAAATGCAAAGAGAAGAATTTGAGAGTCTGACAGGGTTCAGACCGACACTGGGCATGTACAAAGTGATTGAACAAGTTTACATTGGATCAAATCAGGACAAAATGGAATTTTGCCGTCAATATCGTCTGAATGTTGACGACATCGCTGTGAAAATTCAGATTCTTGCTGATATGGAAGAAATCAATCGGCAGCAGGAATCTGAGAACAGAATTGAAGAACTTCAGGCACAGCTTGACAAAGAGCTGGAATGGAAGTACTGTGCAGAACTTGGCACTTACCTGGATCAGGAAGAATACACGGAAATGTTTGCAAAATATCAAACCGTGTCTGATGATTTTGCTGTAAAGATTCTGACCAGTGTATTTGGATTTATGCCGGAACAAATCAAAATCTGGCATGAAGTGCAGGAGTTCGAGCTGAACAAATACGGTGTGTGCCGTGCAAAAAGGACATTCCAAAGAAAGCCGGTCTATGAAAACTGTGAATGCAATTACATCCGTTTCGATTGTGCATGCAGACAGCAGACAGTGGGAGCTTGTCAACGGCGAGATGATTTCATATGATACCTAAAAAGGGGGGGCAAGCGTGAAATCAGAAAATGTTACGCTTTCATGGTATAAAAAACTAAATGAATTTGTCTATATTAATGAAATTGCAATTGCCGATATCATTGAAAAAATGTGTGACACGGCAAGAATTTCTAATATGACAATATACCCGTTATGCCAGGCAATTCTGAAAGTTGATGTTACGACGGTGTGTATGCCTGGCGGTGCAATGAAATGCATTGAAATATTGGGCATTCTTGCAAATTATGGAATTAAGGGCGAAGAAGCCGGATTACATTTGAAATCAATTCTGTTGTTATTGTTAGCACCTAGTGAGGATGCTAAAAAGCTGATGAATCAATTAGGGATTTCGGAAATTGACGCAAATGGGAATTTAAAGGATTTTGCGGTTTTTTTCCCAGAGTTAAGAAAAGTCATGAAAAAAAAGAGCAAGGAGCAACAGCTGAATATCCTATCAACATTGTTCTCCACACGAAGACTTGTGCCTGCTATGATATTATGCTACGGAATTGACCCTGAAAAGGAGGTGAAAGCATGACACGCAAGAAATATCAGTTGTATGATTTCTATGGTCTCTACGGTGCTGTGGCGGATTGCGACACATTGGAAGAAATCGAGGAAGCCCGTGCAGACTGGGAAACAGAAACCGACGGCGAATGTGATTTAATCATTCGCCAGTGGGACGAAAATTTGCTGGGTTACAGACCGTTTTACGGTTCTGAAAATCCTATTGTAAAAAAATCCCCTTGCCTGACAGCAATCAGGTAGGGGAAAGATTGAAAAAACAAATCACTTTAATTTTACCAGAAAGAGAGGAATTTGTCAAGTGGATTTTGAAAAATATTTTGATAAAAAATCTATTAAGGGCAGAGTGCAGAGTGCCATTGCGGAAGAAACCGCACAGGCATTGCAACAATTCTGCGAACAGGAACAGGAATTTGCACAGGCAATTGAACAGTCCGGAAAAAGTTTTCAGGATTGTCTTGATGCCATCGCAAAAAACGCCGGACAGAGCATTTCTGACTTCAAGGTATATTCTAAGGCAGTGGAGTTCTATTTTCCGGGCGCAAAGGTCAATTTCCAGATGCGCATTGATCTGATCGGCGATCATGCCGGAGATCCTGGCGAGGCAGATCCCAAGCCAAAGAAGATTACAGTCAGTTTCAATGCCACAAGGTATCTGGATTTCTGAGGGGCGACATCATGAAGAAAGAAGAAAAAGCGAAACTCCTGTTGCAGGATTTTCCGGAACTCACACAGCAGGAAATTGACGGCTGTCTGAAAAAGATGAAACATTTCATGATGTTCCTGCATGACCATCAATCCTGCAAATGTGGTAACTGCGGCGAAACCATCACACTGACCGACAATCCGGAATATCTGCTTAACCTCGAACACAAGAAAGATTCTGTATGCCCTGCTTGTCATCAGCCTGTCACAGCTATGTGTGACTGCTACTGTTATAGTGTTGAAAAAGAACGCAATGCCAGTAATTTCGTGATTTTCCGGAAAGGTGAAAATCAGATATGCTATGCGTTCTGCATCAGAATCCGCCTGCGGATGGAGAAAAGTCCAAATCTTCCGGCACGGGAATATTACAGAGTCACCGAGACACAACGGTATGCATTTGACGGCAAATTCTGCTATCGCTACTGGAAACATCCGTCAGGCTGGTGTTATACCAAACACTATACAGAACCGACATGGGATCAGTCCGGCATGAACTATCACCGTGACTTGAATTATCAGGTGCTGGATTTCAGTCCGCTGAAAGATACCTGTCTGCAATACGCACAGTTGGATTGTCCGGATTTAACAAATTATCAGATGTTCCGGTACATCCAGTTTTATTGCAAGCACCCGAATATTGAATATCTGATCAAAATCGGCTGTGCAAAGATGGTCAGCGAATGGTTCGGATATTATCAAAGCTTTGTGCCGGACTGGATTGACTGGAAGCAGAATGACGTCCGCAAAATGCTTGGTCTGAATGCCTATGAACTCCGTGAAATCCGCAGACAAAATATTGCGGTGGATGTTTATCGCATCGCAAAAGAAAACACGCCATTTTTATCAGAAACGGAGCGTCTGGAGATGATTCCTATCATACAGGGCTGTTACGGCTATCTGAGTATATTCAGTGATGACAGCCAAAAACGGAAGATTCTCAGATATCTCCGGAAACAGAATCAGCGTTATTCCGTGGAAAATCAGCATGTTTTACTTTCGGATTACCGGGATTATCTGAGTGAATGCCGTGAATTGCATTACGATCTGAAATCCCGTGAAATCTGTTTTCCGAGATGTCTTGCAGATGCGCACAGACGTACATCTTCCGCAGTCCAGGTGCTCCGGGCGGAGCAGGAAAGACAGGAACGGGAAAAACGTCGGAAACAAGCGCAGAAACTGTTTGTACAGCATCAGGAAGAACGGCAGAAATTAGCATTTCAGTCCGGAAATCTGTTGATCCGGATTCCGGAATCTGTTGAAGAAATCGTAAAAGAGGGCGCAAAACAGCATCATTGTGTTGCCGGTTATGCGGAACGCCATGCAAAATGTAAACTGCATATTCTGTTTATTCGACAGAAAGATGATCCGGACAAGCCGTTCTATACAATGGAAGTCAGCACGGACGGCAGTATCATGCAAGTCAGAGGTTACCGGAACCGTGACCCCACACTAGAAGTTGCAAAACTTGTAGAGGAATACAGGAAATACCTGAAAACAGTTTTCAGAAAGCGTAAGCTGATGAAATCAGCGTGAAAGGAGAAATTTGAATTATGGAAGAAAACAAGACGGAAGTCACCGTTTTGTCTGTGGAGTTGAGTCAGGCAGTGCAGGCAGATGCCCTTGTCAATTCTGGTATGGAATTGGCGTACACAGGAATCACAAAAATTCGCGAAGGCGTAAAGCTGATGCATGATGGCAAGCTTTACAAACAGCTTGGATTCAAGAATTTTGAAGAGTATTGCAAAAGCAAGGGATTCACAAGACGACATGGTGCACGGTTTATTAAAATTGCTGAAATGCTGGAATCAGAAAATGTGACCCCGGGGTCACATTTTGAAAATCTGGGAGCATCAAAATTATTTCAGCTTGCTATGCTTGAACCTGAACAGAGAGAGGAAATCATTCAAACAGTTGATGTTGAAGCTATCAGCAAGCGTGATTTGGAAAAAGAAATCAAAAAAATGAAAGAAAAAGAAAAGCAATCGGAATCCAGAATTGCAGAGTTAGAATCTGAAAATCGAGCATCTGCAAAGGCTCTTGACGAAATCACAGCGGATAAAAATCGTATTGCATCTGCATTGCAGGAAAAGCAGGACAGAATCATTGAACTGGAACGGCAGAACCAGGAGCTTGAAAACCGCCCCGTTGAGGTGTATCATTCGGAAGAAGACAAGCAGGAAATTGAACGGCTGACAGTCCAGAACGAGGCATTAGAGGAACAGCGTGCCGAACTGGAACAGAAAGTTTGCGAGTACCAGAATCAGGAGCAGTTACAGCCTGAAAAGACGCTGGAATATCAGAATCTGATGGAAGCCATGAACAACGCATCTAAGGAATGGAAAAGAATGTATGATAAATTGCAAGATGACGACGAGAAGGAAATAAACAAATTGAAAAGGGATCATCATGACGAACTTCGGCAAAAAGATGAGGAAATCAAAGCTTTGCAGTCGCAGATTGCAGAAAAATCCGCAGAGCCAAAAGAATCCCCTGAATCCAGGCAATTCCGGATTCAACTGATGACAATCGGCAACGGTTTGCAACAATTATTTGATTTTCTATGTGATCATCCACAGGAGATGTTTTTGAATCAATCAGAAAAGCTGTTCAAAGACGCTGAAAATTCGCTGAATGACATCAGAAAGCAGGTGCAGGCATGACGAAAACGGTAATGTTCTGCCACAAGTATGCACGGCTTCGGAGCTGTGCCGGATATCGCTCCGGCAATTGCAGTACATGTTACTGCTATGATACTGTGGATGTCGGTTATTGTGATCACTGCGGCGCAGAACTGGATGACGAGGATTGCCGTACGGACGGCAGTCCGGAACTCTGCCCGGATTGCAGAGCAA
>CAMWTO010000150.1 GCA_947177205.1 uncultured Ruminococcus sp. | reverse complement strand
CAACTATTGTGATTTGTGTTAAAATAAATAGTGACAGGATTTTGAATGTCCTGGCGCAGAAAGTCTCTCGTCAGGAATTCCGATCGTTAAATTATCAGATTAGGAGCTGAATATTTATGGGTATTATGGATGCTTTCGTGAACGCCAGCCGTGGCGTGACGGAAAAGACAAAAAATGCAACTGAGGTGAATAATCTCGAACGCAAGATTGAATATGAGAAAGAACGTATTGTTGAAGTTTTTGCGGATCTCGGAAGAAAATATTATAAAAATCCCGAAGAAGATCCTGCCGTCCTCAAAGAATTCTGCGATGATGTTGACAACAGAAGACGCAGAATCATGCAAATGCGCATGGAACTCAACAGCATCCGTGGCTACAAGATTTGTCCGAAGTGTGATTCCGAAGTCAACGAAAAATTCCAGTTCTGCGGTGTTTGCGGTGCAAGACTGCCCGAAGATGCAGACGAAGAGTTAAATTCTCTCGACTCCAGCGATTATTACACAGAAAGTGATGATTTCTTCAGTTCAGACAGCGTAAAGAATTATTAATTTCATTTTTCTGGAAAAGCCCTCTGTTGCGGACAGGGGGCTTTGTGCTGAAAAAATTTATTAAAATTTTAACAGAAAGGAAAATCCCGTCATGAAGCAAAATAATGGCTATAAGACCAGACAGAAAGAAAAGATTCTGGCGTATCTCACATCCCGTCCGAATCAGCATGTTACCGCACAAGAAATTTCCGTGCATATGAGCACCGAGGGCACACCGATCGGAACGGCGACAATCTATCGTTATCTGGATCAGCTTGTCACAGACGGGACAATCCGGAAATACACGATTGACAGCCGGACGGGGGCATGTTTCGAGTATTTGCCGCACACAGAATCCTGTGGACAGCATTTCCATCTGAAATGTATGAAATGCGAAACATTATATCACATCACCTGTGAACATCTGTGCGAACTGGAACAGCACATCCTGGAACATCACAGATTCCGGATTGACCAATCCAAAACAGTGCTGTACGGAATCTGTGAGAAATGTCAAGAGAATAATTAATTTAAGTAAATCCCGGTATTACCGGGAAACTGCCGGATCATAGATCCTGACAGGCGCATCACTCCCGGCAAGTTCGAGAAGCCGTCCCCGGTCGGATGGCTGTGGTGTGTAAATTCTGGTTGGCGGTTCTGTCATAAAAAATCCCTCCTAGATTTTTAATTTTAATATTATAAATACGGCGCAATCCGGTCAAGATATTCCCGTTCATGCGTAAGAATCTGTTCTCCCTGCGCCCGGATCGCTCTTGGAACGTCGGGATTGCGGTTCATGACCTGATGAAGCTGAATCATTCCCATATTCGTGCCCTCTGCCATCAGCTTTGCGGATTCATGGACATCCAGACCACAGTATTTGTGCATCTGGATTGTCATGCGGCTGCAAAATTTCGCCATCGTTCCGACGGATTGTTCCGGCAATTGATAATAATTTGCCATCTGTGCCGTCAGTGTGTGTTTCTGATTTTCATAATAATCCAATTGTTGAAACAGTTCTTTCCGAAAACTTGTATTTTCCACAGAACCGAGTAGACAACTGATGCTGTCAGCTCCCACGGTGGCATTTTTATAATATCCGTTCAGGACTTCCTGCACCGGATTTTTTGATTTCAGATTTTTGGATCTTAGTTTCTGCTCCAATTTTCCTGCAACTCCTTTCTTGTACATTTCAGAATTAGTATATCACAAAAATCAGGAATTATAAATCATTTATGCTTTCTGCTTTTTTTTTTTAAAAAATAACTCCGGATTTCTGTCAATCTGACGAAATTCCAAAAAAAGCTTGACAAAATGCCTTTTCCGGTGTATGATAATAGCATAACGAAACAATGGCGTTTCGGATAAGACAGGTAATTGCTTATGATAATTTCTTGCGTTCCCTGTGTGTCCGAAACGTCATTATATTTTTAAATTATTTTTAAAATATTTTTATTTTCTCTCAGGAGGTTTTTATCATGCAGAATCAGACAAATGAAAATGTCGCAGAATATTTTGGATGCAATGTCTTCAATGATGTTGTCATGCGGGAAAGACTGCCGAAATACGCATACAAAGCCGTTGTCAAGACAAAACAGTTCGGCACGGCGCTCAGTCCCGATGTCGCAGACGTTGTGGCAAATGCCATGAAAGACTGGGCTGTTGAAAAAGGCGCTACGCATTATACACACTGGTTTCAGCCTATGACGGGTGTCACTGCTGAAAAGCATGATGCTTTTATCAGTCCTGCACCGCACGGCAGAATCATTCTGGAATTTTCCGGCAAGGAATTAATCAAGGGCGAACCGGATGCATCTTCGTTCCCGTCCGGCGGTCTCCGTGCCACATTCGAGGCAAGAGGCTATACCGCATGGGATCCGACTTCGGATGCATTCATCAAGGATGATTCCCTGTACATCCCCACAGCATTCTGTTCTTACACAGGCGAAATCCTGGACAAGAAAACACCACTCCTGCGTTCTATGGAAGTTGTCAGCGAACAGGCGCTCAGAATCCTGAGATTATTCGGAAACACCAAAGCAACCCGTGTTGTCACAACGGTAGGACCAGAGCAGGAATATTTCCTGGTAGATAAAAAATATTATGATCAGCGTGAAGATTTAATCATCACCGGACGGACACTCTTCGGCGCAAAACCGCCGAAAGGTCAGGAACTGGAAGACCATTATTTCGGCAATATCAAACAGAGAGTTTCAGACTTCATGAAAGATCTGGACAAAGAACTCTGGAAACTCGGCATCTATGCCAAGACAAAACACAATGAAGTGGCTCCGGCACAGCATGAACTTGCACCGGTCTTCACAACTTCCAATATTGCAGCAGATCATAATCAGCTTATGATGGAACTCATGAAGAAAATTGCACTGAAACACGGTCTTGTCTGCCTGCTCCATGAAAAACCGTTTGCAGGTATCAACGGTTCTGGCAAACATAATAACTGGTCAATGTCTTCCAATGACGGACAGAATTTGTTAGATCCTGGCGACACACCGCAGGAAAATATGCAGTTTTTGACATTCCTGTGCGCCATTATCAAGGCTGTGCATGAATATGCGCCTTTATTGCGATTAAGTGCGGCGTCCGCCGGAAATGACCATCGTCTCGGCGCAAATGAAGCACCTCCGGCTGTTGTATCTATGTTCATCGGTTCGGAACTGGAAGAAGTCATTGAAGCTTTGGAGAATGGCAAAAAATACGTTTCCAGCACGGCAGAATTCGACATCGGCGTTGACGCTCTCCCAAATTTCAAGAAAGATACCACGGACAGAAACAGAACATCTCCGTTTGCGTTCACCGGCAACAAGTTTGAATTCCGGATGCTCGGTTCTGCGGATTCCATTTCCTGCACCAATACCATCCTGAATACAATCATTGCAGAAGAACTCTGCCAATTCGCTGACGAACTGGAAAAAGCCGATAATTTTGACAAAGCTCTGAAAAATTTGCTTGTTAAAACAATCAAGGAACATAAACAGATTATCTTCAACGGCAACGGCTATGCGGATGAATGGCTTGAGGAGGCAAAGCGCAGAGGTCTGCCGAATCTGGTATCCACTGTAGATGCAATTCCGTTGTACACGAGTCCGGAATATGTCTCTGTCTTCGAGAAATTCAAAGTCTACACCAAAGTAGAAATCGAATCCAGAACGGAAATTCTTCTGGAAAACTATGCAAAAGTGATTAACATTGAAGCACTGACAATGCTGGATATGGCAAAGAAACAGATCATCCCGGCGGCTGTGAAGATTACAAAGAACATCTGTGATGCCGCACTTTCCAAGAAAGAACTCGGCATTGACAATGCATTTGAAATCGGCTACGCATCCAAATTGTCCGCACTGACTTCCAGTATTTCCGACGCTGTCAAGAGTCTGGATGAAAAAGTGATTGCCGCACAGGGCATTGAAGACACAGAAGCAGAGGCAAAATTCTGCCGGAGTGATGTTTTTGTTGCAATGCAGAGCCTGCGTGCTTTAGTAGACGAACTGGAAATGAACGTATCTGCTGATGAGTGGCCTTTCCCATCTTACACGGATCTGCTGTTTACAGTGTAATCCAGTAATCTATTAATATTTTAATATAAGAACAAACCTGCCGGAATCCCTGAGAGATTCCGGCAGATTTTTATAAATTTTTATAATTATAAAGCATTCAGCAGCAATATCATTTCCAGTAGCAGAACAACACCATAGATCACAGATGCAATTTTTGGAACTTGAATTTCTAATTTATGAGCAGCATATCCTACAATGGAAACAATCAGTAGCAGAATTCCGGCAAGCAGTTTCATCCAGGCGTCCTTGATATAGGTCAGCTCCAGACATTGCGTTACTCCTAACGGAAATTCCATCTCTTCAAGCTCTGCCGCTGTAGACTGAATTTCCTTGGAAACGTCATAATCGCTGATTTCTTTGACAAGTCCGGTAATTTCAACCGTCGTATATTCCTCAGCATCCGGATCAAAATTTGAAAAATTCTCCTCTTTCCAGTTCTTCCCTGCACGAATAGTGTAGGCATTGTAATCTTCATCAATGCCGAGATAATAATAATCTGTTCCAATCGGGATCAGACCATTGATCGAATGTTCCAGCTCCAGAAATTCCGTCCCGAAGACTAAATGAACCGTGTGAAGATCTTTTTTGTTTGTAAGATCCTGCACGGCAGTGACAGCCAGATAGCCGGATAACAAAAGAATCACAATGGCGACCAGTATCGTTCTTAAAATTTTTTTCATATTTTGCATAATTTTCCTTTCCAGATTTCTCAAATTTTCCCAACATTATAAATATTTTTCCGGCACAGGATACCCCAGATCCCGGAGCTGATACGCATAGCTCCGGCTCTGTAATCTTTCTTCGGATTCTATTCTTAATTTCTCGTATTTCCGGGCTTTCGCACCGGTTTTAATCCGGATCAGCTCCACAATTCCGCCCAGAATAAATGCAATCCCCATCAAAACCAACACTGTTGGCAGAACCCATTGTGCGCTTTCCGGTGTATTAAGCTGTGTCCGACCGGATAAATAAACACCTCTGTATAATACCAATCCTCCAAATATCATCAGAACAATCTGCGAACCAACAGAAAATTCTGCTTCCGGAACGCCCTCCACGGCAATTTCATGACATCTCGGATCAAGATAATATGTTCCGCATTTTTTACACTGTTTCACCGGGCTTTTATACTGCCGGAAACTGGTATTATCATAAGTTACCAATTTTTTACCGCACCCGGCGCATTTCAATTCATTCAAAGCAACCCCCCCTTTTTTAAAATAAAAATTTTCAAACTATTTTGAAATTTTTATTAAATTCCCTGTATT
>CAMWTO010000149.1 GCA_947177205.1 uncultured Ruminococcus sp. | reverse complement strand
ATTGTACTTCTGCTGATTTTCTGCCGGCTCTGTTTCTGGCTGTTTGGTTTCTTCTTCCATTAATTTTTCCTCGCTTTCTTGATTTTGGGTATAAAAATAGCACTGCCGTTTCTGGCAATGCTGTTTTAGTATAATAAAAACGCCCTTGTGAGAGCGTTTTTATATTCTTCATCTAGCGATAATCTTCAGGGATCTTTATTTCAATCGCCTTGTCAAGTTCGTCCCAGTGGTCTGGCTCGAAGTATGCAGTTACTTTTCCGGTGTTTTTATTAATTGCAGTAGCAGCGGTTTCAAGAAATTCTCCGTTTTCATCTGCTTCCCAGAAAACAAATGAATGACCTACATCTACGATAGCTCCTATGATCACATTTTTTATTTCACTACGAAATATATCAATTGCCTTATATAAATCAATCATGTTCTGACTCCTTACAACATTCAAAAATTTTATCGGTAAATTCCAGATTATCTATTCTCATTAAAAAAACGGATTCAGGTCTAGCTTTTTCCAGATTTTTAGCAACATTGCATTTATTTGATTGGGGATCAATAAATTTTGTTTTTCCATTTATTGTTTCAGCTATAAATACATGTGCACCTTGCTTTTTCCATCGAACTCTTACAATTACCCTTGAATTTTTTCCAAATGAGTTTATTGTATTATTTACGTTCTGAATCATCTCTTGCTGTGTATCAGCAGCACAAGAAATCAATTCAGGATTTTTATAAACTGCTGTCCATCCATTTTTCTTATCCGACATACGTGCAAGTTTATCACTGCCATCAAGGATTCTTGGCAAAGCCTCAACATCATATCCACGTCGTCTTGCCTCATAAGTATTCACACAACGTTGGCAATTTCTTCGATATTCCTCTGAATCCGGAGAAAAGTTAGGATTTGTATTTTTTAAATCGGATTTTTGAGTATGTTTTCCCTTAATTTTTTTGAATGGTAGTTCTTCATTTATTATATCATGATTATCAGCAGAAGTCAAGGAGAATTTTTTGCTAAATATACTCTTAACTTTATCAAATATTCCGTCATCATCGGTCATGTCATGTGGAATATTTTCTTTTCCGTGATTCTGCTCTCTGAAATAGTCCCGTTTCTGTCCAGTTTGCTGGATGAAATCACGCATTTTTGCTTGTTTGTCTTTCATAAGAGATTTTGAAAAATCCAAGGATTCCTGCATGACCTGTTTCAGTTCCGGATTGTCAGCCTCATCAACGGCAGTCTGGAATGCTACCTGTTCACGCTTTGCGGCACGGATTTCACGTTCATAACGCCTCTGAATCTGCGATATTTCGTACTCAGAATATTTTTTACCGTTATATTCGATATTTTTTTCATCCAGCTTTTTCAGATCTGACTTGCTGTAAACAGGCTTGGAATAGCCCTCAAAGAACGGAAACCAGTCATGACGGCAGTTCCATCCGAAAATGCCGTCTCCTGTACCGTAGCCGACCTGCCGGAGCGACAGGACTTTTTTGCCGCTGATTGTCCGTCCGGCATTCTTACCGGACAGGCTGACAAGTTGTCCCTGCCATTTGGCGTGATCTGGTCTAGCTCCGGAATGTGCTGTAATTTCCATCAGATCGCACCCGGATTCTTCGGCGTTCATCCTGCCAATCTCACGGCAGGTCTGTCCAATTCCAGTCAGGACGGAACGTCTGACTGCTACATCAATTCTGTCTGTGTGTCCTGATGGATAAAGCACTGTCGCACCGTTTTCAGCAGTCTTTTTGACTGCCTGACGGATGGCTTCCTGATAGCTGAATGCACCGGAACTGACTTGCATGTAAGCCTGATTACAGGCGTTGAAATAGGCTGTCTGGGCTGTGATCGCAGTTGTCAGTGTGAGGTTCTTCATGTTGCCGAGCGCCTTCCTGTAACCTGCTTCAAGGGTTTGTTTCATCGCAGGAGACTGCCGTATATCCACCGGAGTCAGATCGTTTTCACGATAAACTTCATTATCAATCTGAACAGATTCTACACCTGCATCCTCGAATAATGCCTTGACATGCTGCGTCGTGGCATCTGTCTGTTGAGCGATTAAAGCTAGAATATCTTCGTATAACAAACCTGCCTCTTGGAGCTGTTCTATCTGGTGCTGTGCCGTTGCCGTGACCATTCCTGTCTTTAGGATTCGCCGGATGATGTCCGAAATAATGGCATCTTCGAGCTGTTCATAAAGTTTCAGAATAGCATCTGTACAGCTCTCATAGTAGTCAGGAGACAGCATTACGGACCTCTGAACAGTGTATCAGACTGCGGAATATAGTTGCCTGCCTGTTTTTCGTCGCAATGGAAATACCATGCAATGAATTTTTCTTTTGTGAGAATCCCGGCACTTACCATCTGCAAACGCCGCTGAAATTCCTTGTCGATATCTTCCAGGACGCTGTCGCCCCATGTACAGGTGATTTCTGCGTTTTCTGTTGAAATGCCGCCGATTTTTGCATATACCGAAACTGCGTAAAACAAGTTATGTATCGCTGATTCCAAATTTTTTTGAATTGCAGAAACCTGCATGTAGGAACGCTGTTTTGACGTTTTGATTTCTTCGGCAGTTTTTTCCACTGTCTGCGGATCAGAAAGCGTACCATATGCCAGACCGCAATTAAATTCAATCCGTTGCAGAATCCTGTTGAAATAGTTGAACTGGGCAGAATCCCGGATTTCAGGCGAAAAGATATTGTAGAAATTTTCATTCTGACTATCCACATCATACTGCCGATAAATTCGCATTTTACGTTTTGGCAGATTTCCGTTTCTCAACATATCAATGCTGACATCAAGAGCAGTTTCTTTGGATTCATATTCCCACTCGATTCTTGCCCACTGCTCATCAGCCTGCCGAATCAGATCCACAGCACGGGCATAGACTGAAACACCCAAAGGGGAATCCAGGTCAATATCATTTGTACAGGGAACACGGAAATACGCAAACAAGGGCTTTTCAATATTCTGAAATACAATTTCCGGCACAAGTCCTGCCCATTCCGGTACTTCGTCAAAGCCACATTCCATGCCAATGTAGTTCGGATTCAGACTCTTACAGACCTTGTTTCTGATGGTGTGCGTTTGGTTTTCAGCATGGAACTCATGATATTCCAACAACGTAAAATAGACATTTCCAACGGTTTTCTTGCTGACAAACACAGCAGATGTCACCGTTTTCCCATTGAAAGCAACCGGCAGAAAACAATCTGCCCGGATCAGATCAATAAAAATTTTTCCATGGGAGAGATATGGCTTGCACATCATGCCACCAAATGCCAGCGCAATTTCAAATTCATCTTCCAGCCGGTTCATGAAATCATCCATAATAGCCTGATATGGCCGTGTTTCCGTAGTAATTTCACTTTCCGAGAAAACAAGGCGTGATAATTCAGACGTGATTGCTGTAGGGAGTCTTAACGAAGTAATTTCGCTGTTTTTCAGCCAAGCTCCCTGATTCATGTAGATGTCGTGCCAAAGTTCACACTGCGTCTGCATTTCCTGCGAAATTGCCGGCTTATGATGTTCTTTGTTGAAAAATCGGTTGACTGCGGATGCAATCAGGCTGAAAAAATTCATATGTCCTCGCTCCCTTGCTAAAAAATCCGTCTCAGGACGGTATAACAAAAATAACGGATGTCGTCCATTGCATGGTCGTTTTCCTTGATAACGGTATCTTTTTCTGATTTTTCGTCCCAACGATACAAGCCAAATTCCCGGATGCTGTCCCTGCAACAATCACAGAAAAACAGTTTGTCACGTTCCAGGAAATTCATTGTCGTTCTGATGCCGTTCAGGACGTCATTTCGTGCCTGCCGGACGCTGAATTTTCCATGCCTTTTGATTGTTGTAATAAAACTTGCGGCGGACGGGTCAATAATCACATGCTGAATCCTAGAATCGTTTGCAAGCTGTTCCAGTGCGGCATAATATTCTTCATCCGTCTTCTGTACGCCCCTGGTACGTCCGTCATAGTAATATTCTTTGATCCTGACCGCTTTATCTTTCTCGACTGCCCACAAGCCCATAGAACAGGGATTCAGCGTGCCATAGTCGATTGATATATAATACTCTATCGCATTTTTCGTATCATAATTTTTTATGATATGGCGGTTTTTGTCAAATACTGTGCCATAAACAAGCCCCTCAGCGAGTACCCATAAGCCTTTGATGTATCTGTCATAGAACACGCCGGAATACAGCATTGTCGTCTTTGCAATTTTCTCCGGTGTCATAATTGGATTGTCCTGCATCTCAAAATGTAAATGCAGAACGTCCGGGCGCTCGCCTGCATCCGTCTGCATGATCCAGGTTTTATAGAACCAATGCTCTGGGCTGTCAGGATTGCAGTTAAACCAGAGTTTCGCATTTTCAACAGACAGTGTTCTGGCAATTGCCTGATTCACAAAGCTCTCCGGCTGGAGTGCGACTTCATCGAACAGAATCCCGGCGAGCGTGATGCCCTGCACCAGCTTATAGCTGGATTCATCCTTGCCGCCGAAGATATAGAAATAATTCTCATGACCACCGCCGGAGATTGTCAGGACGTGCTTGCTGCCGATATATTTCAGCGTGTAATAGTAAGTAATATCTGTCATCTGCTGAATGGTCATCAGGATATTTCTCTCCGTCGCCTGGACGGTGTTGCCACAGAATGCAAAATTTTGACGGTCGAACTGCGACATTGCCCAATGCACAAAACTACACGACATTGCTGCCGTCTTGCCCGATCGGACAGAACCGGCACAGATCAGGGCGTACTTTTTGGGATCGTAGCACCAGCGGAAAATTTGTTTTTGTTTTTCTGATAATTTCTGAAAAATCATAATTTCACCATTTTACAGGCTTAACAGCATTCAAAATCAACGGAATACAGGAAAAAAGCAGGTATATAAAAATTACTTATATAAATCATTTGCAAATAAAATTGCACGAAATCTGTCTTTGGTGCATGTTTGCATTTTCTTAAAACAACGTAATACAGCCATTCTTGAACACTTTCATGAAATTTTAAGAATTGTCCGCCACGCAAAGACACTTTCTGTATACCGGTGATGGACAAATTACGCTAGTTGTTCAAAATTTATATCACTATAAGCGCTTCACAAAATTTCAATTTCGTTAATCGCTTGCCTCCAGTGCTTTCAGCAGAGCAGGCAATTCCTGTTCACCGGTTGCACCGGTCTGCATTGCCTGTTCTTTGAGTTTCAGTTCACGTTTCTTCAGAGCCAGTTCCATTTGTTTCGGGGATTCTCCGGACAGCTCCAGAACTAACTCAAAGGCTTTCAGATCGCCGTCTAGCGACTTCTCTATTAACATTGTAATAATTTCTTCAAACAGTTCTGGATGCTCTCTCAGCCGTTTCTTCGTTGCGCT
>CAMWTO010000148.1 GCA_947177205.1 uncultured Ruminococcus sp. | reverse complement strand
AAGTTCTTCCGTGACAGAAATTCTCCGTCACGAAAGAGCTTTAGAAAATTTTTTTAATTTTATAAATTAGCCATTGCCGTTCAGGAATCTGTAGAATTCCGGCTTGCTCTGACATTTCTCCAAAGCGGCGGTTTCATTGACGATTCCTCTCTTGACATAACGTGCTAATTCCTGGTCAAGACACATCATGCCATGTTGTTTACCGGACTGAATTGCCGATAATAACATGTGAGTCTTGCCGTCACGGATCATAGCGGCGCAGGCGTCCGTGACATTCAGAATTTCCATGCAGGCAACACGTCCCTTTCCGTCCATTCTTGGCAGAAGTGTCTGGGACACAACGCCGACCAGGTTATTGGCAAGCTGTGTACGGATCTGTCCTTGCTGGTGCTCCGGATATACGTCAATAATACGGTCAATGGTATCTGCGGCAGAAGTCGTATGCAGTGTGGATAATACCAGATGTCCCGTTTCAGCGGCGGTAACAGCAGCACTGATTGTCTCAAAGTCACGCATCTCACCTACAAGAATGACATCCGGGTCTTCACGGAGTGCGGCACGAAGTGCAGCAGCAAAATCCGGAACGTCGTCGCCGACTTCTCTTTGATTTACCATGCAAAGTTTATGCTGATGGATGTACTCAATCGGGTCTTCAATTGTGATGACGTGCGCACTTCTGTGTACATTGATATAATCAATCATGCCTGCCAGCGTGGTGGATTTACCGGAACCGGTCGGACCTGTTACCAGGATCAGACCACGGGGACGCATGGCAAAATCTGCAAGAACCGGCGGAAGATCCAGATCATCCAGTGTCGGAATGTCATTTCTCAGCAGACGGATAGCAATTGCTGTATGTCCTCTCTGAAAATACACATTCACACGGTGACGATAGCCGGCATTGGTCTGGAATGAAAAGTCCGTATCCACATGCCTGCGGACACTTGCCATCTGCATGTCATTTGTCATCTGGTTGACAATGGACATCACTTCTTCTTCGTCAAGCTCCGGATATTTCGTCATTTTACGGAGCGCACCATTCAGTCTTACGATCGGATTAATGCCGTAAGTGAAGTGCAGGTCTGAACAGCCGATGGCACGGGCTTCGTTCAGAATCTGGTTAATTTCGATAGCCAAACAAAATTCCTCCTGACTTGAAAAATTTTATAAATATTATAATAATATTATACAGCATAGGTTACACGGACAAGCTCATCCATAGATGTGACGCCTTTCTGTACCAGTTCTGAAACGTTGTCACGAAGCAGCTTTGTACCGTTTTCACGGGCTTTTTCTTCAATTTCTTCTTTACTGCCGCTACGTGCTACAATTGTGGAAATCCCGGCAGTACAGTGAATGATCTCATGAATTGCCGTTCTGCCCCGGTAGCCAGTGCCGTTGCATTCCGGACAGCCCTGTGCTTCATAAACCGGAATCGGTGAATAAATATCTTCCAGTTTCATGAGCTTGTTCTCGTCCTCGTCAGAATATCTCTGAACCTTGCATTTCGGACAGAGCACTTTGACAAGTCGCTGTGCGATAACACCGATCAGGGAAGTTGCAACCATGTACGGCGCAACACCCATGTCAACCAGACGGACAATCGTGGATGCGGCATCATTTGTATGCAGTGTAGATAATACTAAATGTCCCGTGATAGCGGCTCTGATGCCGATGTCGGCAGTTTCGGAGTCACGCATCTCACCAATCATGACAATATCCGGGTCCTGACGGAGGATGGAACGCAGTGCGGCGGCGAATGTCATACCCGTCTTTGCATTTACTTGTACCTGGTTAATGCCGTCAATGGCTTTTTCGACCGGGTCTTCTACTGTAATGACGTTAACATGCGGTTTTGCCAGCTCACCAAGCGCCGCATACAGCGTCGTGGTTTTACCAGAACCAGTAGGACCTGTTACCAGAATAACGCCATGCGGACATTTAATCATGGATTCAAACAAAGTATAGTTATAATCCGACATACCAAGATCTGTGATCTTACGCAGTGCGATATTACCAGTGGACAGGATACGAATAACGATCTTTTCGCCGTTGACCATCGGGAGTGAAGATACACGGACGTCCAGTGTTGTACCGTCAACGACTTGCGTAAAACGACCGTCCTGCGGAATACGTTTCTCGGCAATGTTCATGCCGGAAATCAGCTTCAGACGAGTTGCTAACGCCGTGTGCACTACATTAGAGACATTCATCAATTCTACTAAGTCACCATTCACACGAATCCGGATTCTGGTATACGTCTTGAACGGCTCAATATGAATATCCGTTGCATCCGCTCTGTAGGAATTTTCCACAATCGTCGTCGCAAGTTTTACAATCGGCGCACTCTCGACTCTGTCCCTGGAGTCATCATCCTCCACATCATTCTGCCTGAGCTGTGAAATACCTTCCAGAACGCTGTCTACGTTCTCCATAGAATACATATTACCGATTGCTTTATTAATCGCTGATTTCGTTGCCAGTACCGGAATTGTATCCATACCGGTCTGCATCTTGATATCTTCCAGAATATTGAAGTTAATCGGGTCGTCTGTAGCAACTGTCAGTCTGCGTCCCTGAATATTAATTGCAATAACTGTATATTTTTTAGCAAGCGTTTCCGGAATTCTGCGGACAGCATCTTCATCAATATCCACATTGCCCAGATCCACATACGGCACACGCAATTTTGCCGCCAGAGCCTTGGACAGGCTGACTTCAGAAATAAATCCCAATTCCACGACAGTCTCACCAAAACGCTTGCCGCCGTTCTCTTTCTGCGCCGCCAGTACCTGCTGGAGCTGCTCTTGTGTGATTAACTTCTGTTCTACAAGATAATCACCAATACGAATGTTTCTCATAAAACAACCTCCAAATATAAAATTTTAAATAATATTTTACTTGTCAAATATTGCAAACTATGCTATAATATATACAAATCTATCATCATCAAGGAGGGCATTCCCATGCTTCACAATGAATTTATGGAACTTCCGTTCTATCTCATGTTTTACCTCATTGTTTTTTTCTATGGAATCTGTATCGGCAGTTTTCTGAATGTTGTTATCTTCCGGCTGCCGAAAAATGAATCACTGATCAAACGTTCCTCACACTGTATGACCTGCGGCACAAAAATCCGTGCGAGGGATAATATCCCGGTTCTCAGCTGGATGCTGCTCAAAGGCAAATGCCGCAGCTGCGGTGAACCTATCTCAAAACGCTATCCAATTGTGGAATCCCTGAATTGTATCATTTATTTAATTACTGTCACGGTTCTGGATTTCAGTCTGCAAAGCATTCTGTACTGCTTTTTCTTTTCAGCACTGCTCTGCATTGCTTTCATTGACTGGGATACGATGGAAATGGATCTGCGGTTATTACTATTTATTGCTGTGCTTGCTGTTCCGGACTTGGTGCTTTCTGTGCTTGCGCTGACTGTTCCCGAATTATTTCAGAATCTGCCGCATTTTGTCACAGATCAGTCTTTGTCTCTGAGTTCCCACCTGATCGGCTTGCTCTGCATTGCCCTGCCGTTTTTCCTGATCGGTGAAATCAGTATCCCGATTATTGAGAAAAAATTCGGAGAGCGTTTCCGTGCCATTGAACTCGGTGATACGGTTCTGATGGCTTGTGGTGGATTGTTAATCGGCTGGAAAGCCGTCTTAGTATCTGCATTTTTCGGGATTATCATTGCCGGCGTGTGCGGTATGATCCTCAAAAAACGGGGCGGAGAATCCAAATTTGCATTTGGTCCCTATCTGGCAATGGGTTTGTTCCTGGGGACACTGTACGGGAATCAGCTCTTTGACTGGTACATAGCATGGGTTACTTACGATCCCTACACAATGCTTGCATAATTTAATGGCAATCGCAACCGGCAGCGGGAGCAATCTCCCGACTGCCGGTTTTTGCGGATTGCAAAATTTTTTTGATTACTTGGGTGTTGTGTCGATTTCAGAGCCGTAAGAATAAATAAACGTGTAGGCACTGTTATCGCCGGGATCATATTTGCAGCGAGCTAAAATCGGGGTGTGCATTGTCAGTGTGCTGGCTCCTCTGTCAACAAATGCATCTTCCATGATCACATTGCCTAAAGGATCTCTCTTGGTTGTGACCCCGTCCGCTTCCTTTGCCTCCACCTTATCAACGCAATAATAAACACCCTTTACGGAATCAGCGCCAAATAACTGATTGACCCACGGCATTGTCATGGTTGATACAAATGAATATTCTGTTTTCGGACTATCTGCTGTACTTCTGTGGGTAATTGCCTTGATTGTGAATGCTGTATTGGTAGGACTCAGACATTTATTAAGATCAATCTGGTTGATGATATTTCCTGCACCATCATCCGTTCCGGTCAGAGTCCATTTGTCAAACTCTTCCACTGTGGCATAACTACCGGGCTTGATTTCAAAATTATAGGTATCATAATAGGACTTGTTGACAGCGTATTCCTGATAGTCCGTCTGCGTTGCGGAAATGCTCCCCATACTATTGACTGTATAAGTCCATTTGCTGATTTTTCCTACTGTTCCGCTGTTGTCAATCTGGAGAACATGAAACTTTCCTTCGGCGTAATCGTCATTGCTCAGACCGCTCAGGGGGCTTTTTGCCCGAACAACACCACCATAATAAGTTTCAGCAAAATCCTCCACAGCAGCTTCTCTTTCGGCATCATTATATTTTGTGCATACAATACGACCGTATTCTGCTGTGGAAAGCTCTCCCTCAATAAAACGGCTGATATTCGTCACGGCAGCACTGCCGTTCTCCTGGATTTCCGTCATAATAGTTGTTTTGTAAACGGGCATCATCACGGATGTAGCAGCCGCAAGGATAATACCGAAAATCGCAATGACTACAATCAGTTCTATCAGGGTAAAGCCCTTTAGTTTCTTGATTTTCTTTGATTTCATGGCATTTCCTCCTTACGGTCCTGGTGCCGTTGCAGGGTCAATTGTGTAGAAATCGAGATCTGCGTCCAGTCCGGAACCAGTATCACGATTAGAACGGGATGCCATGCAAGATGTGTCATATTTTTTGGCATTTACAGTATAGTTCCCTACACTGGATTTTACGGTGAATGTCACATTCACAGGGGGGGCAGCGACTGGCGCTGCGACCCCCTGGTCGTCATAAAGGGTAGTGACATCCTGGACTGCCGCCGCAGGCGCTTCTGCGGCAACTTTATTGTTGACATGATTGGAATTCTGAAGCAAATTCAATGCGACCTGCGTCATTCTCACCATAATCAACGTGGCAATGCTGAAAACAGCCATTGCGATAATACACTCAATCAGAGTCATGCCTTTGAGCTTTTTATTGTGTTTTCTGAAAATTCTGTTCATTTCAAAGCACTCCTCCCGTGATTAATAATAGTTGTAGTACAGAGGCTGGCTCTTATACACAACTCCGAGCCCACGAGACCGTACTAGATCTCGTATGCCGTC
>CAMWTO010000147.1 GCA_947177205.1 uncultured Ruminococcus sp. | reverse complement strand
TTCCTGTTCTGCCAGATGCCGGATTTGGAGATAGAGTCTTTTTTTATCCGGTGCAAGAAGTTTCAGAATCGCCAATTCTTCGGTGGAAAAGGCATATAACGGCGATAACAGCACACTAGCCATTGCTAGATCCGTCATAGGATTGCTGACAATCCGGAGCAGATTCCAGATCAGACGAATTTCCGGAAGTTCCAGGAAATGACTGTCTTCCTGACAAAGAAACGGAATATTTCGTTTCCGGAATTCCTCTGCCAGAATGCTATTATTTGTCTTGGTACGCATCAGTATGCAGAAATCCTTGAATTGACAAGGGCGGATGCCGTCCGCAGTCACTACCGGATATTCTTCCATAATCATGCGTTGAATTGTATCGGCAATGCAAGCCGCCTGATCCGGAAAATTTTTTTCTTTTTTGTTTGCTGATTTTTCTGAATTTTTCTTGGAAACACTCTGTGCAAATAAAATCTGCGTTTTCTGGTAAGCTTCTTCTAATCCCTGATATCGCTTCGCACCAAAATTCAACTGTTCGGATATAGAATAATCCACTTCGCCGCATTCTCTTGTCATGACACCGGAAAAAAACGCATTGACAAAATTCACAACGCTTTGGGAACTTCTGAAATTCTGATTCAGAGAAATTGCCTCCATATCCGGCTCAGAATGACTTATTGCAATGGCAGACATAAAATTCTCCGGATTGGCATTGCGAAATCTGTAAATTGCCTGTTTGACATCACCAACCAGAAAAATATGATTTCCATAATTCAGCTGAAATTCCTGATTTTCTGAATCTTCCTGGGAGTTTCCGTCTGCCAGTAATCGAAATAAGCAGTCCTGCCGATTGTTGGAGTCCTGATATTCATCTACCATAAGAAACTGATACTGTTTTGCGAATGCTTTCGCAAGTTCTGTCCTGCGGACTCTCCCTTGTTCGTCTACCTGACCGAGTAATTTTGTCAGGACAAGATATTCTGCATCATCAAATCCAAGGACATTCTGCTGTTTTTTCTCCTGGAATAATTCTTCCCGGTATTGTTTTGTAAGATCCAATAACAACGGAATAATCTGATTCTGGATTTTTTGGTCTTCTGTATAAAATTTCAGCGGCGCAAGAAATTTCTTGCAAGCATCCTGATAGATTTCTTTATATAAATCCCGGATATTTTTCCATATTTCATATTGCGCCGGGTCTTTCTCACAGCCTGCCGTTTTGATTCGCAAAGAACGAAACGAAACCGGATACGCTTCCGGATTTGCCAGTAATGTTTCTTTGTCTGCTGTGCGGACATACCGCATCTGATTCTGCATCATGGAAATTTCCGGTTCTAAAATTTGCTCTTCATAAGGATAATTGCCATTGGAAGAAAATGCAGCTTCCTGTGCCGTCTCTCTGCCGTTTTCAGCGATTGCAACGGCATCTGCAAGTCTGTCGCAGAATGCCTTCCGTATGGAATCCAGCAGGAGCGTATTTTCTTCCTGGCAGAGTTTTTTTGCCTTCATCAGCCAGTAATCCGGAAACGCAAGGGAATTTAAATATTTATCAATACTGGTTAAAATCTGTTCCAGTTTTTTGTCATTCCGGGTACAGAAACAGGAAAATAATAATTCTGATTCTTCCCGGTGTTGTTTGCTGAATCGTTCCAGAACAGTCTGGAGAGCTCTGCGCCGATAGACAGCATCCTGTGCAGGTTCAGCAATCTTGAATTGAGAAGAAACCCCACATTCTTCGGCATTTTCCCGGATCAGATCAAAGCAAAATGCATGAATTGTGGAAATCTTTGCATTCCCAAGCAGACTTCTCTGTTGCAGTAACCATTGATATTGTTCCTGATATTGCGCTTGCTTTGCTTCATCCTGCAAAGAATCCCGGTTCATACTGTCAAGTTTCTCAGAAATGGCTTTTGTCAATCGCTGTTTCATTTCAGCGGCGGCATCATTCGTGAATGTCACGACAATGATCTCGTTCGCCTTGACCGGATGGTCCATATCCGAGAGAATCCGTAAAAGACGTTCTACGAGAACTGCCGTTTTGCCGCTTCCTGCGGATGCGGAAACAATGATACTCTTGCTCCGGATAGTAATTGCCTGTTCCTGTTCGTTTGTCCAATTCATGCTGTTTCCCCCTGTTTTTTGATTTCTTTTTGTTCTGGATCTGCATCTGGATCCACTTCAGGCGCACCGAATACTGTCGCAAGTGCCTGCTGATTTTCTGTTTTTGTGTGCTTTATTGTTTCCTTGACAGCTTTGCCGCACAGATCCGCACAGGGACAATATTTGCAGGGCGTTATTTCCGGCTCGGATTCATAAATATAGACATTCGGTTCTGGTGGGAACGCTCCTGCATAGACTTTTTCAGTCATCTCTGAAATTTTTTGATAAACATGTTTCCGGAGATTCTGCATCTGTTTCCTATTCACAGAAAATACCTGGTTTTTATTAGATTCCATAACAGAAGTCTGTACAGCGGCAAGCTCCGGTTCTGTATATGCTAATGCCTGTTCCAGAACAATCCCTTTCATTCTGTAATAGGCATTCAGAATTTCTTTGCCGGCAGATTTTGCATCTTCCCTCTTGAGATAATTGATTTCTTTGGGTTGACCGCTCGGCATATACAGAACAGCCGTTGGATGAATTTTACCATATTCCTGCGTTTCTTCCAATGCAAACAGATAAATCAGCATTTGCAGATCCAATCCCTCGGCAAGCCGTTCCGGTCGGAAATGTTTTTCAGAAGTTTTATAATCAATTACCCGGAGAAGTTTTTCTTGATCAATCTCACAAATATCCACTCTGTCAATTTTGCCGTGACAAAGCGCTTTGCCGTCACATACTGAAAATGGCGGAAGCGTTTTTTCTGTGCTGATCGGTATAAAATGTTTTTCCGGATTGTTTCGGATTTCTTCCTGCATATACTGCAATAATTGCAAAATACTTTTGCTGTTCATGCGATAATTCAATTGAAATCTTCCATCCCGGCGGACAGCATCTGAGAAATTCTCTTTTGAGAATGTTTCAGATAACAGACTGATTTCTTTCTCCAATTCCTGAACGGATAATTCTGAAAATGTCTTGATATCATATTTTTTCAGAATCTCTTCCAGACAGCGATGGGCAAAGTTACCAATATTCTGCGCCGTCAGCGTTATTTTTTCCGGTGCATATAATTTCAGGCAGTACAGACAAAAATATTGAAACGGACAACGATAGAATTTTTCAATTCCGGATGCAGACAAATGCAGACAACTGCCAATTAAATTTTTCATAATCTCCGGAGAAATCTGCATCTCAGACAAGCCGGATCCTTCCTGCATCTGCTGTCCGCATAATTTTTCAATCCGGGCGGCATAAACAGGATTCTCCTCCAGGACGGCACGCAGGGAAGCAATTTCGGCTTGCCTTTCTTGCCGGTTCAGATTCCGGACAAAATGAAAATACGCAGATTCCATTGTCCAGGCATAGTACAGCAAAGATAAATTTTCCTGTTTTTGCAGGATCTCAGAATTTTCCGGAAACAGTCTGAGAATTTCTTCAATCATCACAGAGGCAGGCGCATTTTCATAATCGGCATTGATTTCCGGATAGGTCAGATATAATTGTTCAGAACAGGCTGAAAAAATCTTGTGAATAATTAATAATTCATCAGAATACAGTTCCGGCAAGCGTCTTGCAATAGTAATCTTCTGCTGTTCCAGGAGTTCTAATTCATGTTGCTGAAAAATACTGTTTTCCTGAATATGACTGGGATAAACGCCATCTGAAACACCGGGCGCAAATACAATCCTGGGCATATTCAGGCGTGTAGTCTGTGCATCTACAATCCGGATGCTGTCCAATGTCTGCGGTGGGATGGCAAAACTGCTGTTCTGCAAGAGCATCCGGAATATAGCAGATAACTGATCCGGCTTCATGTGGTCTTCTCCGAACAGCTCCACAACGGTGTCAAACGTTTCAGAGAGAATATTCCAGACCGCAATGAATTCATGCTGCTGTACGGTTTCCTGTTTCTGGTAAATTTCCTGATATGCCTGGTTTTTCCGGCATAAATGTTGATACAGCATCATGCATATCGTTTTGACATCTGCACCACGGCACTGATTCCGCAGTTCCTGCAACAACTGAATGACAGTAAGCCGGAGTGCTTCCAGTGCCTGACCGCCGAATTGTTCCAGATTTTCAGCGGCATCCTTGCTTTGTTCGCAGAAAGATTTTGACCAGTCCTGTTTGTCAATGCTGTAAGTAAAGCAAAAATGTTCCAGCATAGAAACAAGTTCCGGATCATAGCCGGAAAATTCATTTTTGAGACATCTCAGAATTGTATCCGTTGACCAGGACGGCGATGAAAGCAATTCCAACAGATTCAGAAAATACGCAATCAGCTCCGTATGCAGAATGGATTTCCGGACGGCAATATCATAGGGCAGATGATATCTTGTCAAGGCACGTTCCAGAAGCGGCATATAGACATCCGTCTGCCGGACAGCAATGGCAATATCATGGCAGGATAATGCGGTATTTTCTGCCAGTAATTTGCAGATTGTCGCACAGATATATTCTGTTTCTCCTGCCGGATCATACGCCTGAAAAATATGTACATGTAAATCATGCAAATTCGCAGGATTTGCATAATTTACATAATTATGATTTGGATTTGCTGTCTTCTCAGCAATCATTTTCAGATCCTGGTTTGCAGACCGGTAATATTCCCGGCATACCTGAATCCGAACAGAATCCTGATCCGGTGCCAGTTTCCGAAGTTTCTGAAATGTCTGATTTCCGCCGACAAATACGCCGGATGGGATGGACTTCATGGCATCCGAACGGATGGCAATTGTGAAATTTTCCGCCTGTTCTGCAATGACTTCCAGCATCTGGTACTGATCTCCTGTGAAACTGTCGAATTCATCCATATAAATTTCTGTTTCCTGGAAAAAATCACAGGTGGCGGCAACGGCGGCAGATTCCGTCAGATCTGTCAGACTATCACAAAGTTCATGCTGTTCCAGAATTCTGTCATACGCATCCAGAATTCTGGAAATATCCTGTAATTTTTGTCCGAGCCGACCTGAGAACATGGGCGCTGTCTGCCAGAGCTGTTCAGAGCGGACACCTGCTTTCCGGATTTTGGTAATCATTGTTTGAATCTGTAAGAGAAATTCCGCCTGATTCTGTCTGCCAAAAATCTGTAACTCCTGCTGTTGCTGACATTGCTGTACTGCCTGCCAGAGAAATAATAATTTTCCCTGTTCCGATGCATAGTCATTCCGACTGACGCCGCATGTCTGAAGAATGGCATGCGAGAGCGTCGCAAAGCTGTAGACATGACACTGATTGAACAGCTCTGCCCCAAGGAACGCATATAATTTTTTTTCTGCCTCAAATGAAAACTGTTCCGGGACAAGCAGAAAAATTTTTTTATGATTCTGCAAATCCTGTTTCATGCGATGCATCAGCACTGTGGATTTCCCAGTACCACAACTGCCAAGTATAAACTGAAACACAAAATACCCCCCTGATCATTTTTATTTAT
>CAMWTO010000146.1 GCA_947177205.1 uncultured Ruminococcus sp. | reverse complement strand
GTATTATTTTTAGAATTAGAATAATTATTTTTCACGGTTCTGCCGGAAGTTCTCCCCTCATGTATCTGCCGTTCCGGCATATCATAGGCTTCATAAGCGCCATAGCCGGAATTGTCCTGATTTTTGTAGCATTCTGATTCCGATTCTGGATGATAATAAATATCTTCGCTTGTATCATCAAAATATTGTGCCTGTGATTTTACCGGACGCTGTGCCGGAAATTTTCTGGTCTGCGTACGGCGCAGCTCCGGAATCGGCGGTGCGTCTTCGGATTCTTCCTCAGGCCGATACAAAACATCCGGATCGGGATCATACTCTAAATGAAAATTAGAATTAGAATTAAAATCTTTTTTTCTGGGTCTTGGCAGATCTGCGTTCTGTTCTTCTTCCATTGCACGCCACCTCCGCAATTAGATTTTATAAATTTAATATAATTTCTTGATATTCACACATAATAGTGTCAGAATAACTGTGATGCACTGCAAAATAATCATCCATCCGGAATTGATTCCCAGATGCAGAAGGGCTTCCATCAGGACAAGCGCAAGTCCCAGAAGGACAGTCACCGCCTGGACGAAAACACCTGTCACAGATGCCCTCCGGACGATTTTCGTTGCAATAATCAATTGTGCCATGTTGCTGAAATCATTGGTACATGCCAAAGATGCGCTCAGTTCTTTCACCGGCACTGTTTCTGATAAATACATACTGCGCATTTTAGAGGGAATAATCTTAATCATGTCTTGTGGTATTTCAAACAGCGAAGAAATCCGGTACAGGGTAATGATCGGATCGACACTATGCAGAATCAGGCACATATTATGCCGCATTGCCTGTTTTACCCAGGATTTGACAATCTTATCCGCATGAAGTTCCACAAGGAATAATGCAGATAAATTACCGGAAATGGATAAATAAATCACTTCTTTGTCCTCGCCTGTCATTTCAGATTCCTTACTTTTGGATGGAACACCCTCGATCCGGTGGCTGATCATCAGTTCCCGGTTGCCAAGCAATACTCTCTGATTGTGAATCCAGCCGCATAATCCCAGGGAATCTTCATAGATATAATTTTCGACCGGATAAAAATCCGCAGATCTTTCATGCAGGACTTCATCAAAAATATGACTGAAGGCACTCCCGGCGTAACGTGCCAGGCTTGCCGCCGCTAATAGTATTTCATCGGATCTGACATTGGAATACATCTTGATACCCTGGAGCTGAATAGAGCCCATCGGGAACATCGACGCTGCATCCAGCATCAGAGAATTTGTATCATAGAAATCATCTACGCTCTGATAGCCTAATAACAACGCTCCGGATCGGGACAGATCCCTTGTCGCATTGAATAACGGCAGATTTGTCACAAATGTAATGGCCGCACAGCCGCAGGCAACGGAAAACATCGAAAACAGACTCACCGCATAACTGATGCCGCCCTGCCGGAAAATTGCCATTGCAATGGAAGCAATTAATGAGAATGCAAAAATTGCCGGTGCAGCATAATGACAAAAATGGTCTGCAAGATCTGCCGAATAGGTATATCTTCTGAAATCTTTCAAAGAATCCGTTTTCCGCATGGATGCCACAATCGGGAAATCATGCAGAATGCCCCTTGCCAGGGATTCCGCCTTTTGTTCATCCTCGATAATCTGCAAGCCATAACAATCATAACGTTTGGCGGCTTCTTTTAAATTTGTCTCTTCCCGGTCAATAATCAGTAATTTTCCCATTGTGTGGAAAATCAGGATCAATACGGCACATGGCATAAAATAATGTGCAATTAACGGCGAATTCACACTGAAAATCTCCAGAAACGCATCCAGCAGACACGCCCCCAGTGCAATTGATGCTAAACTGTCCGTATCTGCCCGAAACCGGATCAGTCTTGTGAATCCGTTCCGGAGTGTCGGCATACAAACAGATCCTGCCGCAAGTCCTAACAGAAACTGCATCAAGGCAATCAGATTTTCCGGAATACTGTCAAGCCAAGGGAGGTGAAAACAGCTCCGGACGGATAAATACCCACTGATCAGCGCAACCAACATCAGCGCCATTGTCCGGAAAAAAATAGCACTTCTTAATTCTTTAATATCTGACTGGATTTCTGCTGTATTTTCCAGCCGCATCATGGCTGAAATCTTCTGTCGCCGGATGTTTTCTTCTTCCGCCTCTTCCGGTGTCTTCCGGATTGTGACATCCAGATCATCTGCGGATGTTGTCCCCTGACTGGATGCACTCAGATTCAGACTTGTCTGCTCTGCTCTTGGTGCAGGCTTGACATCTACGGGACGAACAGGCTCCGGATTCTGCACGGCAACCGGAACAATGTCTCTCAGATCCAGATGGAGCGTTTCGGACGCAATGGCTGTCACATCATTCTGCCGGGGAAATTTCCTGCGTTTCCGGGATTTTCTGGAATCCGGATTCTGTGCAGGATCATAATCACGATTGTCACTATAATCGCCGTCGGGACGTTCTTTCTGATATGTATAATTTTTTTCAGAACCGGCATGCGCATAATTGTTCTTTCCCTTGCGGAGATTCTTCCGGCTCTTTTCTGCCTCCTTGGCACGGGTAGAATCGCTCATACGTCGGATTTTAGAACCGGATTCCTCTGGACGGTCATTCTCCGGCTGTCCGGCGTCCTGCGAAGTTTCAGAATTCCGGATATTTCTGACGGGTATGGCATCTGTCTTGGACTCAATAAAAGAAACTTTGGTTTGATTGGATTTCATACCCTGCGGCGCATCCGGCGGTTTCCGGAATACCAGTTTTTCATTTTGTTCGTTACTCAAATCACTCAAAATCTTTTTGCTCCTATCTCCTGTCTGAAATTTAAAATCTAAAATTTAAATTATTATTTTTGCATTCTCTGTCTGACAACTTCATACATGAAAATCCCGGCGGCAACGGATGCGTTCAGGGATGTGATCCTGCCAAGCATGGGGAGTTTCACCAGAAAATCACATTTTTCTTTGATTAATCGACTGATGCCGAATCCCTCCGAACCGATCACAAGCGCAACTGCGCCGTCAAAGCTTGTTTCCGTGTAAAGTGTTCCGTTCATATCCGTGCCGTAAATCCAGATATTTTCTTTTTTTAATCTGTCAATTGCCGCTCCCAGATTGGAAACTCTGGCAACAGGCATCCAGCTTGCTGCACCTGCGGATGTCTTATGCACAACGGGTGTGAGCATGGCACTGCGGCGTTTGGGGATGATGATCCCATGCGCCCCGGCAGTCTCCGCCGTCCGAATAATTGCGCCCAAATTATGCGGATCTTCGATTTCATCACAGATGATAAAAAACGGCTTTGTGTCTTTTTTTCCGGAAATTTCCAATAATTCCTCCAGTGTCAGATATTTTGCACAGGAAGTGAATGCAATCACGCCTTGGTGTGCACCGCCTTCCGCCATCTGCGCCAGTTTCTGATCCGTCACGGTCTTGATGACAACACCGGATTCTTTTGCGAGCCGGAGAATTTCTCCCATTCCATTGCCATTTGCATGGCTGATATACAGCGTATCCACAGGCAAATTGCTCCGGAGCGCCTCACGGACGGGATTTTTTCCAATGATCTTGTTTTCTGTATCAGGCATAAAAAATAATCCTTTCTGAATCAACTGATTATCAAAATAGATATATTTATTATAGCATAGTTATTTTAAAAAAACAAGAGTTTTTTGACTGGATTTCAAAATTTACTGCCAGAATTGCAGAACAATCCAGCAAATCATGCCGGATACTGCCATGCCCGACAGGAACAGCAAAAAATCTTTCGGAAATTTCTGTTTTTTTTGCCCGGCATCAAAATAATCCAGTGTTTCCATCTGTGCGGCATGGAGAGGAACGTCCGTCACATCCGGCTTGAGATAGAGAACAGCACGTTCAAAATAAACACTGTCGGGGCGGTTGATTTCAATGACTTTTTTGTTGACGCCTTTAATCATAATGGCAATTCCTCCAGAAAATTAATCTATTTTAAATATGATCTGAAAAATCCGGATTATGCAGGGAGAACCAGAAAAAGCCGGCAGTTTCTGCCGGCTCTGAAATTTTTAAAAATTCTTAAAATTCTTACGGTGTGTTATAACGATCACACACCCATTTTATACTTTCGCCTGTGGCATCAGCGGCACTCGTGGTCACCCACGCTGCATAATTCCTGTTTGCACGTTCAGAAGCAAATGTTCTGCCGGCAGAGTAATAACCAACCAAATCTGTATTCTGATTATCCGCCGCAACACAACCCTGCACAATATAATTGCTGACACAAACCGTCCAGCTGATACTTTCTGCATTGGAAACAGTACGATTGACAGCATCCGCAACAGTTGCATAAGGATCACCAGCTGTTGCAGTCGTACTGGCGGCATCATAGCCAGTTCTCCAACTAATAGAATGATCTGTTCCATTGTAGGAAATCAAGATTGTTCCATTGAAATCGCTTTTTTCAGAAGCCAAAGCCGTTCTGTCCCTACTGATATATTTCTGCACTGCCGTCTGTGCGGCATTGTAGACCATTTTAGCATTAGCATTGGCGGATTTGATCCGGGATTTCATATAGTATGTGGACATCGTAGGCGCAAGAATACCTGCGAGGATGCCGATAATGGCAATGACAATAATCAGCTCAATGAGCGTAAAACCCTTGACACGGGGATAATTTGTTTTCTGACGTTTCATAAATAGCACACCTCACTGGATTCCAATTTAAAATTTAAATAAATGAAAAAATTCATAGTTTTTATATTTCATTCACAAAAAATTCATTTATTAATTCTATTATAACATGTTCTATTTGGATTGTCAACAGATTTCCGGATTTTTTTCACTTAGCAGGTTTGACAAAAATGTTTGTTTATTTTTGTGAATATTTATTTGAATGCCCGCATTATGGTCTTGTCGTCCAGTTTCCGGTCTCTGCAAAATAAATTGCCTTTTCAAAGCTGAAATCGCTTGTTTCTCTTCTTTCGTTATTTACTGTCGGATGTGTTCCCACATAAACATCACCTTTTGTTTTCTGGAAACATACACCAGTTACGACATCATTTTCAATTCTGACAGCCCAGTATTTATCTTCAATCTTGCTAAAATATTCATAGATATACTGATAAATCTTTTCATCATAGGTCAAACCTTGCGAAGGATATTCATCACGAACTTTCTCACTGGTATAGACACCAGTCGGAATTGGTTTTGTGACATCATGTTCCCGACAAGCCGCCATGCCTGCATTAAAAAGCGTCTTTGCCATAGAATTTGCAGAAGAAAATTTAGCTTTTGATACATACCCCATCATGGACGGCACGAGAACTGCCGCAAGGACGCCAATAATGGCAATGACGACAATCAGCTCCACGAGAGTGAAGCCGGCAAACTTTTTCCGGAAATTTTTATTATTTTTAGTATTATCATAATTTGCAAAAATCATAAAAAGCGCTCCTTTCCTGCAAAAAATGCATTGTTTTATCTGACAAATGAATCTACAGAAAAATTAACAGCTTAATTATAGCATATTGTTCATAATTTGTC
>CAMWTO010000145.1 GCA_947177205.1 uncultured Ruminococcus sp. | reverse complement strand
GCAAAAAAAGCGCCGGAAGATTAAATTTAACATTAAAATAAATTTTATCATTCTCGGAAAGGCGTGATTTGAAATTTTATGAATTTTCTGGAATTAATTCTGACAGCAATCGGTTTGTCTATGGATGCTTTTGCTGTCTCCGTCACGGATGGCCTGTGCTGTAAGGATCTGCAAAAGAAACATGTGGTTTCTATTGGACTCTGTTTCGGTATCATGCAGGGACTTATGCCGACAATCGGTTTTTTTCTGGGGCAGGCATTCACAGAATATATTACAGCTGTGGATCATTATATTGCACTGATTTTACTAGGATATATCGGCGGAAAAATGATTCTGGATGCCATCCGGGAATCGAAACAGAAAGAACCCGAACCCTATCATATTCATCTGAAAACAATTCTGATGCAGGGAATTGCCACCAGTATTGACGCTCTCGCAGTCGGTGTGAGCTTTTCTGCCCTGGCGAATATTCACATCCTGCCAGCTGCCCTGGAAATTGCAGGAATTACCTGCATGCTGTCCATTACAGGTGTTTGCTTCGGAAAGCGTCTCGGACAGAAATGCGGGAGTTATGCGTTATTCGCCGGGGGATTGATTTTAATTTTACTAGGTGTCAAAATTTTTATACAACATATGTTTTTTTCTTAAAATTCTAAAGTCTATAAATTTTATGAAATCAGGAGGAATTTTTTATGCTTTATGAACGCAAAAGAGGCAATCTCACAATCAAAGCAGATACTTCCGGAGCTGAACTACACTCCATCCAGTTGAACGGATTAGAATATCTCTGGCAGTGCGGTGATGCCTGGAAACGTTATGCACCGATTCTGTTTCCGTTTATCTGTTCTCCGGAGAATAATCGTTATTATGCGGACGGAAAAGAATACCACATGAAAGCCAATCATGGCTTTGCAAGAGATCTGGAATTTGAAACACTCGAAATAACAGAGGATTCTATTTCGTTTGTCCTGCAATCCAATCCGGAAACGCTTGCGCAATATCCGTATCAGTTCAGATTGATTGTCAGATACAGGATTCTGGATAATGGTGTGGAAGTTCTCCACACGATAGAAAATTCCGACAACAGACCCATGTATTTTTATATCGGCGGTCATCCGTCATTTAACTGTCCGTTAGAACCGGAAAAAGGGGAGTGCTTCACGGATTATTATATTGAATATAACTGCGAAGAATCCGCAAAGAACAACAATCAAGAAATGGTTCTGGATCATGAAAAAATCCTGAATCTCAATAGAGCTTTATTTGACTATGATTCGATTGTGATGCCGGATCCGGCTTCGGATGAAATTACCCTGAAATCCCGGAAGTCAGAACATGCTGTTACGGTGAAATTCCCGGAATCCAAGTGCATGACAATCTGGTCACCGACCGGAGATGACCGGGCGCAATTTGTCTGCTTAGAACCCTGGACATCCGTACCGACGTATTTTGATGATGCTACGCCGGATCTGGAACAGAAAGCCCATGCCATCCGGTTAGATCCTGGCTGCGTGTACAAGTATTGCTATCAGATTTTTGTCAGATAATATTTTGTGCAATATGCTGAATTGCATAAGTATAAGTAACCGGTATCACTGTATAATCCGAACAATTATCGGGTCAGGAACAGAAAAATCCTGTCAGCTCCGGCTGTGGAAGTGTAATTCTCATGAAAAAGCACCCTGTTCGCAGGAAACAGGGTGCTTTTTGTGCAATGTGCTGAATTGTTCCAATACAAGAACACTGATACAATTGTGCAATTTGCATAATATTTTAATCATAACGCAGTGCGTCAATCGGATTCATCTTTGCCGCTTTATTGGCCGGATAGTAACCGAAGAATACGCCCGTCAGAATCGAGAATACAACAGAAATCAGCATGGCAATCACGGAAGGCTGAACGGTAATCGCAAACATGGACGCTTCTTCGGGATACATGTTTGTAATCACGGCTTTTGCAACATAGCCGATGATCATGCCATTTAAAATGCCGGAAATAATTCCGATGATACCGCCGATCAGGCAAATCAAAATTGCCTCTGTGACGAACTGCATTCGGATGGATCTGTTCTGTGCGCCAAGGGCTTTGCGGATACCAATTTCTTTCGTTCGTTCTGTAATGCTCACAAGCATGATATTCATAACACCGACACCGCCAACGATCAGGGAAATTGCCGCAATCACGGAAATCGCAATCGTGACGACATTTACAACAGCATTAATCATGCCCATTTGTTCCTGCATGTTCATCACATCAATTGTCATATACGGCTTTTCGGCTTTCTCATACTGTTCATTGAAGAAATCTTTTAATAACTGTTCCTGCATGGCAACGTCATATTCTGGATTATAATAAATATCTGCCCAGTAACGATAGTTGTCTTCCTGACGGAGTAAATACATCATGGTATCTAACGGCACATAAACCGGCGTGACTTTTTCAAGTTCTTTCATGCCGGGCTGATATGCCTGCTTGGCATAAGCCTCCGGCATTTCATAGACACCAACAATGACAAAATCCTCCGCCTGTCCTGTTTGCAGATCTAAAGTAACTGCCTGCCCGAGTGGATCTGCATCCGGTGCAAAATACTGCGATACAAACAGATCTGACACGACAATCGTCTGTTTCCGGTTGGCATTATCCTGATAGCTGATCCCTCTGCCGGACAATAACTCCGGTTCAAGTCCCTGCATGTGTTCAAAATTCAGAACACCATTGATATTTACGCTCATGGACTGATCCTGCCAGTTGAGAAGCGTAGAAGAACCGTAACTGTCCGTTAGATTCATGCTGAAATACTCCGGATACGTCTGGATTAACTCGTCCAGCATCTCACGGGAGAGCCTGTCATCTTCCTGCCATTCCCAGTTGTAATTGCCGTCTTCGTCCGGTTCGGCTTTTTCCCAGTCAAACGTTGAGTAGATTTCAAAAAAATTCATAGATCCCATAGAATTGAATGTATTTGTCAGTGTTTTCTGAATGGACGACCCGATTGTCGTGATCGTGATCACGGCACTGATACCGATAATAATGCCAAGCATTGTTAATAATGCCCGCATCTTGTTCGCCAGGATGGAGCTGAACGCCAGCCGGATATTTTCAAGAATCTGCATGACTTTTCACCCCCGTATCTGCAATGATACTGCCGTCGCTGATGGTAATCATGCGTTGTGTTTCCTGTGCCAGTTCCTGACTGTGTGTAATTAAGACAATTGTGGTGTGTTCTTCCTGGTGAAGCTTGTGAAACAGATCCATAATCATGCGTCCCGTTTTGGAATCCAGTGCGCCGGTCGGTTCATCTGCCAGCAGGAGAGAGGGCTTGTTTGCCATTGCCCTTGCGATTGCGACACGCTGTTTCTGTCCACCGGATAATTCATTCGGCTGATGATTGGCTCGTTCCGACATGCCGACGATTTCCAGTAATTCCATGGTTCTTTCCAGACGCTGTTTTTTGGGAATTCCGGCATACATCATAGGCATTTCTACGTTCTTGATGGCATTCGTCCGTGGGATTAAATTAAATGTCTGGAATACAAAGCCGATTTCTTTATTTCTGATCCGGCTTAATTCTGCATCGTCCAGTGTACTGATGTCCGCACCGTTCAGAAAGTAACTTCCGTCTGTCGGACGATCCAGAGCGCCGATAATATTCATAAGCGTACTTTTTCCGGAACCGGATTGCCCGACAATTGAGACAAATTCTCCCTCCTGAATATCCAGGGAAATGCCGTGCAGGATCTGCAATTCATTCGGCTTACCAATATAGTATTTCTTAATAATATCTTTCATAGAAATCACTGTCTTACGCATCGCCGTCAGCTCCGTTTCCCTGGTTGGCGTGAATCCCTGGTAAAATTTCGCCGTCCTGATGGTCGCCGGGATTTATGATAATCTGGTCGCCCTCCTGAATCTCAGAAGAAATAATTTCTGTATAATAACTGCCCTCCATGCCTTTTTCAATTTTTACAGCTTTTGCTGTTGCCGTGCCGTCACTGTTTGTGACTGCAAGCAAAATATGACTGGATTCTTCACCGGTTTCATCCGTATCTGTCACAATTGCATCATAGGGAACAGCAAGTACATGTTCTTTCTCACTCAGGATGATTTTTACTTTCGCATTCATGCCAATCAGCAAATTGGAATCTGTCGCATGATTCATCGTAATTTCAGCAGAATAATTCCCCGAATTTGTTCCGGAACCTGAGCCCATACCGGACGCACCCTGCGCAGAATTGTTATAAATGTTCACCACACGGCTGACAGTCGCATCAAATTCCTGATCGCCGGTGGCAGAAGTCTTCACCACAGCCGGCATACCTTCCTGAATTTTCAGAATATCTGCCTCGTTGATCTGGACAGTAATTTTGAGAGAATCCGTGTCTTCAATTGTCATTAAAGCATCTGTTGTCGGAATGCTCCCTTGTGCGATATTCAGGGAAGTGATGACACCGCTTTTGGGAGCTGTTACGGTGCATTCTGCAATAGAATCCGCCAGTTTCTGTAATTCTGTACCGGAATCACTGTTCTGCTGGAATTGTTCTGCATCTAAAATATCCTGATAATTCTGAATTGTAATATTTGCACTTCGTTCTGTTGCATCATAGGCATCGAGTGCCGATTGTACAGCCTTGTCATATGTGTCAAGCTGATCCCGGATCGCTTCCAGAGAAGATTCTTTTGCCTGCATATTCATTTCCGCTGTCTGATAATCCTGGGATGCCTTGGCATAGCCTTCCGGATCTTCTTCCGGGTTGATCGTATTCATCTTTTGCTTGGCATTGTCACGTTTTTCAGTTTCTGCATTTAATTCATCCACAAGATTATTTTCTTTCTGATAAGCTTTATCCCGTGAAGATACAGCATCATCAATGGCACGCTGTGCCTGTGCAAGATTAATTTCTTTCTCCTGCTTGGCATTTTCCAGATTTCTTTGGTTAATCTTGTGCGTGTTTTCATTTTGACTCTGAGAATTTTCCTGAGATTTGAGCAAACTGTCATACTGCTGTTGTAATTCAGAACTATCAAACACGCAGAGAACGTCGCCTTGGTTGACATGACTGCCGATTTCCACATTGAGGGATTCTACTTTTGCTGTGAGTTTACTGGTGACTTTGACAAGATTTTCACTTTCTACGTTACCGGACACACTGATATGATTAGAAATATCATGATAGGTAATTTCAGCTGTTTCTACAGCATTCGCTGAAATATCCTGCACAGATGCAGACATATTCCGGTTACAGGAAACAAATCCGACAGCTCCACCACTGAGGAGGAGCAGGACAATAACGGCAATGAGAATTTTTTTGCCCTTTTTCTTTTTCTTTACTTGTTCCATGATCAATTCAGGAACTCCTTTCTGGATCAAAATTGATAGCATATCTTCTGCATTATTGTACTATCTATTCTAGTACAGTAAATATTACAAGATCAGTATAGCATATTTTTTTCTCCTTGTCAATAGCTTTTTTCAAGAATTTGAAATAATTTCAAAGATTTTAAATTAATCTTAAAGAAATCTTAAAATTTATATCTGAAATTTTAATTTCAAATTCTAGCATTCGAAAAGCCATATTCATCCGGACACAAGAGAATTTCCCACAAAAAATTCTTGACAATTCTGATTATTTATGCTATAATCA
>CAMWTO010000144.1 GCA_947177205.1 uncultured Ruminococcus sp. | reverse complement strand
ACTGTGTATACTGTATATGTACAGAAAAATAAATTTAAATCCAGATAAGAAGAAAGGAGAATTGCATTCCAGTGAATATCTTCATAGATAATAAAAGCGATATGCCGATCTATGAACAGATCTGCACCCGCATCAAAGCAGAGATCATCAGCGGATCTCTCAAAGAAGATGACCCCCTGCCATCTATCCGGAATCTGGCAAAAGATCTCCGGATCAGCGTTATTACAACAAAACGTGCTTATGACGAATTGGAACATGAGGGCTTTATTTACACAATTGCCGCAAAAGGCTGTTTCGTTGCGCCGCAGAATATGGAATTACTCCGGGAAGAAAATCTGCGGAAAATTGAGGAACATATCACGGAAATTCTGAAATTAGCCGCCTGCTGTGATCTCTCGGAACAGGATCTTTGTGACATGATCCGGCTCATGAAGCAGGATTAAATAAATTTAAAATGAAATCAGGAGATGATTGTATTATGTTGACAGAAAACGCATTGGAAATCAAAAATCTGACAAAAAATTACAAGGAATTCAGTTTGCAGAATCTCAATCTGACACTGCCTTCCGGCTGTATCATGGGACTGATCGGCGAGAACGGTGCAGGCAAAAGCACGGCAATCCGGTTAATCCTCGACATGATTCGCAGAGATTCCGGAGAAATTCTGATTCTGGGACAGGATAACCGGAAACATCCGGAAATTCTCCGGGAAGATCTGGGGATCGTCCTAGATGATACGGGATTCTCTGGTTGTCTGACACCAAAACAGATCAATCACATCATGAAAAACAGTTTCCGGAACTGGGATGAGAATTACTTCCGCGGATTCTTGAAAAAATTATCCGTTCCGGATCACAAGCAATTCAAGGAATTATCCAAAGGCATGAAAATGAAATTATTTATCGCAGTTGCTATGTCTCATCATCCGAAATTTTTAATTCTGGATGAAGCAACGAACGGATTAGATCCGTTAGTCCGGGATGAAATTACAGATTTATTTCTGGAATTCACCAGGGATGAAACGCATTCCGTGCTGATCTCCTCACATATTGTCAGCGATCTGGAGAAAATCTGCGATTACATCGCATTTCTGCACAAGGGACAATTAATGCTCTGTGAAGAAAAAGACATCCTCCGGGAAAAATACGGCATTGTGCACTGCAATCCGGATCAGCTCCGGGTATTCCCTGAAAATGTCGTCAAAGGCAAACGAATCACAAAATATGACGCAGAACTTCTCATAGAACGGGAGCACATTCCGAACGGGTTCCCGGTCAGTCCCGTCAGCATTGAAGAATTATTTGTATTCATGGCAAAGGAGGAAACCTAACATGAAAGGCTTATTATTAAAAGATTTCTACATGATCATGAAATATTGCAGAATATATCTGATTGTGATATCCATTTTGTGGATTTTTACACCGTTTGCGGAAGAGGCAATTTTCATACTCTATCCTTGTCTGTTGACTGCCATGATCCCAATCAGTTTGCAGACGTACGATGAGAAAGAACGATGGAGTTGCTACAGTTGCACGCTCCCCTACAGTTCCGGACAGATTGTTTCTGCAAAATATCTTCTGAATCTGTTCACAATCCTGTTGAATCTTGCAATCATCCTGCTCGGACAACTCATCCGGATGCTGTGCGTTTCCGGATTCAACCTGGAAGAACTTCTTGTTTTGCTGCTTTCCGGACTGTTAATTAGTGTTATTCCGACAATGTTCGTACTGCCGCTTATTTTCAAATTCGGTGCAGAAAAAGCGCAGCTCGCTTATATGATCCTGGCAATTACCATGGGAGGTGCATTTGCAGGGATTACAATAGCAGAAGATGGAATCGAGACTGAGACGGTAATTTTAGAAGTGTTGCAAAATCCAACAGTCTTCACGGCAATTGCTCTCGCAGGCATTGTGATAATCTATATAATTTCCTGGCAGATCAGTATGAAACTCTATGCCCGGAAAGAATTTGATTAAAATGAAAAATTTTTAGTAACGACAGAAAGTGAGATATCACATGAAAGGCTTATTATTAAAAGATCTCTACATGATCAAATCTTATTGCAAAACATATCTGTTTCTGATACCGATTTTCTGGATTCTCGGTTCATTTTCAAAAGCTTCTTCATTTTTAACGATCTATCCTTGTCTGTTGACTGCCATGATCCCGGTCAGCTTGCAGACGTATGATGAGAAAGAACGATGGAGTTGTTACAGTTGTACGCTCCCCTATAGTTCCAGACAGATTGTTTCTGCAAAATATCTTCTGAATCTGTTCACAATTCTGTTGAATCTTGGAATCATCCTGATCGGACAACTCATCCGGATGCTGTGCGTTTCCGGATTCAATCTGGAAGAACTGCTTGTTTTGCTGTTTTCCGGACTGTTAGTTAGTGTCCTCCCGACAATGTTCACACTGCCGCTTATTTTCAAACTCGGCGCAGAAAAAGCGCAGCTTGCTTATATGCTTCTGGCAATTATTATAGGTGGTGCATTTGCAGGAATTGCAATGGCGACAGAAGATAAAACAGAAACTGGAATGGCAATTCTGGAAGTGTTGCAGAATCCAGCAGTCTTCATGGCAATTGCTCTCGCAGGAATTGTGATACTTTATGGCATTTCCTGGCAGATCAGTATGAAAATCTATGACCGGAAAGAATTTCAGTAACAACAGAAAGTGAGATAACACATGAAAGGCTTATTATTAAAAGATCTCTACATGATCCGATCTTACTGCAAAGCATATCTGGTTCTGATACTGATTTTCTGGATCATCAGTTTTCTTTCAGGAACTGTTTCATTTATGACGTTCTATTCTTGTCTGCTCACGGCTATGATCCCAGTCAGTCTCCAGGTATATGACGAGAAAGAACACTGGAGCTGTTATAGTTGTACACTCCCTTATAGTCCCAGACAGATTGTCTCTGCAAAATATCTTCTGAATCTGATGACAACCCTGCTGAATCTTGTTGCTGTCCTGATCTGTCAAAGTATCCGGATGATGCACTTTTCTGGATTTGATTTGCAAGAATTGCTGTTACTATGTATTCCCAGCCTGTTCATCAGTCTCCTGCCACCCATGTTTGTCCTGCCGTTTATTTTCAGATTCGGTGCAGAAAAAGCACAACTTGCTTATCTTTTAACGGCACTTGTGATAGGTATTGCATCTGCGGTCATAGTCATGACAAATGAAATCGAATTTAGCCGGATGATGTGGGAAATTCAAAAAAATCCGATATTTTTTGAGACAATTGCCCTCGCAGGGATTTTGATATTATACAGGATTTCCTGGAAGATCAGTATAAAAATCTATTCCCGAAAAGAATTTACATAAGACAGGAGAATGATCGCATGATTAAAAATATGATTAAGGGCATTATTTTTGATATGGACGGACTGATGTTCGACACAGAAAAATTATTGGCGAAATACTGGATGCAGGCGGCACAGGAAGCGGGCTATCCTATGCAATTAGAGCATGTCCTTGGTATCCGGAGTTTATCAGCAATCTATGCAAAACCAAAATTACAGGGAATTTTCGGGCAAAATTTCAATTATGAAAAAATCCGTGCGAGGCGCAGAGAACTGACTGCACAGCATCTGGAACAATATGGCATAGAAAAAAAGCTTGGATTAGAGCAATTATTAGAATATCTGTTCCGGAATGATTACAAAATTGCAGTTGCTACGGCAACTGACCGGGAACGGACAGAATCTTATCTGAAACAAACCGGAATTGACAAATACTTTCAAAATTTTGTTTGTGGCGACATGGTCACGAAAGGCAAGCCAGATCCGGAAATCTATCTGACGGCAAGCCGGATGCTTGGGCTATCTCCCGGAGCATGTATCGCCCTGGAAGATTCTCCCAACGGGATTCTGTCTGCATACTATGCAGGATGCAAGCCGGTGATGATTCCGGATCTGTCCGAACCGGACGAAGATCTGCAATCCAGATTATATGCGTGTCTGCCGGATTTATCGCATGTCATCCATCTATTAGAGAAAGGAATCTATGAATCATGGAAAAGCTGAAAAAAGAACGAAAATTCAACGAATTTGACATTCCGGGAGTTTATTATTTTGAAGCCGGAAATTACTTCACCGGAAGCCGTGGCAATCTGAATTATAAAATCATCCCCGGCAAGGATGAGGAAGAAAATGGAATTTTAACAATTTCTATCTGGCATGGATTGCTCTGCTCTGATCTGGTAGAAATGGAAGAAACCAGAACTTTTGCACTGACATCAAAAGGGCAACAGGAAATGCTTGACTGGCTGAGAGAGCTTAATTAATTACAGATTCACACAAAAAATCCCTGGTTTTCCAGGGATTTTTAAATTTAAAATTACTTTTCAGAACGCTTGCTGTGAAACGTCTCGTCCAGAACAATCACAAGCATGGCAATCAGCAAGGCATTCTCCGGATCATCAAAATCCACTTCATAAGTATCGCTGAGTGCAATCATTTTTTTATGCACTTTAGCATAGACATGCCCTCTGTCAGTGAATCTAAAATCCGTCCCGGTGAGATCGCCGTCCAGTTTCCAGCCAAACGGTTCAACGAACATATCTTTAGAGATTGCATGAATCTGCTGTTTGACGACAGCAACTCTCTGCCCCCGGATCAGAATCCGGAACGTCCGGACAGCCGGGAGAATTTTTTCATCAATTTCAGCGATCACGTCTTTTCCCTGCATGATCTTGAAATCCGCTCCGGCGGAAATCATTTTTTTCTTTGCAGTATAAGCAATCTGATTCCCGGATTTGATTTCATAGCTTTCTGTCATAGCGACTAATTTTTGATGGACTGTCATATGCGGCATTGCTTTTTCTCCTTAAAACAAATATTTTCATTCATTTACAGAGTGAATCAACTGATATTTTAATGTCACCAGATCAAAAATATCAATCTGCTGATCTTTATGAACATCTGCATTTTTCCAGTAAGTCAGATCTCCCGTCTGCAACAACCATTTCTGGAGCATAATAACATCCAGAATGGTCACAGCGCCGTCAAGATTGATATCACCGTCCGGGAAGATCTGCAAATCAAACTGCTGCGGCTGCCATTGCGGACGTCTTGTCCAGACAGCAAGATTCCCGGTATCCTGTGCCATATCTACATAGAGTTCCGAGCAGACAGGTTTCAGATAATACACACCATCATCAGAATAGATATAATAATGCTGTGCAGTTGTGCCGGTGTATTCGCCGGGGAAAATATTGCTGTCAACGCCCTGGACAGCGAAATCCTGAACTTCCATACATTGCTTTGTGAACGAATTGCAGATCTGATAACTGCCGTCCGCCTGCCGTGTAAATTCCCAGATCTGTGATGCAGAATGCGCCTCCGGCAATCCGGTAATATTCTGTTCCTGCGCCGTGACAAACCATCCTGTTGCGGGATTTCGGATGCCTGCACAGAATGTCTCGCCAAGATCTGCCGGAAAACAGCCATCCATATCCAACCGGAGAATATCAAACTGAATGTTTTCAGAATCCGGCTCAAATCTGGAGAGCATCAGAGAATCTTCAAAATTGATGATAAAATCTGCAATTTCATCCGGATTCTCGAAATCATCTCTGTTAGGAGAATAAATAATGCGATTCAAGGAAAGCGGCAGATCTGTACTTTCCAGATCTGCCGCTTTCCTTGAATCGCATTATTTA
>CAMWTO010000143.1 GCA_947177205.1 uncultured Ruminococcus sp. | reverse complement strand
ATTTAATGCAGGAGTCCCGGCACAGAACTGATCGTAATTCACGAACAATCCGCCTGCCGGCAGAGCATCAAATATTCTGGAAAAGAGCACTTCTTTTTCTTGATTTTCCAGATGATGGATAGAAAGTGCGGAAATGACCATATCAAAAGGCATTTCAGGCAATTCTTCGATATAATTCGCTGACTGACAGGAGACATTCTGAATCCCCTGAAATCTTTTTCGGGCGATACGCAGCATATCCTCAGCGATATCCACAAGCAGATATTCCGAATCAGGAAAGTGCTGATACCAATAATAAGCCAGTAATCCTGTTCCTGAACCCAAGTCAATAATTCTTTCAGGCGCTTGCATGTTTGAAGCGATAAATGCAGTTGTATTCTGATAATAGTCATCAAAGCACGGAATAAACTTTCTTCTGTTGACATCATATTCTTCTGCGATCAGATTAAATTGACTTTCTATGTTCATTTTTTCTCCAATCAATCGTTGATAATTGCTCCCCTGTCAGCAGAAGAAACCATTTTCGCATAACGTTTCAGATAGCCTGTCACGTCTGTTTTAATTTTCAATTCTGTGGATGCCTTGCGCTGTTCAATTTCTTCGTCTGACACTAACAGCTGAATGCTGTAATTAGGGATGTCAATTGCAATCCTGTCGCCGTCCTGAACATAAGCAATCAGACCGCCACGGACTGCCTCCGGAGAGATATGCCCGATTGCCGCACCTCTGGTCGCACCGGAGAATCTGCCGTCTGTGATTAATGCAACTTCCTTGTCGAGTCCCATGCCGGCAATGGCGGAAGTCGGCGAGAGCATTTCCCGCATGCCAGGTCCTCCGGATGGTCCTTCATAACGGATCACAACCACATCACCGGAGACGATTTTTCCGGCATAGATAGCCGCAATTGCTTCTTCTTCACTGTCAAATACTTTCGCTGTTCCCTCATGTTTCAGCATTTCCGGTGCAACGGCACTTCTTTTGACAACACAGCCGTCCGGTGCAAGATTTCCACGGAGAACAGCAATCCCACCTGTTTCACTATAGGGATTCTCTACAGGACGGATGACTTCCGGATTCCGGTTCACACAGCCCTGGAGATTCTCACCAAGCGTCTTTCCGGTGACGGTCATCACATCCGTGTGGATTAAATTTTTCTTGACAAGTTCATTCAGAACGGCATAGACACCACCGGCTTCGTCAAGCTGTTCCATGTAAGTATGCCCCGCCGGCGCTAAATGACACAGATTCGGCGTTTTTGCGCTGATCTGATTGGCAATGTCCAGATTGATTTCTACACCGCATTCATGTGCAATCGCTGGCAGGTGCAGCATACTATTTGTGGAACAGCCAAGTGCCATGTCTGCTGTCAAGGCATTCTGGAATGCTTTTTCTGTCATAATATCCCTTGGACGGATATTTTTCCGGTATAATTCCATGACCTGCATCCCGGCATGTTTTGCCAGTTCGATTCTCTTGGAATAGACTGCCGGAATCGTGCCATTGCCACGCAGTCCCATGCCTAAGACTTCCGTCAGACAATTATGGGAATTCGCCGTATACATACCCGAACAGCTCCCGCATGTCGGACAGGCATTCAACTCGTAATCACAAAGCTTTTCTTCTGTCATTTTACCAGCTTTGTAAGAGCCCACAGCCTCAAACATACTCGAAAGACTTGTCCGCTGTCCGTCCACATGTCCGGCAAGCATCGGACCACCGCTGACGAAAATTGTCGGAACATTGACTCTTGCCGCCGCCATTAACAAGCCAGGCACGTTCTTGTCACAGTTCGGAATCATCACAAGTGCATCAAACGCATGTGCCAATGCCATTGCCTCCGTGGAATCCGCAATTAAATCTCTTGTAACAAGAGAATATTTCATGCCTTTGTGTCCCATTGCAATGCCGTCGCAGACAGCAATTGCCGGGAACACAATCGGCGTACCGCCTGCCATGGCAACGCCTAATTTCACAGCCTCTGTGATTTTATCCAGATTCATATGCCCCGGAACGATTTCATTATAAGAACTGACAATTCCGACAAGCGGACGTTCCATTTCTTCCTGTGTTAATCCAAGCGCATGGAGTAATGAACGCTGCGGCGCACAGTGCGCACCGGATTTTTTCGCATCAAACATCATAATGTATCACCTGATTTAATATATAATTATTATTAATTATTTAAAAATTTTATTTTATTAAGATTATAAAACAGCAAGATAATCCCGAAACACTCCGGGATTATCTCACATAGAAACACTAAAATAATCAGTTGTTAATCAGCTTGTCATCTTCGCTGTTCCAGCTGTATAACTTACGGATTTCCTTGCCGACAACCTCGGACGGATGCTCTGCATGGAGCTTTCTCATAGCCTTGAAATGTACCTGATTGCCTGCATCGGACATATCCAGCAGGAATTCTTTTGCAAAAGAACCATCCTGAATATCAGACAGAACTTTTTTCATGGCTTTCTTGGTGTCTTCTGTGATCACCTTAGGACCTGTGATGTAATCACCGTATTCGGCTGTATTAGATACAGAATATCTCATGCCTTCAAAACCAGACTGATAGATCAGATCTACAATCAGTTTCATCTCATGAATGCATTCAAAATATGCATTTCTTGCATCATAGCCAGCCTCTACGAGCGTCTCAAAACCAGCCTGCATCAAAGCGCACACACCACCACAGAGAACAGCCTGCTCACCAAACAGATCCGTTTCCGTTTCTGTCCGGAATGTCGTCTCCAGAACACCCGCACGGCTTCCGCCGATACCGTCCGCATAAGCCAGACCAATTTCCTGTGCATCGCCTGTTGCATCCTGCTGAACAGCAATCAGACAGGGAACACCCTTGCCAGCCTGGTACTCGGAACGAACTGTATGCCCCGGACCTTTCGGAGCAATCATGATGACATTAACATCTGCCGGAGGAATAATACATCCAAAATGGATATTAAATCCATGTGCAAACATAAGTGTCTTGCCTGCTGTTAAATACGGCTTGATTTCGGACTCATAGAGAGCTTTCTGCTTTTCATCCGGAATCAGGATCATGATCACATCCGCAGCTTTTGCAGCCTCTGCTGTTGTCATGACAGTCAGTCCCTGGGATTCTGCCTTTGCCCAGCTCTTGCTGCCCTCATAGAGACCAACGACTACATTCACGCCGCTTTCCTTGAGATTCAGCGCATGTGCGTGACCCTGAGAACCGTAGCCGATAATTGCAACGGTCTTGCCGTCAAGTTTCTGGATATTGCAATCCTGCTGATAAAAAATCTTTGCTTCTGCCATTTTATGAGCACTCCTTTTAATTAATAATAAAAATAATATAACAAAAAATTGAAATATTTCACAGGCATTCCCGGCGTAGTTTTCATTAAAATAACCCGGAAACACTCTGTTAATCAGTATAGCACAAATTTTTCCACTTGTCAAGGGCTGCACAGCATTTATTTCTGATCGCCATACGCAATTTCACTGTTGAGATAACTGCACCCACGTTCCAGGGCAACCACACCCGTCCGGCACATTTCCAGAATGCCAAGCGGTTTTATCAATGCAATGAATGCTTCAATTTTGGAAGTCTCTCCGGTGATCTCCACACAGAGCGTATTCGGGGAAAAATCTACAATTTTAGATCTGAAAATATCCACAGCCGAAAGAATTTCCTGCCGGGTCTCCGGCTTGTTCTGCAATTTAATCAATGCAAGTTCCCGGTAAACGCTCTTTTCCCGTTCCATGACTTTGACTTCTTTCACGTTGTAAAGCTTCTTGAGCTGTTTGATAATCTGGTGACAGATGCCATCATCTCCGGTCAAAGAAATCGTAATTCTGGAATATTCGTGATTCTCCGTTTCGCTTACCGTCAGTGTGTCGATATTAAATCCCCTGCGGTTGAACATGCTTGCCACACGGGTCAGGATGCCCGGCTGATTTTCCACCAGAATTGCAATCACAAAACGTTCCGTATTGTTCGCCATTATTCAGCACTCCTCTCTGTGATAATATCCTCGATACAACCGCCGGGCGGAAGCATCGGGAGTACAAACTCATCCTGATGGATTGCCACATCCACCAGAACAGGTGCATTTTCTGCAAAAGCCTGCGCAATTACGGATTCCAGTTCGGAAAGCGCCGTGACACGATAGCCCTTCATGCCGAACGCATCTGCTAATTTCACAAAATCCGTCTTTCTGGCATGCAGATCTGTATTAGAGTAATGCTTTTCAAAAAACAGCGTCTGCCACTGCCGGACCATGCCAAGCACCTGGTTATTTATGATGACAATCACAACGGGGATATTTTCAGCCGTAACGGTTGCCAGTTCATTCAGATTCATGCCGAAACTGCCGTCACCTGTGAACAGAATTGTTTTCTTGCCGGTTGCCTTAGCAGATCCGATTGCCGCACCAAGACCAAAGCCCATTGTGCCAAGACCGCCGCTTGAGATAAACGTTCTGGAATTATGGAACGGATAATACTGTGCCACCCACATCTGATGCTGTCCGACATCTGTCACAATCGGCGTGTCGGATTCTGCATGTTTTGCGACTTCCTGAATCAGCGCATACGGTGTAATTCGGTCTTTCGCCGTGACACGCTCAAATTGTTCAGATTCTAACGCTTTCAGTTCCCGGATTCTTGCCGCCCATGCCGGGTGCTGTTTCTCCGGAACAGCTGCTAACAAACGCTGTAACGCATTTTTAATATCACATTCCATGCCGAGCGCAACACTGACATTCTTATTCAGCTCCGCACCATCCGCATCAATGTGAATAATCTGTGCTTTTCTTGCATATTTCGCCACATTTCCGGTCGCACGGTCACTGAATCTTGCCCCGATCGTAATAATCAGATCTGCTTCATCCTGTGCCACACTGGAAGCATAATGTCCGTGCATTCCCTCCATGCCTAAGTACCTGGGATGACTCACCGGAACAGCGGATAATCCCATCATTGTGCAGCCGATCGGCGCATCAATCTTGTCCGCCAGTGCACAGAGTTCTTCTGAAACATTTGCTGTGACTGCACCGCCGCCAAAATAAATATATGGCTTTTCTGCTTTCCGGATCATTTCCACAGCACGTAAAATTTTCTCATCTTTTGCTAATTTCTGTGACTTTTTCTCCACAACGGGACATGCTGTATATTCAAATTTCGCAATCTGGACATCTTTCGGAACATCCACAAGCACAGGTCCAGGACGACCGGACTTCGCAATCGCAAACGCCTCCCGGATGGTATCTGCTAATTTATCCACAGATTTTACTAAAAAATTATGCTTTGTGATAGGCAGTGTCACGCCGGTAATATCCACTTCCTGGAAACTGTCCCTGCCAATCAGACTGTTCGGCACATTTCCGGTAATTGCCACAACCGGAATCGAATCCAGATAAGCCGTCGCAAGACCTGTGACAAGATTTGTCGCACCTGGTCCGGATGTTGCAATGACAACACCGACTTCACCGCTTGCCCGTGCGTAGCCGTCTGCCGCATGTGCCGCACCCTGTTCATGCGCTGTGAGGATGTGTTCAATCCTGTCGCTGTACTCATACAATGCGTCATAAAGATTAATCACCTGTCCGCCGGGATAGCCGAAGACAGTTTTTGCTCCCTGTTCTATCAGTGTTTCTACAATGATTTCTGCACCTGATAAAATCATGCTTTTCAC
>CAMWTO010000142.1 GCA_947177205.1 uncultured Ruminococcus sp. | reverse complement strand
GTCCCAGCCTGACAAGGATAGTATACCATAAAAAATTTATTTTGTCAAGTATCAGTAACGGTTTTCACCTCTCTTTCTAATTAAAATCTAATTAAAATTTTATAAGATTATCTCAACTGTTAAAAACTTCTCTTTATCCGCAGATGTTATGCAGCTGGTATCTCCTGCATGTCGGCACTCGCTTCAGTCATTACGAAATTATCAGGTTCACCGGAAATTTCCGAATTTTCTGAATTTTCCTCATTTTCTTCTGTTTCTCCCATTGGATAAGTCCCCGTAATCGTGCCGTATAATTTAAACGCATCAAAAACAGGTTCATACTTGCCGACTACTTTGGAAGTGACGGCAATGTAGCAGTGTCCGTCCGGCGTCTGTGCGTAACTTGCAAGGCATTGTCCGGCTTCGTCCGTGTAACCGGTCTTTCCGCCGAGAATGGTAATGCCCTGCACTTCTGTTCCAGTCATCTTATTGAACATGGTGTCATAGAGTATAATGCCATCCGGATGCTGTTCTGTAGAATTTGTTGTGTAAGTATAAGTAGAAATGACTTTCTTACAGATTTCGTTCTGGAGACAGTATTCCAGAATGGTGGCAATATCTGTAGGAGTGCTGTAGTGATTTTCATCATGCAGACCACTTGCATTCATGAAATGGGTATTATGCAGACCCAGTTCCCGGACTTTTTCATTCATCAGACGGACAAATGCTTCTTCGGAACCAGCAGTATAGACAGCAAGTCCCGTAGTGGCATCCGCACCGGATGGGAGCGCTGCACCGTAGAGCAGATCCATAATGGAACATTCTTCCCCGGCGGAAAAACCTGCCATGGAGGCGGACTGTGCGTAAAGGTCGCTGAGAATTTCCTCCGTCATGGTGAATTTGTCTTCAAAATTTTCTGTGTGTTCAATGGCAACAATCAGCGTCATGAGCTTGGTCATGGATGCCGGGTAGATCTTGGATTCACCGTCTTTCTGTGCCAGGACTTTGTGCAGATCAGAATCGACAAGAATCGCATACTGAGAATCAATATTATCATCCAGTTTGATAGTATCGGCATCATAGGACGGATAAACAGCCATTGGCGGCGGCTCTGTGGGAGGCTCTGTCGTTGGTTCTTCTGTCGTAGGTGGTTCTGTCGATTCTGTTTCCAGAATAAGAGCAGAATCCGGATTGCTGTTTTCTTTCTCTGCAGAAGGAGAAAGCATCAGACGGAGGATTCCGCAAATCCCCAATATCATTGCCAGTAGCAGTAAAAACAACAGCAGTGTGCCTGCTGATGAGAGCTTGCGGCGTTTCTTTTTCCTTGCTTTCAATGTTTTCTGCGATTTCTGTGTTTTCTGTATTTTCTTTTCTTTCTGTGCTTCTTGCACAAAACTCGCCTCCTAAATTAAAAAATAAAATATTATAAAAAATAGTGTACTTAACTATTATAACTCTTTTACGGCAAAATGTCAATTGATTTTTTATAATTTTCAAATTTTGTGCAAAAAAACGGACAAATCAAGCATTTCGTTAAAAATCAATAATTTTCTTTTTTTAAATTCGGTCATATTGACGAAATTTATCATCTGCACGAAAAAACGCTTGACATTTTAATTTTAACATGTTATAATATATAAGTTGTATCGTACTACTGTCTAAGGCAACTGATGGGCTACTGTTACAAATCTGAATTTTTATTTATTTTATCAAATTACAGAGGTGAATGCGAAATGAAAAAGGACATCCATCCCGTACTGTACAAGACGACAATTACATGCCATTGTGGCAATGTCATCGAAACACAGTCTACAAAACAGGATATCAAGGTCGAAATTTGCTCTAAGTGCCACCCGTTCTACACCGGCAAGCAGAAGCTTGTAGACACCGGCGGACGTGTCGACAGATTCAAGAGACGTTTCAATCTGGACAAGTAATTTTTTGCATACGGACAGTTTCTGAATTTTCTATGGAGGCTGTCCGTTTTCCTATCCTGATGCCGCTGATCCGGCATCACACAGCAGAAAGGACGTTTCATAGTGGATTATCTGACAATTTCCAATGTCGTAAAAACCAGTTTTATTGAAAAACGTTCCGAATTTATCGGCTATCTGTCTCCTGTCACAACCAATCAGGAGGCTGTGGATTTTATCAATTCCGTCAAAGCAGAGCACCGCAAAGCAAAACACCATGTGTATGCCTATCTGCTCCGGAAAGATCACACAACCCGTTACAGCGATGACGGAGAACCGCAGGGAACAGCCGGAATACCCGTATTAGACGTGCTTAGGAAAAAACAGCTCACGGACATCTGCTGTGTTGTGGTGCGCTATTTTGGAGGGATTCTCCTGGGCGGCGGCGGTCTGGTCAGGGCATATTCCCACAGCGCTGCTCTCTCCTGTGACGCCGCAGACATTCAACATATGTGTATGAGCACGCCGATCACGCTCCGGATGGATTACACGCTCTATGGGAAAGTGATGCATTGTCTGCCTGATTACGGCGTTCTTGAACAAAACAGCCTTTTCGGGACAGATGTGATGCTTGAACTGCTGGTTCGCAGTGAAATTCTGGAAAATCTGATCCGGGAACTGACAGAGCTTTCCGGAGGAAAAATCCAGATAGAAACCGGACAGGCATCCTATGCGGATTTCTCAGAAATAGAATAAAAATTTAAAAATAAATATTTTAATTTTTCTAAAATCCATATCACTGACAGTTTATGAATTGACGAAAGGGGTTGACACAATGACAAAATCATCAGAAGAATTTATTTCCCAGCTCAAAGAAGCCAATCCAATTGTAGATGTATTCAACAGCTACGTTCAATTAAAAAAGCGTGGGAGAATTTATGTCTGCTGCTGCCCGTTCCATGTGGAAAAAACACCATCCTGTACCGTCTATCCGGAGGAAAGCGCACATTTTTATTGTTTCGGCTGCGGAGAAAGTGGCGATGTGATTTCATTTCTCATGAAAATTGAAAATCTATCCTACATGGATGCCGTCCGGACACTGGCAGATCGTGCCGGCATGACACTTCCAATCCAGAGCCAACAGAAAAAAATTTTTCAGATCAGCCACGATAAATGCTATGAAATTAACCGAAAAACAGCAAATTTCTACTATGACCGTCTTCTGCGTGGCAATGACAAAGCTGGTCTGCAATTCCTGGCAGATCATCAGATCCGACCGCAGACAGTCAAAAAATTTGGAATTGGCTTTGCTACAGATGCACAACAGCTCCTGCATTATCTGCGCTCGGAACAGTATTCAGATCAGGAATTACTGTCTGCCGGGGTGTGCCGCCGGAATCCGGACGGCTCGCTTTCGGATTATTTCCAGAATCAAATGATTCTATTTCCTGTTCTGGATCCACGGGGAAATATTACCGGATTTATAGGAAAATCCGTTTCTCATTCCGGTACGTCCTGGGTGACTTCACCAGAGAGCACAATATTCAGTCAGAAAAAATTGCTGTTTTGTCTGAATGTCGCACGGCAGGCGGTGACAGAATCGGACTCCAAAACACTCATTCTTGCACAAGATGTACTCAATGCTGTGACTATCTGGCAGAATGGTTTTGAAAATGTCGTCGCTCCGCTGGGAACATTCATCATGCCTCAGCTTGTCAAGCTAATTTCCCAATATGCTTCTGAAGTCATATTCACATACCAGGCAGAACGAAATATTCTCAATTATTTCAGTGATGCGGATATTCCCGTACGTCTGCTGAATCTGGAACAGATCCGGACACCTGTAGATTACTTCCGGCAGCACAGTCCGGAGGAATTCAGAAATCTGTTACAGCAGGCAAGAGATGCCAATTTGATCCAACTGGAAACCTGTCAAAACGGCTTGAATCCGGAGTCCCAGGAAGATAAATCTATTCTGGTGCAGCGTAATATCCAGACGCTTGGAGAAATCAGAGACGCTCTTGAGCGGGAAGTCTATCTTGTCAACATAGCCAAAACATTGCAGATCAGTCCGGATTATCTGCGTATCCAACTGGATAACTATTTAAAAAGGCGAACGATTCCCCGAAAATCCAGGATGGATACACGCCCGCTCCGAAAAGAAGAACTGAATTGTTCTGCAAAAGAACATCAGAAAAAATTCCGTGCAGAACAGCAAGTCCTGCTGTTTCTGCTGCACTGTCCTGAAGAAGTGCCGGAAATCAGCCGGACGCTTTCTCCGAATTGTTTCTATACAAACATGCACCGGAATATTTATTATTCTATTTGTGAAGAACAGTGTCATCTTCTCACACCGTCTCAGCAATCCTGCATTACGGATATTGAAGAAGAATATCAGGGAATCACACCAAGTCGGGAAACCATTACGAACTGCATTTCTATTTTGCAAAATACGGGAATAAAACCCGGAATTGCCAAAAATGATGTAATTTAAAAAACATATCGCATAATTTATGACAGCCGGAGGAGTTTGATATTTATGAAAATAACACGAGAACTGCTCTTACAGGTTCTGGAACAGAATCCGATTGCAGAATGTTTCCGGCATTGTCAGCTGTTTCAACTGCATGGCAGAGTTTATACCTGCTGCTGTCCATTCCACTCTGAGAAAACGCCGTCCTGTGTGATTGATTCAGAATCCTGTTTTTTCTATTGTCATGGGTGTGGTGTCGGGGGTGATGTGATTACATTTACACAGATCACAGAAAAATTATCCTATGAGGAAGCTTTTGCCGTTCTGGCAGAAAAAATAAAAAATCCTCAGAATCCGGAATATTCTGATTTTCATTCTGTGTTCAGTCAGAAATTCATCCGGAACAGATGTTATGCCATTAACCGGGAAACGGCGAATTTCTATTATTGGAATCTACTGCACGGGAACGACAGACGGGGACTCAACTATTTCGCACAGCGTCGGCTCTCTGCTGGAATTGTCAGGAAATACGGTCTCGGTTTTGCGCCGGATGACTGGCATCAGCTCCGAGATTTTCTTCGGAACAAGGGCTTTTCTGATGAGGAATTAATCCTGTCCGGTGTCTGCCGCAGAAGTGAAAAACAGCCTGAAAATCTCTATGATAATTTTCGCAACCGGGTCACATTTCCCATCCTGAACACAGCCGGAAACATTATCGGATTCGGTGGTCGTGTTCTGGATGACAGCAAACCAAAATATCTCAACACAAGTGAGACGCCTGTATTTGACAAGAGCAGCAACCTGTTTTCCTTGCATTTCGCACAGCACGTCTCCTCTGAAATGCTGATACTTGCAGAGGGTTACATGGATGTGATTGCCATGCACCAGGCAGGATTTGAGAATGTTGTTGCCACACTTGGCACGGCAATTACCAGTCAGCAGGCGAGATTGATTGCCAGATACACAAAACAGGTAATCATTGCGTATGACAGTGACAACGCCGGACAGAATGCCACGGAAAAGGCACTCCGGCATTTTGAAGCTATTGGTCTGCAAGCCAGAATTCTCCGGATTGAGAACGCCAAAGATCCCGATGAATTTCTGAAAAAATACGGGCGTGAAAAATTTCGGGAATTACTGGAACGTGCGCAAGATACTGTTTCATTCCGGATCAGTCGCTGCCGGAATGATCTGGATTTGCAGACGGAACAGGGAAAAACGATATTTCTCCGCCGCTGCGTTCCGATACTTTCCCATATTTCAAACGATTCCCGACGAAAAAATCATATTTTCAGGATTGCGGAAGACCTGGAAATTGATCCCGGCATTCTGGACAAGCAAGTGCTCCGGAC
>CAMWTO010000141.1 GCA_947177205.1 uncultured Ruminococcus sp. | reverse complement strand
GTAGCTCAGCTGGATAGAGTGACTGGCTACGAACCAGTAGGTCGGGGGTTCGAGTCCCTCCAGGCACGTATTGGATTATTTTATAAAAAACCGGGAGTGATTCACTTCCGGTTTTTATATTTAAATTTATTCATTTATTTTGATAAAAATACTTGACAAAATGATCAGAAACATGTAAAATAAAAAGAGAGCATATCGTTGATTTTTGATTTAAATTTACAAGGAGGATTTTTTATCATGGGTAAATTTTCAACAAAACGCCTGCTTGCCGGTCTTCTGGCAATGACCTGCGCCGCAGGAACAATGCCGGTTCTTGGCGTCACGGCAGAGGCTCCGCCGGATAACATAGTTTATTGGTCTGACTTTGAAGATGGTGATGCATCTGCCTGGACAAACAGAGGTGCAAATGATACCACTGTCATTTCCGTCAATGAGGACAACGCTGTCAGCGGTTCTAAGGCACTGTGTGCCAGCGAGCGTTCCAAAACCTGGAATGGTCCTGCATTCCGCCTGGATGACAAATGCAAACCTAATATGACATATCTGATCAGTGCCAAGGCTATGGGGCAATACTATACAAGCCTGACTGTCAGCTTCCAGTATACAGATCCCGCCGGAGAACAGCATTACGAGAATCTGACAAATCTCAATGGCGCAGGATGGCAGGAATTCAACGATCTGAAAGTCAGCTACACGGACGGCATGACGGATGTATATGTGTATTTCGAGGGCGGTTCTGATAATATCTATGTGGATGATTTTCTTGTGGAGATAGCTCCCGTTTACTATCCGCAGGCGGACATTCCAGGACTCAAGGATGTCTATGCAGATTATTTTAAGATCGGCACGGCTACCACTGTAAAAGAACTGGCACCGGAATCTACAAAAGAATTGGTATTAAAGCATTTCAACAGCATTACACCCGGCAACGAACTCAAACCGGATGCCATCCTGGACAAAAATGCCTGCCTTGCAATGGCAGAATCCGGCGATGATGAAAACCCGCAGGTCAGCCTTGCAAGCGCAAAATCTATTCTGGATTTTGCAAGAGAAAACAACATTCCCGTTCGTGGTCATGTCCTGGTATGGCATCAGCAGACGCCGACATGGTTCTTCAAGGAAAATTATGACGAAAACGGCGAATGGGTTTCCAAAGAAAAAATGCTTGTCCGCATGGAAAATTACATTAAAAATGTGTTTGCGGCAATTGAAAAAGATTATTCTGATGTGAATTTCTATGCATTTGACGTTGTCAATGAATGCTGGTTGGATGATGGCAATTATAGAACCCCTGGTACACAGGAAGATGGCTCTGCAAATTCTCCCTGGGTACAGATCTTCGGGGATAATTCATTCATCAAACCTGCGTTTGAATTCGCAAAAAAATACGCCCCTGAGGGATGCAAATTATATTACAACGATTTCAATGAATATATGCCGCAGAAAACGGATGCCATTATTAAAATGGTCGAAGAAATCAATGCCGACGGGCATTATATCGACGGTATCGGAATGCAGTCTCACCTGGATGCAAGGTCCGGCTCGGACGCATTCCCGGCTGTGAATGTTTACAAAAAAGCATTGGACAAATTCTGTGAAACCGGACTGGATGTTCAGGTCACGGAGCTGGATGCGACTGTGAATGATGCAGATCATTTTGAAGAACAGGCACAATATTATTCTGATATTATGGATGCAATTGTGGAACACAAAGACCAGATTTCATCAGTTGTTTTCTGGGGAACGACGGACGACCAAAGTTGGAGAGCTTCCAAATATCCGCTGCTATTCAACGAGGATTACACAGCAAAACCATCTTATTATTCCATTATTGACGGTATTGACATTCCGGAGCCGTCGGAATCTCAAACAGAGCAGAGCGAACCGGATATGACAGACAATTCCGATAATACAGATGAAGAACAAATCCTCTGGGGCGATGCCAATGAAGACGGTGAAGTTGATATTGCTGACGTTGTCCGGATGAATCGTATCTATGTTGGTGTTGATGAAGTAACAACCCAGGGATTGACAAACGCTGATGTTGACCAGAGCGGAAAAATTGAGTTATCCGACTCCATGAACGTTCTCAAGCTACTGGTACATCTGTTGGAACAAAGTGACTTCCCGATCAAGGCAGAGTAATTATAAAATAAAATTTTAACAACGACTGGATTTTTTTGATCCGGTCGCTGTTTTTTATTTCTTAATTTTTACTTTAACTCCGACAAAGGAACTTCTCTTTCATGAATGCATTCGTATTTCTGATTGAAACAAATTTCTTCCCATTTTTGATTTTCTTTATAAATTCTCAAAACCGGGAGTCCGGGAATCTGATATGTGAAAAAATAACTGATATCATCCTCACGGCAATAAGCAACATCATATTTTTTGTAATTTTTAATTTCTTTCGCAATTTCATAAGCTTCTTTTGCAGTTTTAATCATTCCATGACATCCTCACAATCTGTTGATAAATCAAATAAATTATCAAAACAGCAAATTATGTTTTCATTTTTAAAATTTCATCCAGAATTCCGTGCGCCACAGATTCTTTCGACATTTTTTCCAGTTCTATGGCACTGTCCTTTGTGATAATCGTAATAATATTGGTATCTGTCCCGAATCCTGCGCCGGCTGTTTTTAAGCTATTAGCACAGATCATGTCGCAGTGCTTGGATTGTAATTTCTTCCGTGAATTATCCAGAAGATTTTCTGTTTCCATTGAAAAACCGCATAAAATCTGCGATTCCAATTTGTGTTCTCCCAGATATTGCAGAATATCCGGCGTCCGTTTCAATCGGATTGCAAGATCATCTCCGGATTTCTTGATCTTGTAATCTACACTTGTTTCCGGCGTATAGTCCGCTACGGCAGCGGCTTTGATGATGATCCCGAACTGATCGGAAATTTCCGTGACGGCGTTGAACATATCCTGCGCGGACATCACCGGAATGTAATTGATAAACGGCGGTGGCTGGATTTCTGTATATCCTGCAATGACAGTGACATCCGCACCCCGGTGCATAGCGGCTTTGGCAAGCGCAAATCCCATTTTTCCGGTAGAATGATTGGTAATGAACCGCACGGCGTCAATGGATTCCCTGGTTGCACCGGCAGTAATTAAGATTTTTTCTCCGGCAAGATCTTTTTCAAAGGCAATTTCTTTCAAGATATATTCTAATAAAATAGCCTCATCCGGCATTCTGCCGTCCCCGGTGTCGCCGTTGGCAAGCATGCCGTGCGCCGGCTGGATCACCTCATATTCCGGCGCAAATTTTTGTAATTTCGCAAGATTATTCTGTACAATCGGATTATGATACATGTTGTGATTCATCGCCGGAGCGATAATTTTTTTGCAGGGACAAGCCATCACGGTTGTGGTAAGCATATCATCGGCAATGCCGTTGGCAATTTTTCCGATCACATTCGCAGATGCCGGGGCAATCATGACAAGATCCGCCTGCTTGGCAAGTGCGACATGTTCCACATTGTATTGAAAATTACGATCAAACGTGTCAATCAGACATTTATGTTCCGTGAGCGTTTCGAGCGTTATGGGATTGATAAATTGTGTCGCATTCTGTGTCATGAGTACATGGACATTACAGTGCAGTTTCCGTAGCATATTTGCAAGATTGGCGATTTTATAAGCGGCAATGCTCCCGGTGATTCCCAGAAGGACAGTTTTATGTTTCAGCATTCACAATCAACTCTTTCTGTGATGATTTATAATGATCTCTGTAATTATCATAGCATATTTTTCTGAAAATTGCAAGCAATTTTTGATAATTCCCTTGACAAAATTTTTAAACTATGCTATAATAAGCTTGTAAATTGTACTGTATCTCCAGTTTTATTTTTTGGAGAACAATAACAAGGAGGAATTTTTTATGTCAACTACCAAAACCAAAAATCTGGTGATCCTGGGTCTGCTCCTGGCGATTATAATTATTTTTTCTACAACGCCTTATGGGACAATCCCGATCAACCCGGCGTTGTCCATCACGCTGAACACAATTCCGATTGCACTGGCGGCTGTTTCGCTGGGCGTTACGGGGAGCGTGATAATGGGCGCAGCATTCGGCATTTGCAGTTTTCTACAGGCGGCAGGTATCATGATGCCTAGTACAATGGGCGTGACGCTGTTCGGTATCAGTCCAGTACTCACATTTGTACAGTGTGTTGTACCAAGAGCTCTGGACGGTCTGTGTGTGGGACTGCTCTACACAGGCATTGCCAAATTGCTTAATAAAGAGTCCGCATGTTTTGCAGCAGGATTCTGTTCGGCATTCCTGAATACGGTATTTTTCATGTCATCCCTGGTAATTCTGTTCGGCAAAACGCCTTATCTGCAAGACATGATTCAGGATAAAGGCAACGGAAATGTGATTGCGTTTATCATTGCCCTGGTCGGCATGAATGCTGTCTTTGAAATGCTGGCATCTACGTTGATTACTGGTGCAATCGGAATTGCCCTGCACCGTGCGAAGCTGATTCCGTCACCTGTCAAAGCAAAAGCTTAGAGTATTTTTTATTTTTTCAACAATTTTTCCCTTGACATTTTCCGTATTTTGCATTATAATAAGAAACATACAGGCTTCCGGCATGCTCCCCCCTGCCGGAAGTCTGATTTTTCCTGCTGTATTATCAATAACCCGAAAGGACGATTTTTTCATGAATATTATACAGCTCTCCCCTGCCGGAAAAGATTATCTGTGGGGCGGTACAAGACTGCGCACGGAATATCACAAGCATCCGGACTGCAATCCGCTTGCCGAAACGTGGGAATGTTCCGTGCATCCTGACGGCGCAAGCATGGTAATATCCGGGAAATTCGCCGGAAAATCCCTTGCGGATGTGATTGACATGCACCCGGAATATCTGGGAGAAAAATACAGAAAAAAAAGAAAATTTCCCATTCTGGTAAAATTCATTGATGCCGCACAGAATCTGTCCGTCCAGGTGCATCCAAATGACGACTATGCGCAGATTCATGAACAGGAGAACGGCAAGACGGAAATGTGGTATATTATGGATGCTGCTGAAAATGCAAGTTTAATTTATGGGTTTAAGCAAAAATATTCCAGAAAAGAAATTCAATCCGCCATTGAAAATCATAAAATTATGAAATATCTGCATAAGATTCCCGTAAAAAAAGGCGATGTATTTTTCATCCCTGCGGGGACGGTTCACGCCGTCGGCAAGGGGATTTTATTAGCAGAAATCCAGGAAAATTCTAATCTGACTTACAGAGTCTATGACTATGACAGGACAGATCGGAACGGGCAACGCCGACAGCTCCATATTGAAAAAGCTCTGGACGTGATGAAGTTACAGCCGGCTGATTTCAGAAAGCCGAAAAATCCAGAAAATAATGCAATCCGGACGTTGTGCGAGTGTGATTATTTTAAAACAGAAAAAATTGATCTTGATTGCATCCGGAATTTTGATTTCTGCGTGAATCCTGATTCATTCCAGGTTCTGCTTTGTCTGGACGGTACGGGAGTTTTAACACATCCTCAGGAATCCGAAACAATCCGGATCAAAAAAGGAGACTGTCTGTTTCTGCCTGCTGACGCTGGACAATGCTGTTTGACCGGGTGCGCTGAATTTTTAAAAATTACCTGTTAAAATTGGAATGAATTAAATTTATAAATTTTTTTCACTTGACAAGAAAATAAAAGTATGTTATAATTTTCATGGTAGTAAATCGTAGTTAGTAGTAACTACCTGTTGCTTTCGTTATAT
>CAMWTO010000140.1 GCA_947177205.1 uncultured Ruminococcus sp. | reverse complement strand
ATAGACAAATGAGAGAAATTATGTTATAATATCTATAACAGAACATGACACACTGAGAGAAGAAAGGGTGATGCAGGTATGCGCTATGAAAAATCCTGCGGAGCGATTGTCTATCGCAGATTTCATGGGAATATTGAAATTTTACTGATCCGACATATCAACAGCGGACACTGGTCATTCCCAAAAGGACATGTAGAATCCGGCGAAACGGAGATTGAAACGGCAATCCGGGAAATCAAGGAAGAAACAGCAATTGACGTCCTGATTGACCCGACATTTCGGGAGACAGTGAGTTATTCGCCGAAACGAGACACGCAGAAAATTGTGGTGTATTTCATCGCACGTGCAAAGAATTATAATTTTACGCCGCAAAAAGACGAAATCTCCGAAGTTCGTTGGGTAGACGTCGGCTACGTATCGCATTTACTGACTTATGAGAATGACCGGAACATCGTGATGAAAGCCAGGAAGCAGATAAAAAAAATACGACAGTAGCCAACTGCCGTATATTTTTTTTATTATAAATAATTTAAAATTATAATTTATAATTTTTATCCCGGAGAGCGTCTATCAGATCCCCCAGAATTTCTGCATTTGTGGAAGAAACAGAATGCAGTAGCAGAATCTCTCCGCCGTGTGCAGAATTCATTAATTTTTCAAGGGACTGCGCCGGATCGGGCTGTTTGTCCGTCAGCCAGTCCACATGCGCACCGCTCCAGAAAATTGTTTTATATCCCAGGGACTGCGCTGTCTGCAATGCTTTTTCAGAATATTCCCCACAGGGACAGCGGAAATACTGCATTTCATAATGATAATTTTCCAGGACATATTCATGCAGACTCATGAGTTCTTCTTTTGCGTGGGATTCATCCAGAGTTGGCAGACTTGCATGTGTCATGCCATGATTGCCCAGCATGTGCCCCTCACGGATCATCCTGTTGACAAGTTCCGTTTCTTTTTTGGCGTAATCGCCTGTCAGAAAGAAAATCGCCGTCACGTTCTTTTCTGCAAGTGTGTCCAGAATCTGCGCCGTGTAACCGTTCTCATATCCCTGATCGAATGTGATGATAATTCTGTCACGATCCGGCGTTGTCGCATAGGCGTCATACTTCCCGTACTGTGCATTAAAATCCAATGCACCCAGGGGAACATTTTCATCATTGACCTGTGTGCCCTGTCCGTAACCGATTGCCGTTTCAGCGGCGGATGCCTGAACACTCCCGGCAAGGACAGCACCGCAGAGAATGCCGGCGATTCCGGAAAGCAGTCCGGATTTTCTGATTTTTTTCAAAACAAATTCCTCCTTTAAATAATTTAAACTACTTAAATTATTTCATGCTATCTCTAGTATATCCGGAATTTTAAAAAAATTCAAAAATTAAAAAAATCAGAAATCAAAAAACAAAAAGCAACGCCCCATGTACCCACAGGGCATTGCCGATTAACTGTTCAGATAAGATCTGACAAGCACTTGCAAAAGCTCGTCCCGGTCAATGTGCCGGATCAGATTCCGGGCATTGTTGTGTGTGGTTATGTAGGTCGGATCTTCTGAAAGAAGATAGCCTACAATCTGATTAATGGGATTGTAGCCTTTCTGCACCAGTGCATCATAGATAATGGTCAGCGTCTGTTTGAGTTCCAGTTCTTTTTCCTGATTGAGCGAAAATGTCATGGTCTGATCGTTCATGCAAAAACCTCCCTTAAAAAATCAAAAAAATTAAAAATTAAGCTGTGCTGAGATTTATGGAATTGTGCGAAAACCTGCACCGGATGCCGTCCCTCCGGAATTCCCGGACGGACAGCAAATTTTCCGGTAAAAATTAAAATTAATGATTAATTTTAATTAATTCATGGCAGAATCTGTCCGTTTCACAAAAGAATTGCAGTCCACGCATTCCGGAACTGTCGGGTTTGCCTCATGCGTTCCGACATGAATGCACTCCAGACAGCAGTAATCTTCTGTGAGCATGTTGTTCTTGCACTGAGAAACGGTGCACTTGATATTAGAATTTTTTTTCATGGTATTCATTGCATTTACCTGCTTTCTAACCGGATTCTTTCCCGGAACAGCTCCGGGATAATTTCAGTATCTCCGGAATACAGGATTTTATGCAGCAAGATTGAAAAAAATTCTGAAATTTTTAAAATTAAATTTTAAATTACTCCGGCTGATAGCCTGCTTTTACAAGCGCCTGCTTCATCTCGTCCAGGTGCGTCAGTTCTGCCTGCAAACGGAGTGTGATTTGTTTCTTTTCCCGATCCGGCACAGCCTCCTGGACTTCCGGGAATGCCTCCAGTGTTTTTTTGACAGATGCCTCGCAATGCGGACACATCATGCCGTCAACCCGCAATACAAATTCCTGCATGATCAAATCTTCCTTTCTGATGAAAATAATAAAATTAATTTAAAATTAATTTTAAATATTATAGCATATTATTCCAGACTTGTCAAATGAAAACAGCCTCTCAGACAGAATTCCTGTCAAAAAATTTCATTGCGACGGGGATCGACATGCCGCCCAGGGCGTTCCCAATGATGACAAGCAGGAGATACCACAACCCCGTCCCGACCTGTCCGGAATGCGCCACGCTGGCAAAGAAATAGAAACAATCCGCAATAGAATGATTAAATCCGCATAAAATAAACACCATTACCGGAAGAACTGTCCCGAAAATAAAAGACAAATCCCGATTTTCTTTTTTACAACGATTGCCGTTATCCACAGCAATGAACATCAGAATCCCACAGAAAAATCCCAGAATCAATTGGCTGACGGGACTGTCGCCCGTCTTGCTTGTCATGACTGTTACGGCATTTTCATGAACGGCAATGCCCGTTTTCGTGAGCCGGATCAGGAATGCCGTCAGCGCCGTTCCCAGGATGTTCCCAAGCAACGTAATCCCGACTTCACAAAGATAGACTGGTCTGCGCTCCGGAATGTAACCGACTTTTCCCGTATACAGGGAAAAACCATATCTGAGAATCGTGAACAGTCCCAGACTGAACAGGAAACTGCCAAGATATTTATTTTCTATGTTTAAGTAGACAATTCCACCGATTCCGATGACAATTCCGGACAGGATGGCTTTCATCAGGATACTTTTTGCAGATTCCGGATTTTGTGTCTGCTTTTGTATTTTCTCTTGCGTTTGCTGCATAACTCTCTCCCTCTCTGAATCAATATCTTACTTATTTATTATAGCATATCTGAAAAATTCTGTCAAACGGAATCCGGAAATGATTTAAAAAATAATTGGAAAGTTATTCCCAAATATCAAATTTTTCTGAAAAACAGGAATATCTTTATAAAATTTCTGGAAAATCCGAAAAAAGGAGATAAAAACACTTGCAATCCGTTCCGGGATATGTTAGAATAGATATGTTATAACAAGAGATAGTAAATGATAAATTAAAATCTGCCAAGAAAGGAAATGCAACATGAGAAAAAAAATATCTGCTATGTTTTTCACTGCCTGCCTGCTGTTCGGGGGAATGTCCGTCGGCTCGCTTCATGCGTCTGCTGTCAAACCGGATGTGGCTGTTACAATTGATCAGGTTTCTGTCAGCCTGCATGAACTGGAACAGTCCGGCTATGAAGTCCCGGTTCTGGTACACCTGGAACAGAATGTCAATCTCAATGCCGCTGAATTTGGTCTCTCCATCGACAGGAACTGCCGCTTTGAAATTCTCACAAGAAATGTCTATGCACAACTTTACAATCAAATGCTTGATCTCGAAATGTCTTCCAGTCCGGATATAGATGGGTGCACCTGGATCACCTGGGCAAGAAAAGAGCCTTATTTTCAGGAAAATTCCAATATTTTGGTCGTTCTTGTCAAAATCCCGGAAACGGCGCAGCCGGGAGATGTCTATGATCTGCACTATTTGACGCAATCCCCTCTCAATGCCGAAAAAAATCATATCTGGTACAATTATGGGACAAAAGCAGATTACACAACAGATGGGACAGTCATCTGGAATGACGGTTCTGTGACAATTACGGAAGATCCTGAACAGCTCCCCGGAGATATTAATCTCGACGGCTCACTCGACATCCGTGATGTTGTCTTGATGAATCGTGTGTATGTTGGTTGTGAAAGCGTCACTTCGCTGCAAATCCGCACGGGAGATCTGGACGGAAACGGAAGAATTGACCTGTCCGACTCCATGAAAGCTCTGCGGAAACTTGTCGGACTGGAATAAATAATTTAAAAATTTATAATTTATTAATAAACTGCACCGGAGATGTTCTGATCCGGTGCAGTTTCTGGATTTCTCAGATCTCTGGATTTGTTTCAGATGTTTCCAGTATTTCCGGTTTCTGTGTGTAGTTCACAGAATCCGCATCCACAAAGAAATACTGCCAGTAATCGCCGTTTTTTCCCTGATTCCCTGTTTCTATGTAATATCTTGTATTGTCTATCATGACTTCTGTCCAGTAATGCTGCATGGTGTTCTTCGGCGGATTTGTCCAGCCTTTGACCATGTAGACATCAAATCCGTAATATGCCAGGACTGCCGCCATTGCACCGTTATACTGCACACACTGTCCCATCTGATGCTGAAAAACTGCATCCGGATAGGACAGATTACAGATTTCTTTCCATCTTGTACCGGCATAGGCATAGTCTGTATTGGCATGAATCCACCACCATGTTTCATAGAGACATTCTGAAAGCGTCATTTCCGGTGTAAAATGAATCCGGGCAAATTCTTCTATGATCTGATAATCGCTGTCCGAAAGCCGGATCGTGAATTCTACCGGTTCGCCGTCTTCCGGGTTCTGCCGGTCATAAACCAGAATTTCACGCTGTCCGGGATTCCGGGGCGCATTATCAAGCAAATCTCGGATTTCCTGGTCAATCTGGTATTCTTTCCCCATTAGGATACCATTTTCGTCCAGATGATAAGTAATCCCTGCGCATTGGATTGTTCCTGTCTGCATTGTGTAATCTTTCGGAGAAAAATAATATTGTTGTCCGTCAATGACCTCCCAGCCCTTTTGGACAACGCCATCCGGATTGCAATAATAGCGTTTTCCATCCAGTTCCATCCATCCAAACGCAAGCACATAATCCATCCCGGCATAATATGTCCGTCCGGTGTCGGGATCTTCAATAAATCCGGTCTGCAAACAGCCGTTCTCATCCGCATAATAATAAGCTGTCCCCAACGGATTCATCTGACAACCAGAACCGAGCTCCGCCGCATAGACAAGAATTTCCGAGGCGTCGCCTGCATCAATCCCGCCGTCCTGGTTGACATCCGCAAACATATATGCGTTTTCCTCCGCAGGAGAAGTTTCCATGAAGAGTTTCCCTGCACCGATACTCACGGAGACTTCCAGAATTCTGGAGGCATCCAAGGAATTCACAACGCCGTCGGTGTTTGTATCGCCAAGCAAAAAATTTGGTTTTGCACAAATTTTCCCTGGAAAATTTTGCTCCGAATCCTGAGAAAAATCATAATAGGCATTTCCGTTTTCGTCATAATAAATGCAATCCGCCGGAAGTCTAAGATCTTCTGCAGACGTACACAGAGAACCACCAGGCAAACAAACAGGAAGAGCACACAGACATATTGCCTGGAAATATTTTAAAAAATTTAATTTTTTTAAATACATAATCAGCGCTCCTTTTCGGATAATAAAATTTTTAAATTAAATTTTAAATATTCATTATACTATATTTTCAGAGATCTGTCAATTAATTATTATGATTTTTGGTATAATATCTAAATTTCAAAATTTAAATTCTATAAAAT
>CAMWTO010000139.1 GCA_947177205.1 uncultured Ruminococcus sp. | reverse complement strand
ATTTAAATGTTCTGCAATTTCTTTCAAAGATAATACTTCCATGATTCAGAAAACAACCTCCTTTGATTTCGAAAATTAAAATAAATTTAATTTCCTTTTTTTAAAATTTCTGCAACTACTTCACGTTCGTCAAAATGCGTGTGATAATTATTTGCAAAAATCTGATAATCTTCATGCCCCTTTCCGGCAAGGACGATCACATCTCCTGGCTGTGCTGTCTTCATAGCGTAGGCAATGGCTTCCCGGCGATCTACGACAACCTCATAAGGAATCCCGGAAAAGCCGGAATCTTCGGAAAGTCCTGTCAAAATATCTTGGATAATCTCTTCCGGATCTTCGTCACGGGGATTGTCAGACGTGATGATTAATTTATCAGCGAATTTTGCCGCCGCCTGCGCCATTAACGGACGCTTCGTGCGATCACGATTGCCGCCGCATCCGAACAAACAGATTAAATTATGCTCTGTGTAGAGTTTGACATTCTCCAGAATGTTTTCAACGGCATCCGGCGTGTGTGCATAATCGCAGATCACAGAGAAATCTTTTCCCGTGGGGATAACTTCACACCGTCCCTTGACACCGGGACAAGCCTGTAATGCCGGAAGAATATCTGCACTTTCTAGTCCAGCAAGCCGGCAGACCAGATATGCCGCCGTCGCATTGGCAATGTTGAAATATCCTGTCATGTGCATCCGGATTTCAGAACCATTCAGCAGGAATGTTGTACCATTGGCTTTCACAGACACCGGCTGATATGCATAATCTCCGGATTTACCATAACTGAATTTTTCACAGGTAATTTCAGAATACAAACGCTTGCCGTAATCATCATCTGTATTGATAATTGCCCGGTCACAGACGGAAAACAGCATTTTCTTTGCCTGATAATAATTTTCCATAGTCTTGTGATAGTCTAAGTGATCCTGTGTCAGATTGGTGAAGACTGCTGTATCAAAATGCGTCAATCCAATTCGTTTCTGGACTAATCCGAACGAGGAAACTTCCATCACGACTGTGTCACAGCCATTCTGATACATTCTGTCATAGAGCGCCATCAGATCGAATACCATGGGCGTTGTGTTATCCGTATGGAAAATTTCATCACCGATTTCATTCTGAATTGTGCCGATCAAGCCGACTTTGTGATGATTCGCCGTTAAAATTGCCTTAATTACGTTCGTAATCGTTGTTTTGCCGTTCGTCCCGGTCACGCCGATGAATTTCATTTTACGTTCGGGATGATCAAACCAGGCAGCACATAACTGTCCATAGAATTCACGGGAATCCGGTACTAAAATCTGATGTTCTCTCAGTCCCACATCATGTTCCGCAATGACGACAGTCGCACCCTGTGCAAGTGCCTGCTGTGCGACGGAATGCCCATCGAATTTTTCACCCTTGATACAGACAAAAATACAGTCTTTCTGGATTTTTCGGTTATCATCCGTAATACCTGTGATTTCCTGATCCGGAATCTGCATTTCCACCTGATTTTCCAACAATCTGGACAATAACATAAATCTATCAACTCTTTCTTAAAATAAATTTTTAAATTATTTTTTTATCTTAGAATTAATATTAGCCGCTCTGGTCATTGACCACATAATCCAGCCGGATCACTGTGCCGACTTCCACAAATGTCCCAGGTTCTACCGATTGATCCCCTACAAGTACATCTGTTCTGTCCGTGGATGCCCCCTGTGAAACATAATTCAATCCCGCCTCTGTCAGTAATTCATTGGCATCGTCTGCACGATATTTCATCACATTGGGAACCTGAATCATATCTGGTTCGTAATTTTCTTCTGTATACAGAATAATCTTACCGCCGGCAGAAACCGTACTCCCGGTATCGGGACACTGTGAAACGATCGTAGCGCCATTACCCTTGATCTCATACTTTAAGCCAAATTCTTCAAGTGTCTGTTTTGCGCTTGCAATGTCTGCATCACGAAGCTGCGGCACTGTTACATCCAGTTTGGCATATTCTTCACTGGTATATTCCGGATAATATCCCAGATATGGCAGTGCTTCCGCCATAATGTCCCTTGCATACGGCGCAACAACGACAGAACCATAATAATTAATGCCCGTGTCCGGTTCATCTGCAAGAAGCAGCATGACAATTTCCGGATCATCCGCAGGCGCAAAGCATGCATAAGATGCCACATACTGCATGTTGTCATCTCCATACTGGTCAAGTTTCTGAGATGTACCGGATTTGCCACCAATGGCATAGCCCTTGATGTAGGCATTCGAGCCGCCGTTATTATCCACAACAGCCTGGAGTAATTCCCGGACAGTTGCTGAACTCTCTTCGGAGATAACCTGTCTCTTGACGTTTGTATTGAAATTTTTGATAATATTGCCGTCACTGGAGACGATTTTGTCAACTACATGGGGTTCTACCAGATAACCGCCGTTAACAGCCGCTGCAATCCCGGTAATCATTTCCATGGGTGTTAGTTTATTGGACTGACCGAATGCGCTGGATGCCAGATCGACAATGCCTAAATCTTTTTCTTCCCGGTAGATACTGGATGTTTCGCCGGGCAAGTCAATCCCGGTCTTTTCTGTCAATCCGAACGCATCAAAATACTGGGAAAATTTATGAACTCCCACACGAATTCCGACTTCAATAAATGCCGGGTTACAGGAATTCGTCAGGGCTTCTGAGAACGTCTGTGCGCCATGTCCGGCTAATTTATGACAATGAATCGGCTTGGGAACGCCTGGGATTGGGTAAGCACCATTGCAGAAGAAAGAATCCGTTTCCGGATTGACCACTTTTTCTTCCACAGCCATTGCTGTCGTGAAAATTTTAAAGACAGAACCGGGGATGTATAATTCTGTGATGGCTTTGTTCTTCCATTGCTGTTCTCTTGCGGAAACATAGGCTTCCTGGTATTCCTCCTGCGGGAGACTCTGCAAAGCATCATTCGTCGCCTGATCGTAGATCATGGACGGATTGTTCAGGTCAAAGCTCGGATAAGTCCCCATTGCATAAATTGCGCCGGTCTTGGCATTCATGATGATGCCGCAGGAACGGTTACGGACTTTGAATTTTTCACACATTGCCTGAAGATTTTTTTCTAAGTAATACTGCAAAGTGGAATCCAGTGTTAAATACAAAGAACTGCCGTCCTCCGCCGGATATGTTGTAGAATAACGATAAGGCATTTCCTTGCCTTTGGCGTCCGTGGCTGAGATGACTCTGCCGTTTGTGCCGGATAAATATTGATTATACTTATATTCTAATCCATACTGTCCCTCGCCGTCGCTGTTGGTAAAGCCGATCACCTGGGCGGCAAGTTCATTCTGCGGATAATAACGTTTCGTGTCTTCTTCCGTTTTAATAGATGTCAAGCCATAATGATCCACATATTCCATGAGTTCATCGGCAATATTTTTTTCCACCTGTGTCTTAAGAATGTAATATTTAATATTTTTTTCTGTTGCCTCCTGGACTTTTTCTTCACTGATGTTTAATTTTTCCGCCAGTGTCTGTATAATCTCCGCCCGGATTTCTTCCACGGGTGCAACAATCGTATCCGGATCAAGTTTTTTGCCCTGCGCAAGATATTCCATACGTTCCTGCATTTTTTCATCAATTGCTTTCATATCACTCTGGAACTGTACAGGATCAATAATAACTTTGTAGACGGTTGCACTCCAGGCAAGTGGTGCGCCGCTGGAATCGTAAATAGCTCCCCTGTTGGCGTTGATTGTAATCTTGCTGAAATGTTTGTTATTGGCTTTTTCCGTGTAGAAATCATGCTGACTGACACACAGATAAGACAGCCGGCAGATTGTCATAACTGCCAGAACCAAGACAAAACCCAACACAACAAAAACGGCTTTCCGTTTCATCCAGACGGACGGTTCATAGTCTTTGGCATTGCTGGCATTGAATTCCGGATGATTCACAATCTTTCACACCCTTTCTGTACTAAAATTTTAAATCATTTAGAAATTAAAAATAATTTTAATAATCTAAAAACAGGCAGGTTTCTCGCTGTCACTTCCTGCCTGTTCTGCTTTCTGAAAATTTTATCTTAAATATCTTAAAATTCTAAAATTTTATTTATTTTAATTTATGCACGTCACCCTTGCAGGTATGCTACAAAATTCTCAAACCAGACCCGTATTTTCACGAACAGATTCTGATCTTCTTCAGCGATCTCTACAACATCGTCTTTCTGAATCTGCATGTATTCGACCTGTGAGGACTTGAGGGGATTCATACCAAGGACATTTTCGGCGTATTCCTGGACGTTCTTGTTGGAAGTCCTCCCGGCAAGATCGGATTTCATTCGGACATTTTCACTTTGTAAATCAACATATTCCTGCTGTTTTTTAGCGATTTCACTTGCAACCTGCAACTGCTGGACATTACTGAAAATCACGGCGGAAAGCAGTGCAAAACAGAAAAGTGTGCCAAGAATAATCTTTACCACAGAAATTTTTTTCTCATCCTGTTCTATCACAGCCATAAATCCAAAAACTGCCAGCTCCTCTCATCTAATTTTCTGCTTTTTAATTTCTAATTTAAAATAAATAATTTATAATTTTTCCAGTATTCTTAATTTTGCACTGTGACTCCGGGAGTTGGATGCCAGTTCTTCCGGACTCGCCGTAATAGGTTTGCGGTTTACAAGCCGTGCTTGTGGTGTTCTGCCGCAGACACACTGCGGAAAATCCGGCGGACAGACACAACCTTTACACCAGTCAGCAAACTGTTGTTTGACAATTCTGTCCTCCAGAGAATGAAATGTAATCACGGCAAATCTTCCGTCAGGTCGCAGACAGCGGAATGCTTCTGACAAACCTTTCCGGAGATGTCCGAATTCATCATTCACAGCAATCCGGATCGCCTGAAATGTCTTTTTACAGGGATTTTTGTCTCTCCGGTATTTCGCCGGAACTGCCTGCCGGATCAATTCTGCAAGTTCTCCGGTCGTCCGGACAGGTGCTGTCTGCCGGGTCTGCACAATCTGCCGGGCAATGTTCCCGGCAAATTTTTCTTCACCGTATTCCCACAGGATTTTTTTAATCTCCGATTCGTCCCACATGTTCACAAGATCATACGCACTGAATCCCTCCTGACTCATACGCATATCCAGTTCCGCATCCGTTGTATGATAGGAGAATCCTCGTTCTGCTGTGTCAAGCTGATGGGATGAAACACCAAGATCGAGCAGAATACCGTCCGCACACGGAATCCCCAGATCTTCCAGAACCCGTGCCATTTCAGAATAATTGCTGTGAATGACTTTCGCAGGGAATTCCTGCAAGCGCTCGGCTGCTGTCCGGACGGCATCCTGATCCCGGTCAAGCCCGATCAAGAGCCCATCCCGTCCCAGTCGGGAGGCAATTTCTCTGGAGTGTCCTGCACCGCCGACAGTTCCATCAATATAGACGCCATCCGGACGGACAGCAAGTCCCTGTATTGTTTCTGCAAGCAGGACGGGGACATGTGAAAACTCCATGAAAAGACTCCTTTCTGACAGATAAAATTTTAAAAAAATCTTGAATTTAGGATTTTTTCTGTCTTAGAATATTATAGCATATTCAGAAGATTCAGGCAATTGGATAATATCACGAAATTATTATGAAAATCATGCTTATTTTTGGCAGATTTGAAACAAGTGGGAAATTTCAAAAATAGATTGTGAAAAAAGCTGTGTTTTGGATGTTAAAAATTAGTCAATATTCTGAAAAATTTAATTTTTAAAAAAATTTTTGAAAAAACGCTTGACAAAGCAGCAAAAATATACTATAC
>CAMWTO010000138.1 GCA_947177205.1 uncultured Ruminococcus sp. | reverse complement strand
TTTCATAAGTTATATAATAATAAGTATCTGTCAATAAGTTAAAAATATAGGAATCAAAAAAATCCATAAAATCATACGCCCCCTTTTCTTTTTTCATGGTCGAAGTGAGGGATTTTTTACTGATTTTGGTTAAAAGTTGAGTTAAATATAAAAATCCTGGAATGTTTCCAGGCAAAGACAAGCCAATCTGCCGGAATCCGCACAAGCACCGCAGTCAATATAAATGTTCTGTCCGCACTGGTAAATTTCCGGTCTGCCAATAAAAAACGGCGTGGGTGTGTGTCCCATGATGACAAACACAGATTTGTCATCGGTATACTGAAATTCCGGGTCACTCCGGTACATCACCAGTTCTTCCGGCGTGTAATCTTCTAATTTCTTATCTGGGTTAAAATTTCCCAGTCCGGCATGCACCAGGACAAACACATGGTTATTTACATCAATACACTGATAATAGGGGAATGTCTCCAGATATTCCAGGAGCTCCTGGCGTTCTTCCGAAAGCAGTGCCTGAAATTCCTTTGCAGTTGTCATACCGCCGTCCTCGGCCCATAAATGAAAATCTTCTAAATCTTCGGGACTCAGATAATTTTCACAGTTTTCTTCTGTTACTTCCACACAGAATTTTTTCAGCAGATATAATGCAACAGCATCATGATTCCCCATAATGGGATGAATATTCTGATACTGCATCATATGCTGTAAAATTGCAACTGGATGTTTGCCCCGGTCGCACACATCGCCAAGAATATATAATTCATCCTGTTCTGAAAAATGAATCAGATCCAACATTTTCAGATATTTTTCATATTCACCGTGAATATCCGAAATCACATAATGCATAAAATCCCCTCATTTCTTACTCTGAATTAATAATATATTATTATTAATTATTATTTTTTTGCAATATCCCGGTGCATTTTGTGCACACGGTAACCCCTTGCAAGCAATGCATCTCCGGTTAATTCTGCAAATGTCACACTCCTGTGTTTTCCGCCCGTACAGCCAAACGCAATCACCAATTGACTCTTACCTTCAGAGAGATACAGCGGAAGCAGAAATTCTAATAAATCATTGATTTTGATCTGGAGCATCTGTGACTGTGCAAATTTCATGACATAATCCCGGACGCAGGATTCCAGTCCCGTGTGCTGTTTCAGTTCCGGAATATAGAACGGATTCGGCAGACATCTGACATCAAACACAAGATCGGATTCTGCGGAAATCCCATATTTATAGCCGAATGACATGACTTTAATCAGCAGTGAATCCGTTTTGTTTTCCAGAAAAATACTCCGGACTTCTTCACCAAGCTGCGAAGTGCTCATATGAGATGTTTCTATCGGATAATCTGACCAGGATTTCAATGGCAGGAGTTTTTTCCGTTCTGCCTGAATGGCATCTGGGAGCATTGGGAATTTTTCCGCTAATGGATGCCGTCTTCTGGTTTCTTTATAACGTCGGATCAGAACTTCATCCGAAGCATCCGTAAAGACAAGCCGCAGTTCGTCCGGCATTTCTTCCCGAAGTTTCCGGAGTATCTCATAAATTTCCGAGAACATATCGCCCGTGCGAATATCTACAGCAATTGCCACTTTGTTAAGACTGCCGCCTGTTCTGGTACAGACATCTACAAAACTGGGGATAAACTGGGGAGGGAGATTGTCAATGCAGTAAAATCCAATATCTTCCAGGACTTTCATCGCTGTGGATTTTCCTGATCCCGACATTCCTGTAATAATGACTAACTGCATGAAATCTCACCATCCCGCTCCCGTATTCCCAGAAAAACTGGTTCTAATTCCAGAAAATAGCCTGTTTTTTCTGAAACAACATTCTGCACATGATGGCACAATGTCAGAACATCCCGGCAGGAGGCATTTCCGGTGTTAATGACAAATCCGGCATGTTTTTTACTGATCTGCGCATCGCCGACGGAATACCCTTTCAGATCGCATTCATCAATTAATTTTGAGGCATAACTGCCTTGCGGACGCTTGAATGTGCTCCCGGCACTTGGATAATTCAACGGCTGTTTGTTTTTTCTGCGCTGTGCATAATCCGCATTCCGTGCGGCAATTTCCTCCGGATTGCCTGTTGCAAGCCGGATTGTTACGGATGTGATGATCGTATGATCATGTTCTGTAAAGAAACTGTGCCGGTAGGCAAGATCCAGATCCTTTGCTGTGAGAATCTGTTCTGTTCCGGATTTGTCAAGATAGCGGCATTCTGTGACAATGTCTTTCATTTCACTGCCGTAAGCACCGGCATTCATAAAGAGCGCACCGCCGACCGTGCCGGGGATGCCGCTCAAAGCCTCCATGCCTGTCAGAGAATGTTTCATCGCAAATTTTGCGATATTGGTCAGCATTGCACCGGATTCACAGATCAGGAAATTGCCTTGCCGCTGAATTCGGGAAAAATCACTTCCGAGATGCAGAATCAATCCGGGATAGCCTTGATCCGATGCTAGAATATTGCTTCCTCTGCCAATCACGAAATAATCCGTCTGACTTTCGTGGCAGAATTTCAGAATTTCACCGAGTCCCTTTGCAGAGCAGATTTCGATCCAAAATGCAGCATTGCCGCCGATCCGGAACGTTGTGTGTTGTGCAAGGGAAATATTTTTTGCAAGCTGCATAGAATATGCCTGACAGATGTCTTCCAGTTTTGTCAAATCTATCAAATTCAATACGAAAGCCCCCTGTTAAAATAATATAAAAATAATAATTAAAAATTATCATTAATAAAAAGCATCATAGTCCTTGACGGATTCCGTCCCTTCCATGTCCATGCCCAGACGATCTAATAATTCTGTGGCAGCGTTGTAGCCCATCTTTTTCTGACGATTGTTCATAGCGGCAACTTCCAGGATCACGGCAAGATTTCTGCCGGGCTTGACAGGGATTGTCAGACAGGGGACTTTCACGCCCAGAATGGAAGCAAATTCCGTGTCAATTCCCATCCGGTCATAAATCTTTTCCGGATTCCACAGTTCCATTTCTACGACAAGATCAATTTTTTCTGTCATTTTGACAGCGCCCATACCAAACAGCCGTCTTGCATTAATAATTCCGATACCACGCAGTTCCAGAAAATGCCGGATATTATCCGGAGAACTGCCCACTAAACTGATGTTGGACACTTTGCGGATTTCCACGGCATCATCTGCTACAAGTCTGTGCCCACGTTTCACAAGTTCAATTGCTGTCTCACTCTTGCCGACGCCGCTTTCTCCGGTCAGGAATACACCCTCGCCGTAGATTTCAATCAGAACGCCGTGCCGTGTAATTCTCGGTGCAAGATTCAGATTCAGAAATGCAATCAGTCCGGACATAAAATTAGAAGTACTTTCTTTACTGCGGAGCAGAGGCATTTCAAACTGCTGTGCCAGTTCCAGCATTTCCGTGAAATAGGGCAGTTCCCTAGTGATAATCAACGCCGGGAGTTTCTGGGAGAACAGTAATTCCAGGCGTTCTCTCCGGGTTTTTTCATCAATCGTAGACAGATAAGCGAATTCCATTTTGCCGATGATCTGAATTCGTTCCGGATTGAAATACTCATAGAATCCCATGAGCTGCAAGCCTGGTCTGTTGACGTCATTCTCATCGATCAGAATTTCTTCCGGGGATTTGGGGGTATAAATCACTTCCAGTTTGAATTCATCAATAATTTTCTGCAAAGAGATGGTAAATTTTTCAGCCATACATAAAAAACTCCTTTATATTTCTATTAATTTCTATTAAATTTTCATGCATTTATGCCGGATCAAGCACATAGCTTGTAATTTTTAAATTTTTTGGAATTTCTTCCCCCCGCCATTCCAGCATCACCGGAACAGCATCAGATAATTCCATGACGGATTCCAGTTGTTCCCGATCTTTCCGGATTGCTTCATCAATTGTCACAAGCAGACAGTCCGCAGGGAGTTCCTCTGCCGCCTGGAGCGACTCCAGACCGCCGGACAGCACGTCATTCCCATCAATCCGGACGAACATTGCTAATTCTGTGGCATCTTTCCGCATTGCCAGAAGCAAATCACGCAGGATTTTCCAACGATCCGGGTCACTGCACACGGGATCTAAATTTTCCAGTTCACTTCTCGGAAAATTCGGAAATTCCAGTCCGTCGCAAATCAGAATCTGAAAGCCTGCCTTCTCAATTTCTTCCGCAATTGCCGCAAGATAATTCTGTGTGATGGAACTTTCCGGCGACATCCAGAAACTTGCCTGTTCCGAAGACTGATCTTCCCAGATTTCGCCGGTATCTGTTTTATGATACGAACAGGCAGGATAATTTTTCGCATAAATATCATCCTGGAGCGTGTTGACCAGTGCAACCGGTTCATAGCCTTTGTCCTTGATTTTCAGATAAATCTGTTTCAAAGGGAGTACTGCCTGGACGGCATTGCTTGTCACAGCGTCCTGGAGATTCGTCCCGTAATAGATCTGACCGCCCCGGATTTTGAGAGGTACAACCACATGGGACAACTCTCCGGGGAGCTGTTCGAGCGCCTGATCCAGGGAGGATTCCGTCATTAGCGCAGAAACATTTAGCGTATAGCCCTGTATATCCGGAGCTTTCTGGAGAAATCCGATTTCCGGAGCGGATTTTGTATCTGGTTCTGTGGTTGGTTCCGTTTCAGAAATCGTCTCAGATTCCGAGACTGTTTCTGTTTCTGTTGTGGATTCTGAATTTTCCGGATTCTCGGAATTTTCCGGAACTTCATCAGAAACGGAATTTTCGGAATTCTCAGGATTCTGAGAATTTTCAGAATTTTCAAGAGAATTAAGCCCTGGGGGCGAAAGGAAATTCCGTTCCTGCAAGAATGTCAGAATGGGCGCACCTGCGCTGTAACCGACAAACCCGATAATTCCTGCGAGGACAAATGTCAGGATGACAGATCCAACGCTGTGCCGGACGTGTTTCAGATGTTCAAACCGGTCTTGCCGCCGGTAAATCTTCCGACCTTTCGGTTTGATTTTCATAGGATTTGCAAGTCTCCTCTCTTTAATTTTACAATAATTTTACAATTTCTTTTGTTCTGGATTTTTATATATCAAATCTTTATTTTATCCATTATTTAACTATTTTTTAATGTTAGCATTGCTGACTTCATGTCATTCTGCCGGAACAGATAACTGCCGGACACAAGAATATCCGCTCCGGCTTGTAATGCTTCCGGCGCTGTTTCGGAATCAATTCCCCCGTCCACTTCAATCCGGACATTCCGGAGATCCCTGTCTTGTATCATGGAATAGATTTCACGGATTTTTTCCGTCATGTCATGCAGATAACTTTGACCGCCGAACCCCGGTTCTACCGTCATGACAAGAATTACGTCTATCAGATCCAAAAACGGCAAAAGCGCTTTTGCAGGTGTGCCGGGTTTGATAGAGATCCCGGCTTTGCAATGACATTTGCGAATTTCCGGAATGACTTGAAACGGGTCGTCGGCACTCTCCAGATGAAATGTAATCAGATCCGCTCCGGCATTGGCAAAATTTTCAATATACCGCAACGGATTCTGAATCATCAAATGCACATCCAGGAACAAATCTGTTTGTTTTGAGACTGCTTGCAAAACGGGCAGACCGAATGAAATATTTGGAACAAATTGTCCATCCATCACGTCAAAATGCAACTGATCTGCCCCCGCTTTTTTTAATTCTTCCAATTCATCCTGCAAATGCAGAAGATCCGCACTGAGGATGGACACAGAAATTTCTGTGTCCCGCATGTTAGCTTTGTTAATTAATTCACTCATAAATCAAACCTACCTCCGGCATATTCCATTTTTAAAATTTTCTCTATACTATAT
>CAMWTO010000137.1 GCA_947177205.1 uncultured Ruminococcus sp. | reverse complement strand
CATCTTCTATTTCAAAAACACCGCAATGACATGAATTCAAAATTTGTTGTTTTTGGTGATTTTTTTTTATAATTTTAATAATAATTATAATAATAATAACTTGGAAAGGAAATTTGTATGAAGAAAAAAAATCAGATTATGAAATCTGTTATATCTGTTTTAATCCCGGTCTGTGTTCTAAGTTGTATGTTCACAGGCTGTTATGATACTATAAATAATATGAATAATCATATAAATCCTGATCATTATTATCTCCAGGAAATCGAACACCTGCATGTCACGGATTCTCCTGGAAAACAGTCCGGATTCAATCAGAATTCAGATTCTGATTTAATTTCTAAATCTGATCCCGGTCAGAATTCAAATCCGGATTCTGATTCCTTAGAAATCCGGGCTGTTTGGCTGCCCGTCATGCTCTATGAAAACTGGATGAAATCAGAAACCCAGTTCCGGGAATCCATCCGGGATGCGTTCCGGAATTGCCAGGAACTCGGCTGTAACACAATTTTTGTCCATGTCCGGGCTTACTGCGATGCCTATTATCATTCTCAGATCTTCCCGGCAGGTACATTCATGAATCCTGAGCAGGACTATGACCCCTTAGAGATCATGCTAGAAGAAGCCCATGCTGTAAATTTAAGCATTCATGCCTGGATCAATCCCATGCGGGCGCAGACAGCACAGAAAATAACTGCCCTGGATCAGAAATATATCCTCCGGCAATGGTATGACGATCCGGACAAGAATGGCACATATCTGGTGAATTTCGAGGGGAGATATTATCTCAATCCTGCTTACCAGGAAGTCCGGGAACTGATTGCAGACGGCGTCCAGGAAATTCTTGAAAATTATGACGTCGACGGGATTCACATGGATGATTATTTTTATCCAACGACTGAACCGGCATTTGATCAGGACGCTTTTACGCAGAGTGAATTTCAGGATCTGGCAGAATTCCGCCGGACAAACTGTTCTGAACTGGTAAAACTCTTATACCAGACTGTAAAAAATCAGAATCCGGATGTGATCTTCAGCATCAGCCCACAGGGAAATTTTGAAATTAATTTCAATCAGCTCTATGCCGATGTCAAATGTTGGTGCAGTGAAGCCGGCTATTGCGACTGGATCATTCCGCAATTATATTATGGATTTGAAAACGGCACATGTCCGTTCAGAGAAATCCTGGGAGAATGGGCAGAGATTTGTACTGTCCCGGAGCTTGTCGTTGGTCTGGCAGCTTACAAGATCGGTACACAGGATCAGTGGGCAGGCTCTGGAAAACTGGAATTTCTGACAAATCCGGCAGTGATCTCCGAAGAATTAGAATATCTCTCCGAATTTTCAGAATCACAAACATCTCAGGCAAATCCTGGGATTGCCGGAACGGCGCTTTATAGTTACAGCTCCTTGTTTGAACCAGAACAGGCGGTTTCCGCATTGATTGCAGAAGAAAAATCCCGGATTGCAGAACTCTGGAATTAAAATAATAAAAAAAAATCAGCTCCGCCGGATTAGAATCCCCGGAGCTAATTTTTTATTATTTCACAGCATTTAACAAATCCTGGATCTTGTCCGTTCTCTCCCAGGCAATATTCAGATTTTCCCGTCCGAAATGTCCGTATGCTGCAACTTTCCGATATTGCGGACGTTTCAGATTCAGCATCCGGATCATGCCGTCCGGTGTCAGATCAAAAATTTCTGGTATAATCTGTTCTAACCTGGATTCCGGAATTTTTGCCGTCCCGAATGTATCCACTCTGACAGATACCGGTTTTGCGACACCAATCGCATAGGCGAGCTGAATTTCGCATTTTTCAGCCAGTCCTGCCGCTACAATGTTCTTTGCGATATATCTTGCCGCATAAGCCGCACTTCTGTCGACTTTTGTCGGGTCTTTCCCAGAGAATGCACCGCCGCCGTGCCTTGCATATCCGCCGTAAGTATCAACAATAATTTTTCTGCCGGTCAGACCGCTATCGCCTTGCGGTCCACCCACGACAAAACGTCCGGTCGGATTTATCAGGATTTTAGTATCTGCATCCATTAAATCTGCCGGAATGACCGCATCAATCACAAATTCTTTCAGATCTTCCCGGATCTGTGAAATTGCAATATCCCCGGCATGCTGTGTAGAAACTACGACAGTATTCACACGGACGGGATTATCATTCTCATCATATTCAATACTGACTTGTGTCTTGCCGTCAGGTCTAAGATACCGGAGTGTCCCGTTTTTGCGGACTTCCGTTAATTTCATTGCCAATTTGTGCGCCAAAGCAATCGGCATCGGCATCAGCTCCGGCGTTTCATTGCAGGCGTAGCCGAACATTAATCCCTGATCGCCTGCACCTGTTTCCTGCGTATCACAGGAACTGTTTACGCCCATGGCAATGTCTGGAGATTGCTCATCCATTGCCGTCAGCACGTTACAGGTATGTCCGTCAAATCCGAATTTTGCCCGGTCATAGCCAATATCAATCACAACTTGTCTTGCAATCTTCGCAATATCAACCTTTGCTTTGGTAGAAATCTCTCCCATGCACAGAATCATCCCCGTTGTGACAACCGTTTCACAGGCAACACGTCCGTCGGGATCTTGTTCCAGAATGGCATCAAGAACGGCATCAGAAATCTGATCGCAGATCTTATCCGGATGTCCCTCCGTGACGGACTCCGAAGTAAATACATGATTCATAAAAAAATTATCCTCCTATTTTTTTCGCATTAATGCCCCCTCTGGCGGTGGTACATCCTCTGCATTGATGTGATGAATTTTGCAATAATATTGCAGGCACTCCCTCGCATAGTCTTTATCCTCCGGAGCTATGACAGTAACAATATCTTTCAAAATCTGCACAGCCTTTTCATCAGAGATATATTGAAACAGATCATGAGCCCCGGCAGGACTGACCGAATCAAACCTGCTTCTATGATACTTCCAGAATGGTAGTTTATATGCCTCCTGTTTTGTGAGTTCTATTCTCCTGTATGGAGCAGCATGAACATATCCTCTTTTGCTGTCATCGCCTTTAAAATGCTCACCAATTAAAAATACCGCAAATATAAACCGTTTCTCTTCTGTATCACAGGGCTTTCTTGTTGTCAATACCGCTAAACTATTTTTTTGCGCCCGAGAAATTAATCTCGGATCTCCACTTTTCGTATATCCTCCTTGTGCTATCCAATTGCTTAACACTGTACTTTCATAGCAAACAAAACTGCTATTCTCCATTTTATATAATAACTCTGATCTGCTTATTTCACCATTGTGATACTGCTTACAAGCACAATTCTCATCTGAACACCATGCATGTTTTGCTACTTCTACATTGTATGAAATCATTTTATCAGAGCATACACCATGAAAGCCGAAATATTCAGAAGTTTCTCCGCCATCACAGTAATTACATTTAAAGACTATATTTGAGGCCTTGTTATTTTTTCGTCCCATATTAGTATATTACTTTGTTCCAAAAATTCTGTCTCCGGCATCACCTAGTCCCGGAATAATAAATTTATCATCATTCAAACCCAGATCCATCACGCCGCAGTAAATATTGACATCCGGGTGCTTACGGATCATATACGATGCACCCTCCGGAGAACAGATAATGCACATGAACTTGATATTCTTCACGCCCGCCTTTTTCAGCTCCGTGATCGCATCACAAGCCGTTGCACCAGTTGCCAGCATGGGATCCACTACGATTACATCACGTTCCGCAATGTCATCCGGTAACTTGGCATAATATTTCACAGGCTTGTGCGTCTCCGGATCACGGAACATGCCAATATGTCCGATTTTTGCCGCCGGAACAAGAGAAGTCACACCATCCACCATGCCAAGACCTGCTCGGAGAACCGGGACAACGGCGAGTTTCCGTCCGGAAACGATTTTCGTTCTTGCCATACAAAGCGGCGTTTCCATCTCGATTTCTTTTAACGGCAGATCTCTTGTCGCTTCATAACAGATCAGCATTGCCGTTTCATTGACAAGTTCCCGGAATTCTTTCGTGCCGGTATTCTTGTCACGCATCAGGGAAATTTTATGCTGAATCAATGGATGATCAATAATATTCAGTTTTGCCATAAGTAAGCCTCCAATTATTTATTAATTAGCTCTCTAATTCTGTGATTTTCCGGACACGCCGTTCATGCCGACCGCCTTCAAATTCCGTTTCCAGAAAAATTTCCACCAGTTCCAAGGCAAGCCCTGTCCCGATGACACGCTCCCCCATACAGAGAATATTTGCATCATTATGTTTTCTGGTATATCTTGTAGAAAAGCAATCATTGCAGACAGCCGCACGGATTCCCTTGACTTTGTTTGCCGCCATACTCATGCCGACACCCGTCCCACATAATAAAATCCCTTTTTCGGCTTTTCCGGAAACGACTGTTTCAGCGACTTGCTGTGCAACATCCGGATAGTCACAGGATTCACCATCAGAACCGAAATTCTGATAAGAGATATTTTTCTCTTCCAGATACTGAATCACTGCTTTTTTCAAATTCACTGCTGCATGGTCACAACCAATTGCAATCATGATAAATTTCACCAAACTTTCTTGTTATTTTTAATATTTTTATTTCTTTTTCGCCACCAGATAAAACCGGTGAATTCTGCCGCTGACAAAGCCCTTGTTCTGTATTTCCTGCGCAACAGAAAGCAGATTTTCAAAACACTTTTCAACAGAGAAATCAACAAATTCCCATGCAATTACTTTTGCAAACCAGACAAATGCACCTGTATCATAGAACCGGATCGGGCAATATGCCTCACCCTGTTCCAGAATCTCAAAATCAGCATCCTGGAATACCTTCACCTGACTGACAAGACAATGCCCTTTGAATTGTCTTTGTGCATCCGGTAATACTTTTTTTATCAGTTCCCAGTCATTCCATTCTCCGACCTGCTGTGTGAGAAAGAAACCGCCCGGCTTCAGTACACGCAATAGCTCGCTCACATCATATCTGCCATGGCGATTGAGAATCACATCAAACTGCCGGTCTGCAAAAGGCATTTTCCTTGCATCCGTCATCGGGTGAAAATCAATCCCAAGCCCGTCAAATTTTTCCTTGCAAAGTACAATATTTGGCGCATATCCCTCTGTTGCACTTGTCAAAGCATGCGCATGCCCTAACGAGAGCAGAAATTCTCCACCGCCGGTATCAATGTCCAGAAGCCTGTCTGTCGGCTTGACATATTGCCGGATCACCTGACGGAAATCCCAAGGCAGATTATTTTCTCCGGAATCAAATCTGTGTTCCAGATAACCGAAATCCCATCCCTTTATCTGTGCCTGTTGTTCTTCTGCATACCAATCTGCTTTTAATTTCTCTCGATTCATGATAACGACTCCTTTATCAAAATAATATGAAAATATTTTTTTCTGATAAAATTGCAGTCATCCGACAGCCTATAGTTTACTCAATGCAATCTGCTGTCAGATTTTCCTGCATTGAGACGCTACCTCGTGACATCATAAATCAACTTCTTTCTTTTTTATCTTCAAATGAAACACATAATATCATCAATACAATTTTTTATCATTGTTATAAAAAACTTTAGCATTGTAAATATCTGTTTACAAACTGTCGTTTCGTTTCCACCAATGATACAAACATATTTCAAATATATATCGTCATTTTCATCAAGTACAAGATTGATACTATATTTAAAATTCAAATCATTAAGCGTTTCCAGTATCGCAATACGTTTAGATTTTTGTACTTCGCTTGCAAGTTGACATTCAAAAAATATACTGCCACTTTCAGAAATAAGAATACCTATATCAAAATCTGATTCTGGAATCATAAATATATAATTATG
>CAMWTO010000136.1 GCA_947177205.1 uncultured Ruminococcus sp. | reverse complement strand
ACCGATATCTACACCATAGTTTTCGTTGTCAGCTTGTGATGGTTATAATAGAATGTCCCCCGACCGATCCACCCACGGAACCGCCGACAGATCCCCCAACTGATCCACCTACGGAACCGCCGACAGATCCGCCGACTGAACCACCTACAATTCCGCCGACTGATCCGCCCGTGATTGCGGAACAGCCTGCCGCACAGCCATTACATTTTATCTTGAATACAGATACAAACTGCGTTCATATCAAGCCGGATTGCAGGGCGGCGGAGAAAATTATTCCGGAGAATTACGCAGAAATTGACATCTGGGCTGAGGATCTTCCGAATTATGCTTATGTCTACTGGGCTTGTGGAATTTGTGCAAAGTCATATTCCGATCAGCTCCCGAAATTTGAATAATATGGATGAAATCATGAGTGATAAAGGAGAGTTTACCAATGGCACAGATTGTGTTGCATCAGGCTGTCAGCATGTTCCTGCTGATTCTGGTCGGTGCAGGATGTTTTAAATTACATTTGCTATCCAAAGAAACCGTCAATCAGATTTCCGGGTTAGTCCTGAAAGTTGTCAATCCGGTTGTCATCTTCATGGCGTATCAGAGGGAATTCCAGGCGGAACTTGTCCGGAATCTCGGCTGGACGTTCCTGCTGTCCATAATTGCCTATGTAATAGCAATGGCGGTGTCCTATCTTTGTATCCTGGAGAAAGATGGCAGAGAAACTGTTATCGAACGTTTTTCATGCATTTACTCTAACTGCGGATTTATGGGAATTCCGCTTGTCAAATCCATGTTTGACTATGAGGGCGTCTTTTATCTGACGGCATTTTTAACAGTTTTCAATGCACTTGTCTGGTCGCACGGCGTCATGCAGATGTCTGGCGAAAAATCTTTGAAATCCCTGGGGAAAGTGTTGCGTTCTCCGGCGATTATTGCAATTATCCTGGGCATGATCTTCTTTTTTGTGCAGATTCCGCTGCCGAGTGTTCTGTCCGAAACGCTGGACTCTCTGGGAAATCTGAACACACCGCTTGCGATGATCGTTGCCGGAGCGACAATTATCCAGACGGATTTGCTGCAAACATTCCGAAAGCCAAGAGTATTCTATATTAGTTTAATTAAATTAATTCTGATTCCGGTTCTGATTACGGGAATTTTCATGCTGATCCCCGGAGAGAAGATCGTAGAAATGACAGTTGTTGCGGCAATGGCAGCACCGAGTGCCGCCATCTGTACCATGCAATGCCTGAATTATAACCGGAATGCTGCCTATGCTTCGGAATTATTCGGCGTGACGACATTATTTTCCGTTGCGACAATGCCGTTGATGATGATTCTCTATGAATTGACAATAAAATCATGAACGACACTCAGAATTCTGATTCGTGACACAAATTCTGCAAAATGTTACAAAAATTCACTATGAAATCTGTAGAAAAATCCGCCTGAATTTTATGCAAATCAGAGATTTTTCAGGGTTTTTCAAAAAATGAAATAAAAAAGCCTTGTGTTTTCTGTGAAAATTTGCTATAATGACTGATAATGATACCCATGCAGGATTGACCTGTACAGGTATCTGACTATAAATTTTATTTATTTTTCATTTCTTTCATTTCATTTTCAATTCATAACACAGGACGATTCAAAAGGAGGTTTTTGGTTATGAAACATAAGAAAATTTTATCTGCTGTCATGGCAATGGCAATGTTAGGTTCTATGCAGGCGATTGCTGTCAGTGCAGAAGAAACAGAAGACACAGAAAGTATTGAAGCTGTCGAGAATATCGAAAATTCAGAAAATACCGGGAATTCAGAAAATAACAGCAACCAGGATCAGAATCAAGATCAGAATCAGAATTCTTCACAGGGATCTGAAACAGTTCCGGATGCGACGGATGCTCCTTCGACAGACGGAGATTCTCAGACAGAACCGGAATCATCCGCCACAACGTTGCAGACAGATGCGCCTGCCACCACAGCTGCAACGACAATTGCAACACCAGCAGCATCAGAAACAGATTCAGAGGTTATTTCAAGTGATCTCAAGCAGCCGAAGCTGGGTGAGTTTAAAGTTAGTCCTGCGCCGGCCGGTTCAGAGAGTGAAAATGCCGTGATTTCCTGGGATGCCGTGGACGGTGCTGACGGTTATCAGGTCTATCGGACAGTTGTTGAGGAGAAAGATCCGGACACGCCCATCTCCTATTCCTTTGATGTCAAGGGAACTTCCTATCAGACAGCCGGCTCAACAGCATACAAAGAGACAATTCGTGTCAGAGCATTCAAGCTTGTCGACGGTGAAAAAATCTATAGCAAGTGGAGCGAAAACCGGACGGTTTATCTGAACGGCATGAAAGATCCGGGCAGTTCTTCCTCCGGAGAATCTACAACTACTGCCACGACAACAACGGGCAATGCAACAAACGCAAGCAATTCTTCCGGCACGACCACAACGAAATCTTCCACCACAGCAACTAAAGCAACCACAAAGCAAAAAAGTACAACCACTTCTGATACAGAACAGAAAACAGGTTCTCCGAAGACAGGTGATCCAAGTTCTGTCGGACTCCTGCTCGGTGCAGGTGCGACCGCTGCACTTGCCGCTGTGATGACACGGAAGAAAAAATAAAATTTTAAATCTAGAATTCTGCCTGTTCTTTTCCGGGACGGGCAGTTTTTGTGGCAGATTTCAGAAATCCGGGATTCTGGATTTTTAAATTTTTTGTGAATATTTTTGTAAATAAGACTTGCTTTTTTCCGGAAACTATGCTATAATAATAGCATTGTTTAATTTACTTGATTTATTTAATTTTCCCGGAAAGGAGTCTTTTCATGCTGAGTGGAATCAGTAAACTGGATTTAAAGCGTATTAACAGAATGCAGGTGCTGCGCACGGTGTGGGAGGCTGGTCCGATTTCAAGGGTGGATCTCGCACAGCAACTGCAAATTACCCGTGCATCCATCACACAAATTACAAATGCGATGATTGCGGAGGGGCTTCTTGTGGAAATCGGCGAAGCGCCATACCAGAATCCAAGCAGCAGCAAACTTCCGAAAGGACGCAGGAAAATTCTGCTTGACATTAATGCAAATTACAGGTTTATTCTTGGCGCTGTCATTGGAGAACATGAAATCAGCGTGGGCTTATGCACGATGCACATGGAAATTCTGGACAAGGCAAATATGCTGTGCAGTCCGCACACCAGCCGCAAGGAAATTATCCAGTTCATTATTTCGGCAACAGAACGGATGATGAGCAACAGCTGTCTGACGAAACGTGAAGTACTTGGGATCGGTGTGGGCGTCATGCCGGTCATGAACGGGCGGATGCGTGTATTTTATAAGGATGGCATTCTGGATTTTTCAGAACTGACAAAGTCACTTTCGGATTTTCCGCAGATGCCGTCCGTCACCTGCGGCAATGCCGTCTGGCTGCAAGCGCTTGCAAACATGGATTTGCAGAGAGGCGGCGTTTCAAAAGAAAATCAGATTTTTATCTATCTGGGGAGCAACATTCACATGGCATTGCTCCGACCGGAAAAACGGGAACAGGATTATTTGACTTACAGTTATCTGACAGAGCGCTGTATTATCCGACCCAACGGCAGACAGCAGGACGGCTATCCGGCAGGGTCAGTCCGGGCGCAGTTATCCACACAGGCAATCCAGGCGAGAATTGCAGAAGTTTACAGTAAGGAGCGGACGCCGTTTTTATATTCTGCAACGGATGGTTACATTCAGCATGTTACGCTGGAACAGATGTATCTGGCGTGTTCCCTGGGAGATACCCGGTGTGAGGAAGTTGTCCGGGAAATTATGCAGGACTGGAGTGTAATGCTACATAATTTTGTATGTTGTTTCCAGGCACAGCAGATTGTACTTCATCATTCCGGATTATCCGAGAAAGGTCTGGCTTCTTTTAAACGTTATATCCGGCAATTTGCAGGAGAAAACATTGCAGACAGGATTGTTTGTAGCTGCATTGAAGAAAAGACGGATTTTCTGGCAGGCTGTTCGCTGTCACTGCTGAAGAATTTTTACATGAACGGCGGAGTTTTGTAAATTAAATTTATAAATATAAAATAAAATACAGGCAATGAAGCCTCATTCAGTTTGTTCTTACAGAAAACAGACTGGGTGGGGTTTACCCTTTTACAGATGACAGAAAAATTTAAATTTTAATATTAAATTATTTTAATTATTTTATGGAGGTCTTTTTTATGAGTGAACGTCACGAAAAAACAAAATATGTCTTTGTCACAGGCGGCGTGGTTTCCGGTCTGGGAAAAGGTATCACAGCCGCATCCCTTGGAAGACTGCTCAAAGCAAGAGGTTACAAGATCACAGTTCTGAAACTTGACCCATATATCAATGTCGATCCCGGCACAATGAGTCCTTACCAGCATGGGGAAGTCTTTGTGACGGAAGACGGCGGTGAAACGGATCTGGATCTTGGACATTACGAAAGATTTATTGATGAGAATCTTTCCGTGAATAACAATGCCACGACAGGGAAGATTTACTGGACTGTTTTAAACAAAGAACGCCGGGGGGATTATCTCGGCGGAACAGTACAGGTGATTCCGCATATCACGAACGAAATCAAAGAAAGGATTTATCGTGTTGGCAAGAACAGCAATGCAGATGTTGTCATTACGGAAATCGGCGGAACAGTCGGCGATATCGAAAGCACGCCGTTTCTGGAAGCTATCCGGCAGTTCGTCGGTGAAGTCGGCAGAGAGAATGCCATGTATATTCATGTGACGCTCCTGCCATTCATTGCCGGATCAAACGAATTGAAATCCAAACCGACACAGCATTCTGTCAAGGAATTATTGTCAATCGGGATTCAGCCGAATATCATTGTATGCCGGACGGAACAGGAAATCCCCCAGGAAGTCGCTGAAAAAATTGCTCTGTTCTGCAACGTTCGCAAGGAAGATATTATTCAGAATTTAACAGCGCCGTCACTCTATGAAGTCCCTATGATGCTCGAACAGGAGGGGCTTGCACGGGAAGTCTGTTATCATCTGGGATTAATCAACCGGGGTCCTGACTTAGCAGACTGGATTGCCATGACGGAACGGCAGAACAGAGCCGTGCAGAAGATTACAATTGGACTTGTCGGAAAGTATGTTGCTTTGCAGGATGCGTATTTGTCCGTTGCCGAGGCGCTCCGTCATGGCGGAATTGTGAACGATACACAAGTTGAAATTCTCTGGTTGGATTCTGAGAAGATCACGCCGGAAACCGTTCAGGAAATGTTAAGCCCCTGCGACGGGATTATTATCCCCGGCGGATTTGGTGACCGTGGCATTGAAGGTATGATTGAGGCGATCCGCTATGCACGGGAAAATCAGATTCCAACATTCGGGATCTGTCTGGGAATGCAGATGATGGTGATCGAAACGGCAAGACATCTGGCAGGGCTGGAGCAGGCGAATTCCTCGGAATTTGTTCCGGACGGCACACAAAGCGTTATTGATATTATGGACGATCAGAAAGACGTTACACAAAAAGGCGGCACCATGCGTCTGGGATTATATCCCTGCCGTCTGGTAGAAGATACGCTTGTCCAGCACATCTACGGCGAAGAATTAATTTATGAACGTCATCGCCATAGATGGGAATTCAATAACGCCTACCGGCAGATTCTGACAGATACCGGCTTAAAAATCGCCGGGCTTTCGCCGGATCATAAACTGGTTGAAATTATCGAACGTCCTGAACATCCGTGGTTTGTGGGTGTGCAGTTCCATCCGGAATTCAAATCCCGCCCGAACCGACCGCAGAAATTATTTGCAGATTTCATCCGGGCATCCCTGGAATGCAAAAATAGTCAAGCGTCCTGACATTCTGGAATTCTGAAATCCTGAAATTTTGGATTT
>CAMWTO010000135.1 GCA_947177205.1 uncultured Ruminococcus sp. | reverse complement strand
GTGAAAAAATTCTATGAATTATCAGTTACTTGCAGATATCTTATTCCCGGATGTCACCGGGACACCCGAAGAATTAGAAGCCAAATATCCGGAGAGAAATCTTCCGTCGAATGCGATCGTCACCAGAATCGGACCAAGTCCGACGGGGTTTGTCCATCTGGGAAATCTATACAACGCCCTGATCGGCGAACGCCTCTCTCATCAGTCCGGCGGTGTGTTTTATCTCCGGATTGAAGACACTGACCAGAAACGAGAAGTTGACGGTGCTGTAGACATGCTGATCCGGGCAATGGATTATTTTCAGATCCGGTTTGACGAAGGTGCAGTTGCGGACAAAACGCAGACGAACGGCAGGTATGCGCCGTATTATCAAAGACAGCGGAAAGAAATTTATCAGATTATGGCGAAATTCCTGACACAGCAAGGAAGAGCATACCCCTGTTTCCTGACAGCGGAAGAAATTGACCAGATCCGGGAACAGCAAACAGCAAATAAACAAGATCCTGGTATCTACGGAAAATATGCTGTTCACAGAAATTTATCGATCGAAGAAATTCAGGAAAAAATTAATGCCGGAATGCCCTGGGTGCTCCGTTACAGGGGCGAAGAAACAGATAAATTTATCTGCGTTCAGGATGCCATCCGTGGAAAACTGGAAATGCCACGCAATCGCATGGACTTTGTACTGCTTAAAAGCGACGGCATCCCGACTTATCATTTTGCACATGTTGTGGACGATCATTTTATGCGGTCTACACATGTGATCCGTGGTGAAGAATGGATTTCCTCCTTGCCGATGCATGTAGAATTATTTGATGTACTGAACTGGAAACAGCCGGTTTATTGTCACACAGCAACGCTGATGAAGATCGAAGACGGCAAAAAGCGCAAATTATCAAAACGTAAAGATCCGGAATTAGCCCTTGCCTATTATCAGCAGGAGGGAATCTGTCCGGACGCTGTCCGAGAATTTTTGCTCACACTTCTCAATTCCAATTTTGAAGAATGGAGAATGGCAAATCCGGAGCTGGACTGTCAGGAATTTCTCTATACAATTCAGAAAATGTCGATTTCCGGCGCATTGGTAGACCTGGACAAATTACGGGATATTTCCAAAGATGTTCTGAGCCGGATGCCGGCAGAAACGCTCTATATCGGGTGGCTTGCCTGGTGCAAAGAATATCATCCGGAATTTGCAGAATTATTAATCCGGTATCATGACCGGAGCATTGCGGCATTGAATGTCGGCAGGACGGCGAAAAAGCCTCGGAAAGATCTGGAAAACTGGAAACAGGCTTGTGAATTCATGAAATTCTATTATCAGGAAACATTTGCAATCCAGGATGAAATGCCGGAAGAAATTGACGAAGCAACCCGGAAAGCCGTCTTTGCGGAATATCTGAAAACTTACGATCATACAGACGATAGTTCCCAGTGGTTCACAAAAGTGAAAGCACTCACAGAAAAACTGGGATTCGCTGTGAAACCGAAAGATTACAAGAAAAATCCAGAACAGTACAAGGGCAATATCGTTCATGTGACAAATATGCTCCGGATAGCCCTCACAGGCAGGGCGAATGCGCCGGATCTCTGGGAAGTAAGCCACGTTCTGGGCGAAGAAATTGTCCGGGAACGGCTGACAGCCTGGATTTAAAATTTTTAAAAATCAAAAATAATAAAATAACTGAAAGGGTGTAGTCATTCATGGGCAGAAACAGAAATAAAGCAGAAAAGCCGGATTTTGAAATCCCGAGACCGAATTTTCCCAAACGTGCCGTTATTACAGGCGGTATGCCCTATGGCAATAAAGAATTGCATTTCGGACATGTCGGAGGCATGCTTGTCTTTGCGGATACATTCGCAAGATTTCTCAGGGACAGAATCGGCAAGGAAAATGTGATTTTTGTCTCCGGAACGGATTGTTACGGTTCGCCGATTGCCGAGGGTTGGCGGCAAAAAGTCGAGAAAGGCGAATTCTCCGGGACGCTGGAAGAATTCGTCAGGAAAAATCACGAAAAACAGAAACAGACACTGGATGCTTACGGTATTTCTCCCAATCTCTTTGCAGCATCCGGATTAGACAGATCCAAAGAAATCCATGCCGAAGTGACAGACTGGTTTTTAAGATCGCTCTATGAGAAAAAACAGCTCCATAGGTTATCTACCAAACAATTTTTTGATGAGAAAGCCGGCGTCTTCCTCAATGGTCGTCAGGTCGTCGGCAAATGTCCCGTGGAGGGTTGTCAATCTGAAAAAGGCTACGCTGATGAATGCGATCTGGGACACCAGTACATGCCGGAGAATTTAATCAATCCAGTGAGCACGCTCACAGGTGAAACTCCTACCATGAAACCGGTCACAAACTGGTACTTTAAGCTGCGGGATTATGAAGCGCTCATGCTCGAATGGGTCGCAGAACTCCAGAAACGCAAGGACATCCGTCCAGTTGTCTGGAAGACAATTGCGGAATTTTTAAAACCGCCGGTAATTTATATCAAACGTGAATTTGAAGAAATTTATCTCGCCTTGAAAGATACGCTCCCGGCGCATGAGTATCTGGAAGAACCAAAAAAGCCGTCATTCACGATCGAGTTCAAGACACTCTCTGATTGTGATGATGCCTGCCGGATTCTGACACAGAATCAGATCCGTTACAGAACCGGAAAAACGCTTGTGCCGTTCCGTCTGACGGGCAATGTAGAATGGGGTGTCCCTGCACCGGTTCTCGAAAATGAGAATCCATTGACGGTCTGGGTATGGCCGGAATCCCTCTGGGCTCCGATTTCGTTCACGGAGACGTATCTGGAACAGATCGGGCATGACCGTTCCGAATGGAAAGATTACTGGTGCAGTAAAGATTCTAATATTTATCAGTTTATCGGACAGGATAATATTTATTTTTACGGCATTGCAGAACCTGCCATGTGGATGGCACAGCAGAATACGGAACAGAAAGTTTGTGATCCGCCAGAAGGGGAGCTGCAACTGCCGCTGATCGTGGCAAATCATCATATTTTATTCCTGGACAAGAAAGCATCCAGTTCCGGGGATGTCAAGCCACCAATGGCGGATGAACTGCTGCATTATTACACGCCGGAACAGCTCCGGATGCACTGGCTGGGTCTGGGTCTGGGTCAGCGTTCCGTCAGCTTCATGCCCAAGCCTCTGAATCCGACTGCTAAGCCGGAAGATACAGATCCGGTTGTCAAGGATGGTTTATTATTATCCAATGTCTACAATCGCATGATCCGAACGGCATTCTATACCACGCAGAAATATTTTGACGGGATTCTGCCGGATCTTGCGCCAGAAGAACAGTTCTTGAAAGACGGCAAAAAAGCGGTTCTTGAATATGAACGGCATATGGCAAAATTTGCATTTCATCAATGCACTTACGTTCTGGACAGTTACATCCGGAACGGCAGTAAGTATATGGCAAAGGCGTTAAAAGATTCTGGCGAAGATTCCGGGAATCCGGACGAAATCGCACAGGCACTGGCGAATCTGTTCTATATTATCCGCATTGCCGGGATTCTGCTGCACCCGTTTGCACCGTTCGGGACGGAGAAGCTCCGGGAATATTTACAGGTCGATGAAAGATTCTGGTCATGGGAATTTATCTTTGAACCGATCAATTACTTTACTGGTGAAAAGCATGTGTTAAAATTCTTGCCTCCTCGGACGGACTTCTTTACACGGCATGAGAGTCAGTTCAACAATCCGGAAGAGAGTTAAATTAAAATTTAAAAAAATCCCCTGCGTGGCAACAGGGGATTATTATTTTTATCCATTATATATGTACAATTACTCTGCGTCCAGAGCTTCGGCATCTTCCCCTTCAGAATCTGCTTCGGGTTCTGTCTCCGGGATTTCCGGCATACTTTCGACATATTCGACGGTGTAATCTTTCGTCAGATCGGAAACTTTGAAAAATTCTGTCAAAGTCGTCTCAGTATCTGTAATGACAGATTTTAAAAATTCTTCATCCTCCATCACAGCTTCTTCCTTGATCTGCTGTAATTCCTCGAATTTCTGTGCGGAAGCTTCGTAGGATGGTTCTTTGCTGAAAATGCCCTTTTTGACGGTATAGGACTTCACGCTGTTGTTGTCAAATTCATGCGCCAGAATTTTTGGCTCAGGCAATACAACATAGATTTTCTTGGCAGTATTGTCCAGTTCGTAAGCGATTTCCTGCAAATCTACACCGGCATGGATAACGCCCTCATATACGATCAGCGTCTGTTCTTCGGAGTCAAAAAATCCCTCTTTTTCTTTGGTTTCCTCGTGGATATCCTTGTAATAATACTTCTGTGTAGTCAGTTCGCCGACCTGTTCCGTCAGCTGGGACAATTCAATCGTCGTGAGTGTTGTTGTCTCCAGTTCTTCAAATACCCCCTGCAAAGATGCAGGGACGGTGTCTGCCTTTTTCGGTTTCAGCACCATGATCACAATGACAAGTGCAATAATCAGCACAGCAATAATTGTGATACAGATTTTCAAAGAATGTTTCTTCAGTTTTTCCATAGATTTCAATCCTTCCTGATTTGTCTTAGGTGATCTGATTTGCGCTATCCGGGATTCATAAAAATCCGGAATTTTCCAGAATGCGACAAAATTTTGCAATTAAATATTAATACAGGAATTACCAGGCTCGGCTCTCGGTGCATTTGCCGGATCATACAGAATGTTTTGTGCAGAACGCACAATTAAAAAACATTGCACCCCCCCCCATTGTGCAAGTTGCTATTTGTGTAATTTGCATAATTTACTGTTATCCGTTTCAACATATCCGACATACTATTCTCCCCCCTTTCTGGTTTGATATTATTATACTATTTACGACATAATTTGTCAAGTAAAAAGAAAAAATTACAAAATTTCCAAAAAAACTGTGCGGAACGATTCCACACAGATTTTTTATTTTTAAATTTAAAATTATTTTAAAATCAAGAAAAATATTTCTCAAATGCCTGAAAATTCTCCCGGTCACGTGATGTAGTATATACGGCAAAGACAATGTGCCGGAATTTGTTTTTAAATTCCGGTTCATCCAAGACTTTGCGGTAAGTCTGTGCGACGACGTACGGATTATTTTGGAATGCGCCACAACCGAATGCGCCCAGCACAAGAATTTCCACATGATGGGCAAGTGCCACGGCAAGCATGTGCTTTGCTCTCTGATAATGCAATTCGCTGAGTTCCCGGTCAAGCAATTGCAATGCAGAACCGCCCTTACCGGGATTCATGGCATTATATGGCTTGCGTCGTAAATTCGGCGCAGCACATGTTAAAATATCCACTTTGCACCAATCCGCCTGCGGCATCCGCTCCGGCATGCTCGTATCTGTCTTGAAGATCATCACATCCGGCGACCAGATACACGCATCCGTGTAACGCAGGTCATGTCGGTTTCTATGAAACAGATAATAATTCTGTTTCAACCAACCTTGATTCAGACAGGGATAGAGATTTGAGCAGCGGCATAAGCTTTCTTCCTGCGCACGGGAACCTCTTGTCACGCCGCCGCCGGGATTGGTTGCCGAAGCAAAATTATGCACAGCGATTCTGGCATCTGGGTATTGTTTCCGGAGCTGAATTGCCGTCTCAAAAGATTTCTGCGGCAGGACCTTCATTTTTGTCTGGAATTCCGGGAGATTTTCCGGGATTTCCGGCGTCTTTCTCTCCGGGTATAATTCTGTATGTCTGACGGAATATTACGTGAATTTTTTCAATTCCGGATTTTCTGCAATCCAGTGCATAGAATCTTCAAAAATTTCCACAAGATTCGCCATTTTGAACACCTCTTAAAATTATTTTTAAAATTATAGCATAAAATTCCAGTCCTGTCAAGATTTTTCTGAAAAATTTCAAAAATAAGTTGACAAATATCTCAAATAAG
>CAMWTO010000134.1 GCA_947177205.1 uncultured Ruminococcus sp. | reverse complement strand
TCTCTAGAGAATGTCAATTATTTTTAAAAAAGTTATAGTAAATTATTCGTAATCTGTAACCGATTTATTAATTTTTGGCTTAATTACTTCATTTAGAGCGGTTACGAATAAAAAAAATGATCTGTAACGATCTGTAACTGCATACCAAAGTTTACAGATGAAAAAAAGAATCTCTCCATGCTGCTGCTTTACTTACAATGAAAAAAGTTGATACATATATCAACTTTTTCATCAGCAGATCTTTCATGTGCTTATGTATACGCTTGAGGGAATCAGATTGTTTTGATTCCCTCTTTTATATTATATCTCTTCCAACACTCCGGAATAGGTCTTGCCATCCACGCTGACAGAGAAATATTTTTCTGTGTCTGATTTAGATTCCGGAACTGATCCGGATTTTGCAAAGCCATTCAATCCAGCATTCTGAATTAGAGCCGGATAATCCTGATAGCATTCATCCAGATCCACATTGCCAGAGATTCCGGAAACTGAACCAGTGTCGGACTTCTGCCAGATGCCGAACTGTCCGGCATAGCTTGTCTTGTTCACGCCGTAATGTGCCACCCAGACAGCATAACGATTCCGGACTTCTTCCGTGATGTAGGATTCCAGGTGCGATTTGCTCATATACAGCCCTGCAAAATAGCCTGCATTTTCGACTGTTTCCAGAAATGCTTTTGCAATGGCGGAGCATTTCGCTTTACCAAGTGCAAGCTGTTTCGGTTCTTCCAAGTCAAAATAAACTGGATAAGCAAACTGTTTGCCTTTGATAATTTGCAGAAATACTTCCGCTTCCTGCCGGGCTTCTTCCGGAGACATTGCATAAGAATACCAGTAAGCACCAACTGGAATATCATTTTTTTGACATTCCATGTAATATTCTTCAAATTTGCTGTCTTTCTGGGAGATAGCTTTGCCATAGCCTGCCCGGAGAATGGCAAAATCCACTTTTCCGGAACTTTTCACTTTTGTCCAGTCAATGCTACCCTGATGTCTGGATACATCAATGCCGTTTTTTGTCATGTTCACTGCCCCTTTTGATTAAAATTTTTGAATCGCTTCACGACTCTGAGAACCCACTGTGCCTCTGGATTAATTTCTGCATAATTCTCAAAAATGCTGATCATTTCCATAATGACGATATAGGCGAAGACGCAGAATGCTGTGACTGCCCCTGTGATCATGGAAAATTCGTTGACATCGTAATAATTGCCGAGCACGTTGATGCCGAGATCCAAGCCGCATGATGCTATTATAATCAGGATTTCGGCTAATTTGTGCAATCCACCGATTCGCATATTGCGGCTGCTGATGGCATTCTTACAGTAAGCTTTGATGATCCCGGTCAGGTAATCTACGACGGCGAGACCTGTAATGATAAAAATCATGATAATATACTGCACGATTATGTTCCCCCATAGTTCAGATATTCAATTTTTGCATAGGTGAAATTAGAATTATCGCCTTTTGACGTGCCATCAATGTACAAATAATAGTTCCCAGCTGATACAGATCCGAATGCGAAAATATCGTCCGTCTGTGCCAAAGATCCAGCTAACGTGTAATCCATACTCTGCACAAATTCTCCGGCGAGGGCTTTCTCCTGTGCGTTTTCCAGGTTTTCAGCCTGGATCAGATGAAAATGCAAGGTTTGATTTATCCAACTAGAAAAACTTGCATAGATGGAAAATAGTAGCCGCCCTGTGAACAGCTCCAACTTGTGAGCAAACAGGATTCCGGTACTGACATTTGCTTCTGACCAGTTCGCCATGTTGATGCCACAATCCGGATTGAATTTGCTGACAAAATTATTATTCGATGCAACACCGCCCCATTTCTCTACAATTTCGGAAAGCGTTGAAAAATTTTCTGTGGAAGATTCGTAGATATAGACAGAATTTCCGTAGGTTTCCAATGTTTCAGCTGGATCAGAGAAACCTAACGTATTAAGCAACGTTTCTTTGATGACATTTGCACCGGAATTGCCAGGATCTTCGGAACGTGCCTTGAGGTTCTCTGTCATAATGGTTATCAGCTTCTGTTTCTGGTCATCGTAATAAGTAATCCTGAGAAAGCACCCTGTTTCCTTTGTTTCTGGATGAACATCTAAGACTTTTATGATGGGTGAAAATCCGTTCTTTCCGTCCAGTCCATTTGTACCAGGTTCTCCCGGGTCGCCTTTGTCGCCCTTTTCACCTTTTTCTCCTGGTTCGCCCTGAATGCCCTGCAAGCCTTGTTCTCCAGGTATTCCGGGTTCACCCTGTAAACTTGCCAGCCAATCACTCTCTGATCCAGCAAAGCCGTTCTGGATGGCAATCTGATAAGCTGATAAGCCATTTATGCCATCTTTGCCGTCGATTCCGTCTCTTCCAGGTTCTCCCGGATCACCTTTCTCTCCGGGATCACCCTTGTCGCCTTTCTCACCCTGTAAGCCACGCTCTCCAGGGTCGCCTTTTTCTCCCTGTTGTCCGGGAACGCCGTCTTTGCCGGGTTTCCCTTGCAGACTTGCCAGCCAGTCGTTCTCTGATCCTGTAAATCCGTTTTTAACTGCAATCTCATAGACAGACAAGCCGTCCTTGCCGTCAATTCCGTCCTTGCCTGGTTCTCCAGGATCGCCCTTATCACCTTTTTCTCCCTGGATCACAGAAGAATCCGGGAGAGTTGGCAATCCCTCGCCGGTGATGCTTTCCCGGACGATCATGTCCGACAAATCAAACTTGATAATTAGCTCGTTATCCTGGATTCCTCGGATTTCGATTTTCAGCACGCCGGGGACTGCCGTGAAATATTCGTCAACTTTCCAGGTCAGGAAAATAGATTCCTGATCAATCTGCTTTTTGAGCGTCTGCTCGACCAGATTTCCGGCGGAATTGACGGCACGCAGAAGAAAACTGCATTCTGATAAATCTGTGTCATGATAATTCTTGTTTACTTCAAATGTCAGATAATCCGCATTTTTTTCACCCGTTGCCAGCAAATGCCGCACGGATGACATATCAATATATTTTTGATTCGCTTTCAGAATCATGCTCAGCCTCCATTCAGTGCATTCCAAAGTGCATTAATCTGGTCTTGCTGATCTTGAATTGCATTCCATTGGTCAGTCTGATTCTCAGATATATCTTTCATATTACCGGACATGTTTCCCATCTCCGTTCTGAGATTGCTTTCCGTTCTGTTGATCTGTGTTTTCAGTCGTTCTCCCATACGGATTGCCTGTGATCGCTTGCGAGCCTGCGAGAGCGTCCGGGAGTCTTCTCCGACGCATCTGATCTGCTGTCCGCCTCGGAATTTCCAGGTAATATTGGTGATGGTCGTGCCGTAGCTTATGCCGTCCTTGTCCGTGATTTCAATATACTGTCCTAAATGCAGGTATTCATTACCGTGATAAGTCCCGGAAAATGGTCGGATCTGAATATTCCTCTGATAATAATGCAAAGCCTCAACAATCGGATATAAACTCAATCCACGATATTTATAAATAAATTCAACAAATGGGTTGTTCTGGATCACACTTTCCAAATTAACTACACCATTTTCATTTTTTTGATCGATTCCACAGCTGTTAAATTGCCTGTCTTCCAGAATTACTTTGGACGAATATAAATAAATCTGAAACCCTGCGATTTCCAGCGAATTTTGTTCAAATTCTGAATGATCCAGTCGTTTCGGTTCTGGATGATAATACGGCGTTTCAAATAAATGAAACTGAATATCTCCATCGTTTCCGGCATGGATAAATCCGCCCATATATTCTGCAAGCCATGCAGTATAGTCACGGATATTGTCTGATTCTTCGCCGGAAAGCAATAGAATCCATCTTACTTCTTCACATGTTGAAACCCCATACCCGTCAAAAAGAGCACTAGAATTAGGAATCCGGGTGAAATTATTCTCTTTCGGGAACATATGGAAAACAAGAGGGTTTTTCCAAAAATCTTGTTGTGCTAATCCTCCGTCTACAATCATTTGTAGAGCATTCCAGGCATTCCATAGCTCACCAGTTGTTCCTAGCATTTGATAAACAGCATTCCCCGTTTGATTAAATGCCTCCGTGTCCAATAAACACACATTGTCAGAAGCTGAAATTGTAAATATGTCGTTGTTTTTTGTGACTGCTGTCACATTGAAAACGCCTCTTTTGCCGCCATCTTCCGGCGGATGTTTGCCGAACCAGGAATACAGGATAATTGCCGCACCGTAAACGTCATAACGTCCGATATCCTGATCTTTTATCCTAAATTTTACAGAAAGCTGTGCCGGAGAAACACACCCGAACCCGAATGTGTTTCCATTGACGCACTGGGATGTCACAGACAGTGAATTTTGAATGAGGTCGCTTTCCGAAATCTCAAAAATTCGTCCATCTGGTAGGAAAAGCTCCAGTCTTGCGTGTTCTTCAATGACCATGTCTTACACCTCCTCAATTGTGAACGAAATTGCATAGAGTGCTGATTTTTCAGGCGTTTCATTCATGATTTTTGTCACGGATATATCAGAAGTCACCATGAAATAACCTGATTTTTCGCCGTCCGGATTCCGAAAGATGCAGAAAAATTCTGGGTTTTTGATTATTTTTATAAACTGTTCGTATTCATCACCGTAAATTTCGGCAGTCACGGCAATCCGTTTTTTCTGCATCCGGACAGGGTAGGTGATAGTGTGTCCTGATTCACTGGTAAACTGATTTTTCAACGAGAAATTGGACAGATCATAGCCGGAAATCCGAGAAACAGCAAGCAGATCTTCTTCTGAAACTCCAATCTTCAAATATGCCATCAGACACTCACACCTCCTGACACTGCATTTGCCTGGTCGATTGCCTCGATCACAAAATCCTTGATTTCCGTATCACCGATATAAATATGGAATCTCGGACTGATCTGCTGATTTTTTGATAATTCAAACTGCGAATTTTCATGTCTTTCCGGCGTGTTTTGAATCTGATTGTAGACTGTCGAATACTGCGGAACTGCATTGTTTCCAAAGCTTGCAAGGATCTGTTCAAATCGTGCAATAAAATGATCCGCATTCAGCGTCACTATGAGTTGATCAAGCTGTGACTGTATTTCCACTGTGATTCGCTGGTCGTCAAGATCCGGAACATTGTTCACAGGATTAAAATTTCTAAGGATTTCAATCTGTTGTGTGAACATCTGTGTTTTTGGATTTTTTGCCGGAAATTCGTTTAATTCAGGTTCTTGTGCATCAATTTTGACTTTTGACAATTCCATTTCAGGATTACTGAATGCAATTGGTTCTGGTTCTGAAACGTTGATTTTCGGAGATTTCAAATCAATTTCCAACTGTTCCGGAATTTCAGGCAGTTCCACATCAGGACTGCTGAATGCAATTGGTTCAGGGTCTGAAACACTGATTTTCGGAGATTTCAAATCAATTTCCGACTGTTCCGGAATTTCAGGCAGCTCCACATCAGGATTACTGAATGCAATCGGCTCTAGGTCTAAAACATTGATTTTAGGTGATTTCAGATCAATTTCTGACTGTTCCGGAATTTCAGGCAGTTCCATGTCAGGACTGCTGAATGCAATCGGTTCTGGGTCTGAAATGCTGATTTTTGGAGATTTCAGATTAATTTCAGTCTGTTCTGGCAACTTAGGTAATTCTGTTTCAGGATTTTCAAATTCTAGGGATTCAGAATCTGAAACGCTGATTTTGGGCGGATTGATTTCAATTTCTGATTGTTCCGGATTCGTAATTTCTGGAATTTCTATTTGGTTTGACAGATTTTTCAGACTGCCATTGATTTCGTCTGCTGTTTCATCGGTGGTATCTTCCACACCAACTGCTACGCCAGGAAGTAAAAATCTTCCGATTTCATCACGCATTAATCGGGACGGCGAATGAATCCCGAAAAAGTCCTTAAACCCGTTCCAGAGTTCATCACAGACTTGTGTGACGGTGTCCCAGATTGCACTAAGCCCCTGCACAAGACCGTCTGCGATTCCGCCCA